>JANNXI010000001.1:0-31720 GCA_031409495.1 Betaproteobacteria bacterium
CTGAAGGACACATCGTAGGCTTTCATGATTTCGCAAATGTCTTCAAAGTGGGTGTAGAGGAAGTTTTCTTTGTGATGCGCTAAGCACCATTTGGCCATGATGCTGCCGCCGCGTGACACGATGCCGGTCATGCGTTTTGCCGTCATCGGGATGTAACGCAGCAGTACGCCGGAGTGAATCGTAAAATAGTCAACGCCTTGCTCAGCCTGCTCAATTAGCGTGTCGCGGAACATTTCCCATGTGAGGTCTTCGGCTTTGCCGTTCACTTTTTCTAGTGCTTGATAAATCGGCACAGTGCCGATGGGCACGGGTGAATTGCGGATGATCCATTCGCGGGTTTCGTGGATGTTTTTACCAGTTGATAAATCCATTACCGTATCGCCGCCCCAACGTGTGGACCAGGTCATTTTTTCTACTTCTTCTTGAATGCTGGACGACACGGCGGAATTGCCGATGTTGGCATTAATTTTTACTAAGAAATTGCGGCCAATAATCATTGGCTCGGCTTCTGGGTGGTTGATGTTGGCTGGAATAATGGCGCGACCACGAGCAACTTCATCGCGCACAAATTCTGGCGTAATGATACGTGGCAACGTAGCGCCA
Source organism: Betaproteobacteria bacterium (assembly GCA_031409495.1). Lineage (GTDB taxonomy): Bacteria > Pseudomonadota > Gammaproteobacteria > Burkholderiales > Usitatibacteraceae > JANMDR01. The sequence continues at coordinate 604 of JANNXI010000001.1, forward strand.
AAACTTTCACCTGGATGCTGCTTGGTGATGAGTTCAGGCAAATTATCGCGGCGCTGGGTTTCGCGAATGGCGATGTATTCCATTTCAGGCGTGACGATGCCTTGGCGCGCGTAGTGCATCTGCGATACATTTTTGCCCGGCAACGCACGACGCGGATGGCGCGTGAGGTTAAAGCGCATGTCGGCAAGCTTTGGGTCATGCAAGCGCGCACGTCCGTATTCGGAGCTAAGTGTGGGCAGCAGCTCAGTGTCGCCACGGGCCACAATCCAAGGGTCGCGCACCGGTGACAAGCCATGACGAATATCAATTTTTGCGGTGGGGTCGGTGTATGGGCCTGAAGTGTCATACACATAGATTGCGGGGTTTTTTTCAGACGCCCCATTGGCCATTGCGAGCGGTGTATCAGACTGCGAAATCTCGCGCATTGGCACTTGAATATTTGGGTGCGAACCTTGGACATAAACCTTGCGCGAATTAGGCAGGGGCTTAACAGCCGCTTCGTCCACATGGGCTTCGGATTCGTGGAACGGTTTTGGTTTGTCGGCGGATTTTGCGGAGATATCTACAACAGCATTCATGGCGTGCTCCAAAATTAAAATACAAAATATTGGGATGCAGGCGGGGTGCTGAAGATTGAATGACGCACCAGTTGCGCACCATTCACGCTTCCCTCCGCCGGCATGACCCGGATCAGGTGATAAGGGACTCTCTCATCCCGCAAAAATTGTGCGGGAACCCCTAGCGAAAGCGTAAGACTAACTGATTCAGCGTCTGTCGTGTAAACAAGTTGTGCGCCCTAGCAAACTTGACGCCAGCACCAAACAAAGGTATGTTAATGACCTGTTAGTCAGTAACGTATTGTTAATTTTAATTTATGCCCATGTCTTCTAGAGCCACTGCAACCCTTTCTGTAAACGATGCCATCACCAGCGCTAGCCTAGAGCCGCGCTGGGAGCGGCGTAAAGACGCGCGGCCGTTAGAGCTCGTTGACGCGGCGTTAGAGCTGTTTGTGGAGCGCGGCTTTTCATCGACTCGCCTTGATGATGTCGCCAAGCGGGCGGGCGTTTCCAAAGGTACGCTATATCTTTATTTTGATAGTAAAGATGATCTTTTTAAAGCCGTGGTGCGCGAGGGTATTGTGTCGCGGATTGCGGTGTTTGAGCAGTATTTAAAGGATTCCGATAAACCCGCTACCGCGTTGCTGGAAGAATTGATTCGCGCGTGGTGGAATCAAATTGCATCAACAAAGCTTGGTGGCATTTCTAAGTTGATGATGTCGGAGGCGGGCAATTTTCCTGAACTTGCCAAGTTTTATCACGCCGAAGTGATGACCCGTGGTGAAGGATTATTTAAAACTGTAATTGAGCGTGGCGTGAAAAGTGGCGAATTTAGGGCGGTTTCAACCCAATATACGGAGCGCATTTGTGCGGCGCCAATGGTGATGTTAATGCTGTGGCGCAATTCATTTGATGTATGTTGCGGCCTAAATATTGATCCCGACGCCTATTTACACACCTACACCGACATGATGGTGCACGCATTAAAGGCCGATTAGGCTTAAATTTTTGGACCCGCTTATTTGCCCGCGATACCTTGCCGGCGACGCAATTTGTTATGATGTTAGTCCCTTGCCAACACAACAAAAAAGAGCCATTTAATGGATAACGATTTAGCCCGCTTTAACATGGTGGAACAGCAAATTCGCACGTGGGATGTGCTCGACGGCGCTGTGCTCAATAGCCTGCATGAAGTTAAACGCGAGGATTTTGTGCCGTCACAACACCAAGATTTGGCCTTTGTAGACATGGCGATTCCGCTAGGTGACGGCGAATTTATGTGGGAACCGAAACTGGAAGCACGTGCCGTACAAGAAGTGATGCCCAAATCCAGTGATCGGGTATTGGATATTGGCACAGGCTCCGGTTATTTGGCAGCCTTGCTGGCATCGCGTTGCGCACAGGTGCTCACTGTTGATTGCAATAAAACGCTTTTAGCGCAGGCCAAAAAGAACTTTACTGCCGCAAATATTGGTAATATTGACACTAAATTAGTAGACGCTAAAGAGACTGCAAACGGCCTATTTACAAGCATCTCCGGCCTATTCGATATTATTGTTTTAGGCGGTTCGGTGCCGGTGGCGCCGTCTGCATTCTTTCAGCATTTGTATCCCGGAGGCCGGGTGTTTGCCATCGTCGGTCAAGCACCGGCCATGCAGGCTATTTTGTATCAGGCCGGTGACAAAGGCAGCATCATTAGCACTGTTTTATTTGAAACCGTGGTGCCGCCGCTAATTGGCGTGGCGCAGCCTTCTCACTTCAAGTTCTAGACCCAGTGGTGCCACAAATCACAGTAACTGCAACGCGCGATTGGCTGGCTGACACTGCCGTTGCGCCCAGCAATAAAAACGCAAAGCCCCCGCTATTGTTGGACATTCGCGAGAGCTGGGAAGTAACCATTGCCACGCTGCCCAATAGCCAACACATCCCCATGGGACAGTTGGTAGCGCGGGTTTCAGAGATTGACGCCAGCCGTTCTGTCATCGTTTTTTGCCATCACGGGGTGCGTAGCCTGCAAGTCGTCGCATTGCTACAGCGCGAAGGCTTTGAGGACGTGCATAATCTTACCGGAGGCATTGATGCATGGTCGAAAACTATCGACAGCAGTATTGCGCTTTACTAAATTAGTATTTTTATATTTTTGAACTCTTTAGGATAATCGTCATGAAACAGAAATTAATCGCAGCTGCAATCATTTGCTTCTTCAATTCCAGCAATGCGGTGGCGGTTGATCTGATCGGCATTTATCGCGATGCGTTGGCGCAAGACCCCGCTTTTGCAGCGGCCAGGTTCGAAAACGTCGCCGCGCAAGAACGCTTACCCCAGGCGCAAGCAGCCAATAAATGGAGCGCGGGTTTAGCTGCCGGCATTAATTTCGCAGATAGCCAGCGCAGCGGTTTATCCACGTCGTCTACCACCACGCCAAGCTACACTTTATCGCTGCTTCAACCACTTTATAACCCCGTAAACGACCGTAATATTTCACAATCCGAACTATCGATTACTTCCGCTAACGCCAAACTTGCCGATGCGCGCCAAGACCTAATGGTGCGGGTATCACAAGCCTATTTTGATGTGCTGTTAGCGCAAGACAATACTGCCTTATCTGCTGCCCAAAAGCAGGCATTCTCCGAGCAGTTAGCGCAGGCCAAACGCAATTTTGAAGTTGGTACGTCGACCATTGTGGATACTTATGAAGCACAAGCACGGTTTGACTTAGCGGTAGCACGCGAAATTGCTGATCAGAATGATTTAGAAATCAAGCGCCGCGCGCTGCAAAGTATTATCGGCAAACTACCTGACAATTTAAGTATTCTTCAGCCAGACGTGAAGCTGACGCAACCGTTACCCGCCAACATGGAAGCGTGGGTAAAAACGGCTGAAGACGGTAACTTTACCGTAGCCCAACTCCGCACGACGTTTGCTATCGCCGCGCAAGAAGTCGAAAAGCAAAAGCTCGGAGAAAGCGCGACCGTGAACGCTAGCGCCAGCTTGGGCGGCAGCTACGCCGCCAAAAGTTCCTTGCCACCGGGTGCCGGGCGCTGGGGTAACTCGGTTGGCGTTGGCGTCAATTTAAACATGCCGTTGTACACGGGCGGCGGTATGCAATCGCGTGTCCGCGAAGCTTTAGCCAATAAAGACCGCACCGAACAAGACTTAGAACGCGCTCGTCGTAGCGCAGCGCAAGGTGCACGCCAATCATACCTTGGTGTGACCAACGGCATTGCGCAAGTTAACGCATTACAAGCCGCGTTAACATCAAACAAGGCGTCACTTGATTCAACCTTGCTAGGCAAAGAAGTGGGCGTGCGTACCAACGTGGACGTGCTTAACGCGCAACAACAATTGTTCCAAGCACGTCGCGATTTGCAAGCCGCACGCTATACCACGGTGATGTCGCAATTGCGTTTAAAATCGGCTGTTGGTTCGCTGAAAGAAGAAGACTTGGCCGAAGTAAACCGGATGTTAGTAGCTAAATAAATAGCCATTTAGGCGCAAAAAAGCCCTGAAGACACCCTATTTTAGGGCGTCTTCAGGGATTTTAATTTTTACGGGGGCAACTTACACCGCTGCGCGCGCCACTGTTTCACCTATCGCAGCATCAATAACTTCTACGGTCTTCAATGTTGCCCCTTGGTAGGCGGCGGCAAAGTTTTGCGCGGCAAGTGCCTTCGCCCGACGCTGATCGGCGTCGCCACAGAGAATAGCAAATTGCGCGCAGAGCGCATCGGCAGATTCAACGGTATGCATTGCGCCGCAGTCTAGCGCATGTGCTGCCGCTTGCGCAAAATTGTATTGCGATTGCCCCATTAAAATTGGCTTGGCACAGGCTGCTGCTTCGATTAAATTTTGCCCGCCTGTGGGTACTAGACTGCCGCCGACAAAAGCCACATCGCACATACTGTAATAGCCATAAAGCTCGCCCATTGAATCACCCAAAAACACATCAATATGGCTGTAGGCATCTGTATTTAGGGCATCTACAGGAATATTAGACCGTCGAAAACTGCACAAACCAACATCTGCAATTAAGCCCGTCACTGCATCAAAGCGTTGCGGATGGCGCGGGACAATTACCAGCAGTGCACGGGCGCGCAGCACTGCACATTCAGCCTTGGCGTAGGCAGCTAAAATTAACGCTTCTTCGCCCTCACGCGTGCTCGCACACAACAACACCATGCGATTTGGCGCAACCGCATTTTTCCATTCCGTCCCACGCGCTAACAACTGCGCATCGGGTAGCGCATCGAATTTAATATTGCCTGCGATCACCACATTAACTCGCGGGCAAAGGGTGCGCAATCGCGCGGCATCAGCATGTGCTTGCGCCAGTACGGCATGAAACCGCGATAGTGCCAATGCGATAAGCGTTCTAAGGGGCTCAAATTTTTGGTAACCCTGCAGCGATTTTTCACTCAAGCGCGCATTGGCAAGTATCAACGGAACATGCCTTAAATAACAGGCTTCCACCATGTTGGGCCAAATTTCAGTTTCCATAATGACGGCTATCTGCGGCGTAAAATGCCGCAAAAAGCGGCTAGGCGCGCCGTAGCTATCGTAGGGTGCAAAGCACACCAGTACGCGCCGCTCAAATCTATTAGCAATCTCTATTGCGGCTTGCCGCCCAGTCGCCGTCATGCTACTTAGCAAAATTTGCTGATTAGGAAACTTTTTCAGCAGTGCGGGGATTAGCAAAGCCGCCGCACGGGTTTCGCCAAGAGATACGGCGTGAATCCAGATTATCGGTGCGCTCTTTTGGTTGGCATAAAAACCAAAACGCTCTGCAATATGTTGCCAGTAGCCACGTTCTTTAACGCCGCGCCAGATAAGCTTTGCCAGCACCAAGGGCAAAATAAACCACCACAGCAGGTGATAGCAAAATCGAATCACGAATTAAGCACCTGCAGCACCGTGGCTTCCACCACTGCCGCATCAAGCTGTGCTGGCGCCATACGGGATCCGCCGCCTAAATTAATCACCGTTGCCGACTCTGGAAACAAACCCGTTAATGCGGGTTGCGTACTTAAATACAAGCCAACCGTAGGCCGCCCTAAGGCCACCGCAAGGTGCGCAAGTCCTGTATCTACACCGACGACACAGGCAGCTTCCTGCAGCACACTTGCTGCCCCAATTCCTGGTGTGCTTGCCGCCGCCCTCAACGGCATTTTGTCAGGCACCACCGCATTCTTCAAAGCTACTGCGACCTGCTTGCTACGCAATTGCTCTGCGTAGCTCCCCCACGGCAGCACAATTGTATAGCCGCGCAGATTCAACGCGGTACCCAGCGCAACCCAATTGGTAACGGGCCAGCATTTATCATCGCGACTGGTGGCGTGCAAAAACACGACATATGGGGTCGTCAAATTTGTGGCCGCTGGTGCACGTAAGCCGTAAGTTGGCGTATCGCTATCGGCCAACGCATATCCAAATGCAGCCGCTGCAAGCTGTCGATTGCGGGTAACCGCATGTAAGTCACGCGACACTTCAAAGCGCTGATTATAAAACCTTGCCGCCAATGGCTCACGCACCGTATTTGGCCCTAAACCCGTACAGGGCGCGGCATTCCAGCTTGCTACCCATGCACTTTTTAGTAGGCCTTGGCAATCAAGCACACCAGCGTATTCATTCTCCACAATTGCTTTACGCTGCTGCATCAGCGTGCGCCAACGGGCTGGCGAAAATGGCTGCGCCTTGAGCTGGCGTAACGAAACGCCAAAAATATGCCGGATGCCCGAATGCAGCTTAAGTAGATCAACATAAGGCGCTTCGCAAGCCCAGTCCAACGCTATATCAGGCCGATGTTGCGCAACATCAGCCACAATGGGCAGGGCGTGAATTACGTCGCCCAAAGACGATAGTTTTACGATTAAATGGTGCTGTTTTTTTAATTGCATGGTGCAATTTTAACGCATCAGCTGTGGTGCGCTAAAATAGGGCATCTTCATTACTGTTAAGCCGTAAATTTATGATTGGACTTTTGATTATTGCCCACGGCACCCTTGGCGAGTCTTTGGTGCATTGCGCCAGCCATGTGATGGGCAAACGCCCGCTGTATTTGCGCCAATTAGGCGTGACGATTCACGATGACCCCGATGAAATTTTGCCGCAAGCGCAAGACCTTATTCGGTTTTTAGATCAAGGCGCAGGCGTGCTAATTTTAACTGACATGTTTGGCGCAACGCCTGCCAATATTGCAAGCCGCCTGCTGATGCCACGTAAGGTGGAAGGCATTGCCGGCGTAAATTTGCCAATGCTCATTAAGGCACTCACCTATCGCGAAGAAAAAATGGGTATTTTGATTGAAAAAGCATTATCAGGCGGTGCCGGTGGCATGTTGCAGCTACCAATTTCTTAGCTGTTTCCATACAACTTATTATTGACATAATTGAACGCTATGCTTAAAGAAGACATTCTAATTATCAACAAACTAGGCCTACATGCACGCGCGTCGGCCAAGCTCACGCAAACGGCATCCAAGTTCAAGAGTGCCATATTTATTGGCCGCGCAGGCAAGCGGGTGAACGCAAAAAGCATTATGGGTGTGATGATGTTAGCGGCCGCAAAAGGTGCCACCATCACCTTAGAAACTGAAGGTGAAGATGAGGCGGACGCAATGAAGGCACTCAAAACACTCATTAACGACAAATTTGGCGAGGGAGAATAACGTGAGCTTTACCCTGCACGGCATTGCAGTATCAGGCGGCATCGCCATTGGCCGTGCGCATTTGGTTTCCCAAGCTTCGGTGGAAGTAGATCACTATTCGATTCCCGAAGAATTTGTAGGCCGTGAAATTAAACGTTTTGAACGAGCAGTAAAGCGCGTGAACACCGAACTTGACAACCTGGAGAAATCGGTAAAATCAGATCTTTCCACTGATGTTGCAGCGTTTGTAAACGTGCATCGGATGATTTTAGAAGACAGTACGTTTTCTGAAGAGCCGAAGCAAATTATTCGCGCTGAGCTTTGCAATGCCGAATGGGCTGTAAAAATACAGTTAGATGCGTCTCTTGCACAGTTTGCTGATATTCAAGACGAGTATTTGCGCGAGCGCAAAACCGATGTGCGCCAAGTAGTGGAACGCATTATGGCGGCCTTACTTGGCCAAGGTGATGTGGTGCCAGAAAAGCTGCAAACCCGCGCAGAAGATACGATTCTAGTAGCACATGATTTAAGCCCTGCTGATGTAATTTTGTTTAAAGACCATCAAGTGGCGGCCTTCGTTACAGACCTTGGCGGTGCCACATCACACACGGCGATTTTGGCGCGTAGCTTAGGCATTCCGTCTATCGTTGCCCTCCATCACGCGCGCCAACTTGTTCGTGAAGACGAAACGATTATTGTCGACGGCACGCAAGGTGTGGTGCTCGTAAACCCAGAAAAGACAGTACTTGACGAGTATCGGCTAAAGCAAAACCAATGGAATATCGAGCGTAAAAAGTTAAGCCGCTTAAAAACTGCTGAAGCTTCTACCTTAGACGGCATCAACGTCGAGCTACACGCCAATATTGAATTACCGACCGATATGGATGCCGTAAAGCAATCGGGTGCAACCGGCATTGGTTTATTTAGAAGTGAGTTTTTATTTTTGAATCGTAAAGACTTACCGTCTGAAGAAGAACAATTCGAAGCCTACAAAACGGTAGCCGAAGGCATGAAGGGCAAGCCTGTCACCATTCGCACGCTGGATATTGGTGCCGACAAAAACTTTGAAGAGGGCGGCCCCGCTCAGTCGATCAATCCCGCATTAGGTTTGCGCGCCATTCGATATTGCCTAGCCGAACCGAAATTGTTTCGCACGCAGCTACGTGCAATTTTGCGCGCATCAAAATTTGGTAACGTACAAATTTTGATACCTATGATTTCTAACGTATTAGAAATCACCCAGACCTTCGCAGCCATTGAACAAGCCAAGGACGAGCTAAAAGTTGAAGGCAAAAAATTTAATGCCGACATAAAAGTAGGCGGCATGATTGAGATCCCCGCCGCTGCAATTTGCCTACCGCTCTTTTTGAAAAAGCTCGATTTTGTATCTATCGGCACCAACGATTTGATCCAGTACACACTTGCCATTGACCGCACTGACGACGCTGTAGCGCATTTATATAACCCACTACATCCTGCGGTGCTATTGCTCATTTCAAGCGTAATTCGCCAAGCCAATGCTGCTGGAAAGCCTGTCACCGTATGCGGCGAAATGGCCGGCGATGTGAAGCTAACGCGCTTGTTACTGGGCTTCGGCCTACGCCATTTTTCCATGCACCCTGCTAATTTGCTCACAGTAAAACAGCGTGTGCTAATGAGTAATATGGCAGAAATTGAGCCGTTAGCCGCGAAATTGTTGAAGGCTGAAGATGCGGATAAGCAGCTTGCTTATTTGGAGCGGCTGAACGGGACGTAATTTTAATGGCTGTAGATGACCTATTTTAGAGCATCTACAGCCATAATTTGTAGACTAGTACAATTTTAGCCGCATCAATTGCGCTTGCACCGGCGCAAGTGCCTAGGCTAAAAACTAACACGCACACCATAAAAAATCGCATCACGAAATACACCAACAATCCCACCGGCCCAAACATCAACGTTAAAAATAGCGCGGGCAACAACCACCAATGCGTGATGCCGACGCGTTGCGCGTCCATTACGATATAAAGCCCCACCACTAAATCAAACGCCAAGTAGTGAATCCATCCCGCGAGTACCACGCGGGGCAAAGTAAATAGACGCATCACCCCAGTCAGCGAAGTAAAGTTGCCCTTTACTTTTGTACCAAGCGCATCTAAATGTTTGGCAAAAAACAAAAAATAAGCGTACATCGCTGAGAGCAAGACCACGACAGTGGTTAGCACGACAGCACGAGCTGCGGTGGGCCATAAAGGATAAGCGAAGAGCGCAAACCAAGCGATAAAGGCGATGGTAGTTGCAAACTTGAACGCAGCAGAAAGTATTTTCATTGTTGTAAATCGCTAGAAATTTATTGTTAGTCCGAAATTCAGTTATTGCGCTCGATAGCGCTTGAATTTGTGCCCTTCCAAACGGGAGCTAGCAGAATACTGTTTGGGCTTTGGTCGAACGGTCTTCCCCGCAACTGCTCAACAGCTCAACAGGCAGCATTCATAACACTTTTCACGTTGTAGCAATCTCGAAAAACCTTAACTCTCTTCAGTCAGTATTTCACGAAACTGTACTATGTTGCCTTCTGGATCGTAGCCATCACAAGCGCAAAAGCCGCGCGCTGACCATTCACTTTTAACGCCGCTTAATTTGCCGCCAACAACCGGCGCCATTTTTCGTGCATTGGCGATTGACGCAACGTAGAAAAGTAGCTTTAGCGGCGTTTCAGTACGCCGTTGTGGGGGCACCTCAATATCGATCGTCATGGCAACGCGTGCAGGAATGGCGTGAATCACTAACTCGATACCAGATGATTTCAGCTCGATAAAGTCCTTGCCATCGCGCTCGGTGATTTTCATGCTCAGCAAGGATTGATAGAAGTTCGCAACCTTTTCTACATCCTTTGCAAAGATCACTGCGCCCATTTTTGCCGTCTTTGTCAACCTTGGCATTGCCGTCCCTTTGTTAATTTTGCTTTTACGGCAGTGCTTGTAAAAGCCCTATTTTAAGGCATCTCCAGGCACTATTACTATAGCGCAGAACGCAACAAATAGGCCGCCGACCAAATAATCGTCGTGAAGGTGAGTGCCATGCCGCTCACACGAAACACCAAGTTTTCGCGCGATTGACTCACGCCGTAAGCATGCAACACGCGCCCTAAGAGCAAGCAAGTACCTAACGCATGCACCACCCAAGCGGTAGCACCTTGGCCTTCCACCATTAGCACCAATATTAAACAAATGGGTACGTATTCCGCAAAGTTTGCGTGTACTCGCATGGCCCGCAAAAGTAATTTATTGCCTGCATCACCCACACCAACTTTTAGCGTTCGCCGCAGGTTGGCGGTTCGCACGCTCAGCACAATGAAGAGAAGTGCTAAAAGGGCTGCATAGACCGGAAGAACTTTCATGCGATTTCCTGTCCGCTTAGTTATTGAAGGGATTGAGGCATTGCTGAGATTCATTTTAGAATGCGTCATTGGTAAATCTTACGTGATAACGTCCCTCCATGAACCACGCGACCGCCGAAACGCTAAACTTGCTCGCGCCATTGCTCATGCAGTTGCGCGCACTACCCAAATTGCAAGAACGCAAACTGGGCACTTTTTATCGCACGTCAAAAGCCTACTTACACTTTCATGAAGACCCTTTGGGTTTTTTTGCCGACGTGCGGCTTGATGGTTGCGACTTTGCGCGTTTTCCCGTGAACAGCGCAAAAGAGCAGGCCGCGTTATTGTCCACTGTCATAGCAAATTGTACCGCTTGACGCCAACCCTACTCTGCGCCACAATCACTGTGCGCCGATTTGAATAATCAGCTTGCGGGCGCTGCGTGAGACGCCATTCATGCAAATAAATACGGCTAAAGCGGCGATTGCGTTTTTTGTTCAAGCAATCATAAAAGCCCAATTAGCCAACGCTGATTGGGCTTTTTGCTTTTTAAAGACTTCTATGATGCTTGCCACACCTCAATTTGCGCAGTTTGCCGAACCTTTCGCCATGGCCAGCGGCGCGACATTGCGCGACTACACCTTGGCTTATGAAACTTACGGCACGCTGAACGCCGCTAAATCAAACGCAGTGCTAATTTGCCATGCACTAAATGCATCGCACCATGTAGCGGGCGCATATGCGAGCGAGCCTGACAATATCGGCTGGTGGGACAACATGATCGGGCCCGGCAAGCCGTTGGACACGGATAAATTCTTCGTCATTGGGGTGAATAATTTAGGCTCCTGTTTTGGTTCTACTGGCCCCACCTCTATGAACCCTGCGACGGGCAAAACGTACGATGAAACTTTTCCGTTTGTGACGGTGGAAGATTGGGTAGATTCGCAGTTGCGCCTAGTTACGCGTTTGGGCATCAGCAAATTGGCGGCCGTGATGGGCGGCAGCTTGGGTGGGATGCAAGCCTTATGCTGGAGTATTCGCTATCCGGATAATTTAGAGCACGCACTTGTAATTGCGGCGGCACCAAATTTATCGGCCCAGAACATCGCGTTTAATGAAGTGGCGCGTCAAGCTATTTTGAGTGACCCTGATTTTCACGGGGGAGGGTTTACGCGCGAGAACACGCTCCCCGTGCGCGGACTAACTGTGGCGCGCATGATTGGGCATATCACTTATATTTCCGACGACCAAATGGAGCAAAAATTTGGTCGCGATTTACGCGCGGGCTTGGGCTTTAGCTTTGAGCCAGAGTTTCAAATTGAATCTTATCTGCGCTACCAAGGCGAAAAGTTTTCTAAATATTATGACGCCAATACCTACTTGCGCGTCACCAAAGCACTGGACTATTTTGACCCCGCACGCGATTTCGCCGATCGCGGTGGCTTAAGCGCCGCTCTTGCAAACGCCAGCGCAAAATTCTTGGTGATTTCCTTTACTACCGACTGGCGATTTTCACCTGCACGCTCACGCGAGATCGTAAAAGCCTTGCTCGACACCAAAAAAACCGTGAGCTATGCAGAAATTGAAGCGCCGCATGGTCATGATGCTTTTTTGCTTGATGCGCCTAACTATCATGCCGTTGTAAAAGCCTATTTTACGGGCGTCTTCAAGGCACTGGAGGCAATTAAATGATAACTAGAGCCGACTTTGAAGTAATAGCCAGCTGGGTGAAGCCGGGCGCAAGAGTTCTTGATTTAGGTTGCGGCGATGGTGCGTTATTAGCCTATCTGCGCGATACGCGCAACGTGCAGGGCTACGGTATTGAGAACGATGAAACCAACGTAATTGCTTGCATTGAAAACGGCGTAAACGTGATTCAATCAAACCTTGAAAGTGGTTTGTTGGAAGTAGCCGATGGCTCGTTTGATGTCGTGATTTTGTCGCAAACGCTTCAGGCAATGCGCCATACCGAAAAAGTACTGGATGAAATGCTGCGCGTGGGCGCTGAAGCGATTGTGAGCTTTCCCAACTTTGGTTATTGGCGGCATCGCGCACAAATTGCGCTGGCGGGCCGTATGCCGGTGAGCAGAGATTTGCCCTACCAATGGTACAACACGCCCAACATTCACCTGTGTACAGTAGCTGATTTTGATGCCCTGTGCGCGGATAAAAGACTGCAGGTCAAAAATCGCCTAGTGATGCATGAAGGCCGTGAACAGGCGTTCTTGGCAAATTTATTGGGCACGTTGGCGTTGTATCGATTGAGCACTGTTAACCCCTGACCGAACGGGGTGCGTGGCATTTGCGCTAGAATGCTGCATTGCACCATTGCTGTACTGAGTCTAGTATTACGGCCCATCTTTACCGCATCTAAACAGTGAATTCACCCATGCCAAATCGCCATCAAATCGCACGGAATTTATTAGCTATCGCTGAAACCAACGAGCCTAAAGAAATGCGAGCCCGCAAGATTGCCAACGCCATTTGCAGTTACGCCAACCATCGCTCGGTGTGCATTTACGCGGTGGCGGGCGATGAGCTGCTGTTGCTCGGCTGGAACGGTGAAGATGCCCCAATTACGCGGCGCATGAGCAATTTAAAAGGCTTAAACGGCGCGGCTGTTACCACCCGCGAAACGATATTGGTAAACGATGTAGAAGCTGACGCACGTTATTTGCCATCGTTTAGCACCACGCAAGCGGAAGTCATCGTGCCCGTCACTAATCCTTTGAGCGACGACATCGTTGCGACGATTGATATTGAAAATAGCAGTAAAAATGCGTTTGATGCCGACGACGTATTGCTGCTAGAAATGTGTGCTTGGGCGATTGCGCCGTTGTGGCGGTGAGGGGTTTTCGTGGACGTTTCTATCCGTGCGAATAGCAGCGACTACATTACAACTTCGATAGCGAGTGCCATTCGTTCGCCCTTCAGAGAATTGAGCGAACTCCTGTGCGGGGAGTACGGCGGCACCGTTGATAATCTATGGATAGATCTTGAACTCGTCGAGTCATGGGCGAGAACCGACGGTAAGCCAAAGTTTCCCTTTCGATTCCAGCACAGGGTATCGGGGCGATCTCGTTTTGGTCTCCCAGCCATGCCTGACATGTTAAATGTCGGTCATTACAGCGTAAGACCAGATTTTCGGCTCCTGCTTTCGCTTCCGCCGCAGCTGGTCGTTCCGTATTCGTTATCTCTAATTTACAACTCAACAAGCGTGTTGATTGAACGGCAGCAGAAGCTTGGGGGAGTCAATGCCCAGCTTATTAGACGCAAATTCCTCGAGGGCTGCAGGAGTATCGGCCATGATTTACAGCATAATCCTCCCTAAGCAAGCATTGCTTGTCAGCGTCGTTTAGCACACAGCTTTGCCGAATTAATTGCGATTCGGCCTTACAAGTGATGCCCTAAGACGCCCAAAAATACGGCTTCTTCAGACAATCGACATTGCTTCTCACCAACTAATTACAATAGCTCCAGCAACTACTCAACACTTTCAATACGCTTAACAATTTTATCCATCGTGACCTGCTGACGTGCGTCAATCTCATCGCCGTGATTCACGTCGCGCCTCGCTGAAATCATACTGGGCGCTAGGCTAGACATGCGGCTTTTTAGCTCGTCCATATTGTCATGGTATTGCATACGAAAAGCCTTCACGTCGTTTCGTAGCCCCTTAAGCATTTCTAGTAATAAGTTTTCAACACTTTTGGTCATTGCGCTTCGCTCGTTTAAATCAGCACTTTAGGCCACCAATTTAATATACGCAGAACTTTACTGCTCCAACTTCTCCGACAATTCCAACCACTTCCATTCCGCATCGGTTACCAACGTTGCCAGCTCAATCTGTCGCGTTAACATGCGTTGCAACTGGGCTTTGTTTTCGTCAGCATAGGCGCTCTCTTGGCCGAGCCATTGTTCAACATCAGCTTTTTCGGTGGACAACTTTTTCATCTCGGCTTCCAACACGCCGAGCTTAACTAGCTGCGGCTTTTTGGTTTCGGAGGTGCGCTGACGGCTTACGGCTTCTTCAACTTTACGGGCTTTTTTATCATTACCGGCGGGCGTCACAGCAACTTCTGCGACTTTAACAGGAACCGGAATACTGATGATTTTTTTGGCTGCCCCTTTTGCTGCAGACCCGCTATTTTGCTGGGATTGATAGGTTTTTGACCAGACCTTGTAGTCGTCTAAATCGCCATCAAATTCTTCCAACTTTCCATGCGCAACTAGCCACAATTGATCGGTAGTGGCTTTGAGCAAATGACGATCGTGCGCAACCACCACTAACGTACCTTCAAAGGCTTGCAGCGCTTCGGCGACGGCTTCGCGCATCTCAATATCTAGGTGGTTGGTGGGTTCATCTAGCAGCAATAGATTTGGCTTTTGCCAGACGATCATGGCTAGTGCCAAACGTGCTTTTTCGCCGCCCGAAAACGGGCCGACAGCTGCGTCGGCATTGGCGCCACGGAAGTCGAAGCCGCCTAAAAAATTTCGGAATTCTTGTTCACGCGTTTGCGGGTCAAGCCGCTTCATGTGTTGAATGGCGGATTCATCTACCCGCAATTGCTCTACTTGATGCTGTGCAAAATAGCCGATTTTTACCGCGCGGCCATTGTCAGCTTCTAGTCGTTCGCCCGCCTTCAACGCGAGCGTTCCAGCAATGCTTTTTACAAGCGTGGATTTACCCGCGCCGTTGGGGCCTAGCAGGCCAATTTTGTCGCCATAAAATAAGCGCCAATCGACCTTTTCTAAGATGGTACGGGATTCATAACCGAGCTTGGCTTCTTTCAAATGCATGAGCTGGCGCGGCTGATGTTCTGGTTCGCGGAAGCTGAATTCAAAGGGCGAATCCACGTGGGCGGCGGCAATGACTTCCATGCGCTCGAGCGTTTTTACCCGGCTTTGCGCTTGCTTGGCTTTGGTGGCTTTGGCTTTAAATCTATCTACAAATGATTGCAAGTGCGCGATTTGCTTTTGCTGCTTGGCGTAGGCGCTTGCTTGCAGTGAAAACTGCATCGCGCGCGCGGTTTCAAAGGCCGAATAATTGCCGGTGTATTCATTGAGCTTTTGCTTATCAACATGGATGATGCTTTTAACAACAGCATCTAAAAAATCACGGTCGTGCGTGATGAGCAGCAAGGTGCCGGGATAGCTGGCAAGCCAATCTTCTAGCCACATCACGGCGTCTAAATCTAGGTGGTTGGTGGGTTCATCTAGCAGCAATAAATCGGATCGGCACATTAACGCTTGAGCCAAATTTAGGCGCATGCGCCAACCACCAGAAAACTCCGCTACTTTGCGTTCTTGCTCAGCTTGCGGAAAGCCCAATCCTGCCAGCAACGCGCCCGCGCGAGCACGCGCTGCGTAGCCGCCAATGTGCTCAAAACGATGATGCAGCTCAGCCAGCGCCATGCCGCCCTCATGGTCGTCACTTGGTGCGGCATAGGCTTCCTCCAGCGCTATTTCTAAATCGCGTAGCTCCACGTCACCATCGAGCGCATATTCCAGTGCAGTTCTGTCGCTCGATGGCGTTTCTTGTGCAACGTGGGCAATAACCCACGCAGGAGGCAGGCTTACATCACCTGCGTCTTGAATATTTTTGCCGCGTATTAAACCAAACAAGCTCGACTTACCACAGCCATTTGGGCCAACAAGGCCGACGCGATGGCCAGGAAACACGGTGGCGCTGGCGTCTTCTAGCAGACGTTTTGCGCCGCGTGCTAGGGTGAGTTTACTAATTCTTAACATGAAATTTTACAGTTTAAAAGTGTAGTCAATAGATAAAGGTGCATGATCTGAAAACTGCTCTGCCGTGAAGATGCGCGTATATTCGGCCGTTGCAGCCACTGCAGGAGTGGCAATATGGTAATCAATGCGCCAGCCCACATTGTTTTCGCGAGCTGCACCACGTGCTGACCACCAAGTATATTGATCTGGCAGCGGGTTCAACGTGCGAAACACATCAACATAGCCAACGTCATCAAACAGTGTGGTGAGCCACGCCCGTTCTTCTGGCAGGAAACCAGAGTTTTTCTTGTTACCGCGCCAATTTTTAAGATCAATTTCTTTATGGGCGATATTCCAATCACCACAAATTATTATCTCGCGACCACAGGCTTTTAAATCACGCAAAATCAGCAAAAATTTCGCCATAAAGTTATTTTTCTTGGCTTGCGCCTCATCAGACGCCGAGCCAGAATTCATGTACAGCGAAATTACGCTCAAATTGCCAAAATCTAGCCGCAAATAGCGACCTTCTGCGTCAATTTCTGGAATATCCAAGCCGACGATCACGCGATCTGGCTTAATTTTTGTGGCCAGGCCTACGCCGGAATAGCCTTTTTTCTCAGCGGGATGAAAATACGTGTGATAGTTTTTCCAATTCTGCCATTCTTCTGGAATATCTTCGAAATTGGCTTTTAGTTCTTGCAGGCACACCATATCCGGCTTTTGGCGCTTTAGCCATGTGAGCAAACCTTTATTGGTGGCAGACCTGATGCCATTACAGTTAACTGAAATTATGCGCATAGCAATGAATAGAAAGTAGTAAGTGAAGAACGGCACAAGTTTTGCTTTATCGTCTACTTTAGCGTTACGATAAGCGTATCGGAATGACGTTTGCGCCAACCAAAACCGCGATTATGCGTTAAAACGACGGTACACTCTGCGCTAATTTGGCTTTACGACTGCGTTTTACGAAGAAATCAGTACCACTCGCTCGCTCTCCCACTCTCTCCTCCCCCCTTATGACCCAACTTTCGGCTAAACATGCATTTATCGAATTTGCGCTAGATTGTGGCGCCCTTAAGTTTGGTGAATTTAAAACCAAAGCAGGTCGCCTATCTCCCTATTTTTTCAATTCTGGCGCATTTAGTGATGGCAATAGTTTAGCCGCGCTCACGCGTTTTTATGCGGGTGCGGCGCTGCAATCTGGCGTTGATTTCGACATGATTTTTGGCCCCGCTTACAAAGGTATCACTCTCGCGGCAGGAATGGCTATTGCACTGGCGCAAAGCGGAAAAAACGTACCCTATGCGTTTAACCGCAAAGAGGCGAAAGACCATGGCGAGGGGGGCTTAATTGTCGGTGCGGGGCTCGCGGGCAGGGTGATTATCGTGGATGATGTCATCACCGACGGCGCGTCCAAAATCGAATCGGTAGATATGATTCGCGCGGCCGGCGCTACCCCAGCCGCCGTAATCATTGCGCTAGATCGATGTGAACGCGGCGCCGATCTGAGCAATCCATTGTCAGCGGCACAGTCTTTCTCAAAAAATATCGGTGTGCCGGTGATCGCTGTTGCAAATCTGGATGATATTGCAAGCTACTTACATGCGACAGGTGACAAATTTGAAATTCTCGGTAAAATCATGCTTTATCGCAACCAATACGGCGCTAACTAATTCATTATGTTACGTTTTTCGTCAAAGCTAAGCATTCTTACCGCGCGCATTTTAATGCTCTTCAGCGTCATCGCGACCACGCCTGCACTTGCGACCTTTAAGTGCGTAGACGATCGTGGCGTTACCCACTACGGCGACATCATGCCGTGGCAATGTGCAAAAATGCCCGTTAGCGAAGTAAGTAAGGGCGGTACGGTGCTAAAGCGTTACGCAGCCCCACTCACGCCAGAACAGTTAGCTGCCCGTGCAGCGCAAGACATCAAAGACCGCGAAGCGAGACGCATTGCAGCTGAACAAAAAATAAAAGACGCGGCACTGCTCGCTAGCTATAGCACCGAGAAAGATTTTGATACCTCGCGCGACCGCGAGCTCCTGCAGCTTGAAGCGCGCCTGAAGAACCAACAGTCCCGTGTCGCCGACCTGGACAAAACAGTAGAAAAGCGTAAAAACGATTTAGAGTTTTATAAGTCCGGGCGCGTGAAGAAAACAGCTCCCGCTGATTCCAAAAATCCGCCAAAAACCATCGAAGCGCCACCGGAGCTCGTTGCGGCGCTTACGCGCGCCGAAAAAGAACGTGCTGCAATTGATGTGCAAATTGCCAATGCCGAGGCTGAACGTAAGGCCGTTACTAGCCGTTTCGAAGCTGAAAAAACACGTTGGGTTAAACTTAAGTTTGGTGAAAATGCGACGCCAACACCAACGCCCACAAAAACCGCTGATACCAAAGCAGTACCTGCGGCGAAAAACTAGTCTAGCAAGCTTCAAGCTATGCCTGAAAATGCCCTATTTACGGACATCTCCAAGCGCTTGGCAGGGCGCTTGATACAACAACCTTAAAACTAAGTTAGTTCGGCTAACTTATTGCGCAACAACATGTTTACTTGCTCCGGATTGGCGCGTCCTTGGCTGGCTTTCATAATTTGCCCCACGAGCGAATTAAACGACTTTTCTTTGCCTGCTCTAAATTCATCGACTGACTTTTGATTCGCCGCCATCACCGCCACAACCATCACCTCTAGCGCCCCAGGATCGGACATTTGCTTTAAGCCTTTGGCGACAATGATAGCATCGGCGACATCTAGCGCCTGCGTATTGCTTTGAGCCATTGCTGCTAAGACTTCCTTCGCTGCTTTTCCTGAAATTGTGCCATCAGCCACGCGGGTGAGCAAGTGACCGAGTTGCGCTGCGGTGAGCAAAGGCCGCGCGAACGTGGCTTGCTGCTCGTTAAATAGTGCCGACACATCGCCGAGCACCCAATTGGCGCAAATTTTGGGCGCGTTGGCGGTGCTGGCGGCAACTGCTTCAAAATATTGTGCCATCGCTTTGTCCGTCACCAATTGCGCGGCGTCGTATTCAGGCAGGGCGTAAGATGCGCGGAAGCGCGCAGCCATAGCAGCAGGTAGCTCCGGCATGGTGGCGGCTACGTCTGCGATCTGCGCCGGGCTGATAGCGACCGGCAATAAATCTGGATCCGGGAAGTAGCGATAATCCATCGCATCTTCCTTACTGCGCATGCTGCGGGTTTCATCTTTATCAGCATCGTAGAGCCGCGTTTCTTGCACCACTTTGCCACCGTCTTCGATTAACTCGATTTGACGGCGCACTTCATACAAAATAGCGCGCTCTAAAAATTTGAAGGAATTGACGTTTTTTACTTCGCATCTGGTGCCGAATTCAACTTGGCCCTTAGGCCGCACAGACACGTTGGCGTCGCAGCGGAACGAGCCTTCTTGCATATTGCCATCGCAAATGCCTAGCCACATTACTAACTGATGCAGCGCTTTGGCGTAGGCCACCGCTTCTGCTGCCGAATGCATCACAGGTTCAGTCACAATTTCTAAAAGTGGGGTGCCTGCACGGTTTAAATCAATGCCAGAAACGCCTGGGGTTTCTAGGCCTTCGTGCAGCGATTTGCCAGCATCTTCTTCCAAATGCGCGCGCGTGAGCTGAACTGTTTTTTTCCTTTCTACGCCGCCTTCAACGTACACAATATCAACGGTGCCGCCAATTACAATCGGGTCTTCAAATTGGCTTATTTGATAACCCTTTGGCAGATCAGGATAGAAGTAATTCTTGCGCGCAAAAATTGACATTGGATTAATGGTGGCGCCAATGGCCAAACCAAACTGAATGGCGAACTGCACGGCTTGGGCGTTTAGAACGGGCAAGGTTCCCGGCAGCGCTAAATCAATAGCGCTTGATTGCGTGTTGGGCGGCTGCCCGAACACCACGCTGGAACCTGAAAATATTTTTGATTTAGTCGCGAGCTGTGCGTGGGTTTCTAGCCCAATAACCACTTCCCAGTTTGTACTCATTTAAAAGCCCTCCGGCCGACGCAAATGCCAATCCGTGGCGGTTTGATATTGATGGGCTACGTTAAGCAAATTACCTTCTTTGTAATGGTTGGCGATAAGTTGCAGGCCTACTGGCATGCCATCTGAAAATCCACACGGTGCGGACAGCGCTGGCAACCCTGCCAAGCTCACGCCAAGGGTATAAATGTCTTCCAAATACATGGCCACCGGATCATTATTCTTCGCGCCAATTTTCCACGCCGTAGTTGGTGCTACGGGGCCCGCTAGTACATCACAGCTTTGCAGCGCGGCTTGGAAATCCTGCGCAATTAAACGCCGCACTCGTTGGGCTTGCAGATAATAGGCATCGTAGTAACCGTGGCAAAGGACATAGGTGCCGGTGAGAATACGACGCTGTACTTCGGCGCCAAAACCCTCCGCCCTTGTATTTGAAATCATCGATGCGAGATCAGTGTAGTTTTTGGCGCGATGGCCGTAACGTACGCCGTCAAAACGACTTAGGTTACTAGATGCTTCAGCAGGCGCAATAACGTAGTACGCAGGCACCGATAAGCCAATGCGTGGCAAGGAAACATCAACCAAAGTAGCGCCTAGCTTTTGTAACTGTTGCACAGCGTTCCAACACGCGAGAAGCACGCCATTAGTGGCTTGCAAGCCATTTTCGCCTAATGCTGCAACGGTTTTCTCGCCCCAAAATTGCAGGGGAATGCCGACGCGCAATCCAGCCAACGGTTTTTTTGCGTCGGCTGGCACTTCACAAATTTTTGCAGTGTAATCTTCGTGCGCTACTTGGGCACTGGTAGAATCTTTTTCATCATATCCACACATTGCATTGAGCAGCAGCGCGCAGTCTTTGGCGCTGCGCGCCATCGGCCCGCCTTGGTCCAAGCTTGACGCAAATGCGATCATGCCGTAGCGGGAAACGCGCCCATATGTCGGTTTAATAGCGGTAATGCCGCACATGGCGGCGGGTTGGCGCAAGCTGCCACCGGTATCTGTGCCAGTCGCGCAAGGCACCAAGCCGGCGGCCACAGCCGCGGCGGATCCGCCGGAAGAACCACCAGGAATGCGAGTTTTATCCCACGGATTTTGTACGGCGCCAAAGGCGGAGTTTTCGTTAGATGATCCCATCGCAAACTCGTCACAATTTAGCTTGCCTAACGTGACCATGCCAGCTTGGCCCAACCCTAACTTTTCAACTACTGTTGCGTCGAAAGGCGACGCGTAATTTTGCAACATTTTTGAACCAGCAGTGGTTATCCAATCGCGGGTTACGAAGATGTCCTTATGCCCAATCGGCACGCCGTGCAATGGCTGAAGATGCCCTATTTCAGGGCTCCTCGAAGCACTACCCAAAGTTGAAATTAGCGCATCCGCTGCGCTGGCTTGCGCAACGGTTGCCGCTTCGTTGATATGTAAAAAAGCATTTAACTCTGTGTGGGCCTGAGCGCGGTGCAAAAACACTTTGGCAAGTTCCACAGCTGAAATTTGCTTTGTCATTAAAGCCGTTTGATGCTGCGTCAAGTCGGCGGTGAGCGGATCAAAATTACCGGCCATTATTCGATCACTTTCGGTACTAAAAATAAGCCATTTTCAGTCGCTGGTGCATTGGCCATATTTGCCACGCGATTATCTATTTCAGTCACAGCATCATCGCGCACCCGCTGATTCAACACGCCGTAAACGCCCAAGGGATGCGATAGCGGCATTACACCTTGGGTATCGACAGATTGCAGGGTTTCAATCATCGCAAAAATACCATTTAACTTGTCTTTCATATCCGTAGCATTGACAACTTTATTGTCATCGAGCGAAATTCTAGCCAATTTTGCAATGCGCTTCACATCTTCAGTACTTAATGCCATATATGCTCGTTTTGTCGATTGAAACTTGAGTCGAAAGGGAGGTAACGCCGTGAATTTAGGTCTTGCCCGCGTAAATGTCCGTAGTTTTTCAACGTTTTGGCGTCTGGTAGGCGCTTTAGCGGTTTTATGGTCGTTTTCTATGCATTTATAGATGAAAACCACGCGTTGCTGCGTTATTATAGAGGAATTGCTAAAAATGCCTTTTTTCAGACGTGTAATTTATTTTTGTTAGGCGCAAAAACAGCAGATTTTCAGCAATATGCATGGTTTTTTGCTGCATTTTTCACTTCCTGTCACTCACGCAGTTTTCAATCACGCACTACTGCCCGGTAATGTTCAACTACCCTGCCCACTTGTGCGGAAAAATTCCTTAGTTTTGTCGCGCGCAACCATTTGGTTTGCAGCACCATCAAAACACCTTATTCATCAGATTCGTTTTTAGAAAGTCTAACGCACCATGGCATCGTTTTTTTCGAAGTACCTATCCACCGATCTAGCTATTGACCTTGGCACTGCAAACACCCTGATTTACGTACGCGGCAAAGGTATCGTGCTCGACGAGCCTTCCGTTGTGGCCATTCGCCAAGAGGGCGGCCCTAATTCCAAAAAAACAATTCAAGCCGTTGGCCATGCGGCCAAGCAAATGTTGGGCCGTACGCCAGGCAACATCACTGCTATACGGCCGATGAAAGACGGCGTTATTGCCGACTTCACCGTTACCGAGCACATGCTCAAGTATTTCATTAAAAAAATCCATGATTCCAAATGGCATCGCCCTAGCCCGCGTATCGTCATCTGCGTTCCATACGGTTCAACCCAAGTTGAACGCCGCGCGATTCGCGAGTCCGCTGTGGGTGCGGGTGCGCGCCAAGTGTTCCTGATCGAAGAGCCGATGGCAGCAGCCATTGGCGCAGGTTTGCCAATTGCGGAAGCAACTGGCTCCATGGTGGTTGACATTGGCGGCGGCACCACTGAAGTGGGTGTCATTTCGCTTGGTGGTATCGTGTATTCGGCCAGCGTGCGCGTCGGCGGCGATAAGTTTGACGAAGCAATTATTAACTACATTCGTCGCAATTACGGCATGTTGATTGGTGAATCAACGGCCGAGCAAATTAAGAAAAAAATTGGCTCGGCTTTTCCTGGTGCAGAAGTACGCGAAATGGAAGTAAAAGGCCGTAATTTGGCTGAAGGTATCCCGCGATCGTTCACCATCTCGTCTAATGAAATTTTAGAAGCACTGACTGATCCACTAAACAACATCGTTTCTGCCGTAAAGTCAGCGCTTGAACAAACACCGCCAGAATTAGGTGCCGACATTGCCGAAAAAGGCATGGTGCTCACCGGCGGTGGCGCGCTGTTGCGTGAACTTGACCGTTTATTGGTTGAAGAAACCGGGTTGCCGGTGATTGTGGCTGACGATCCCTTAACCTGCGTGGTACGCGGCTCTGGCCGAGCGCTAGAAGAAATGGATCGTTTGGGCTCGGTATTTACGAACGATTAAGCGCGACACGGCGCTTAACCTAAGCACGGCAATGGCACGCTCTAGCGTTTATAGGATTTACAAGGTTTATAGCGCGCCGTTCTTTGAACCGAATTTTTGGCTGGGTGGCGCGACTAAGCGCTACCTAGTTTCTCTGTGATAGCCAGCAACGCCGAACCATTTTTTAATCGCGGCCTCAGCCCCTTAGCGAGGCTCACGTTTTTCGCCTTGAGCGCTATTGCGGTGATGATTGCAGATCACCGCTTTCAGGCGTTAGGCTCGGTGCGCTTAGGCGTTTCCGCGGTGCTTAATCCGATTGAACGAGTGGTTGCAATGCCTGCCGCCGCGCTGAGCGATGCTTCGCGGTTTTTTTCAAGCCAAAAGCAAATGCTTGACGAAAATACCGCGCTCAAAGCACAACTTTTGCAATCCGCGCAGTCCATTCAACAAGCAAATTTATTGATGGTCGAGCATCAGAAATTACTCGCTCTGGCTAACACCATACCCCGCTTTAACGACCAAGCGATCCTCGCCGAAATTATTCGCGATGCACGCAACGTGTCCGCGCGCAAAGTGATTATCAATCGTGGCGTCGGCTCTGGTGTCAAAGCGGGGCTTGCCGTCATTGATGGCACTGGTGTGGTGGGGCAGATTACCCAAGTTAACACCATGACATCTGAAGTAACGCTGTTGACCGAAAAAGACCACGCTGTGCCGGTGATGGTGTTACGGAATGGCCTACGAACTATCGTTGTGGGTGCAGGACGCGATGGCCTGCTTGATGTCCAATTTATCCCCAGCGGCGGCGACGTGCAGGTGGGCGATGAATTGGTTACATCCGGCATAGATGGCACTTATCCGGCTGGTTTAAAAGTAGCGTCTATCATTAGCGTGGACCGCAAAGCTGCGGCCACAACCTTTTCAAAAATATCAGCGCTGCCCTACGCGGCTTCTAATGCACACCGTTTTGTGTCTGTTCTAAAGTTTATTGAGCGCCATGATTATCCCAAGCCGGAAGCGCCACTAGAAGAGAGGAAAGCAGCGAAAGAAAAATCTGAAAAGTCCACGCGCCGAGGTGGCCATTGAAACTCATGGATTTAACACCACTCGCGCGCGAACCCATGCGCTTGGCGGCCCCCGGGCGCTTAGTGTTTGGTTTATTGTTCTTGAGCCTACTCATCAACATCATGCCGTGGCCGCGTACTACCTTGTGGATGCGCCCAGATTTCGTGCTAATCGTGTTGCTATATTGGACCCTATTCCAACCACGCACAATCGGAATGGGCTGGGGATTTGTATTGGGTTTAGTGATGGATGTTGCCGATAGCGTGGTGCTGGGGCAATACGCATTTAGCTACGTAGTCGCCATATTTGCGCTGCAATTTTTACGCTTGCGCTTATTGCAATTGAGCATTTTTGAACAAGCAATTCACGCTGGCGCTATTGTGCTACTAGCGCACGGCTTGCGCGCGTTAATCAACGTATTAATGAACCGTGAGTTTCCGGGTTGGTCCATGTTGATTGCACCAGCGCTTGCGGCCGTCATTTGGCTACTTGTACACTATATTGCTACCTTGCCGCGCTTCCGTCGCCAACGGCAAATTATTCGAGGCTTTGAAGACTAATGGCCTCGGGTTCGATGCGCAATAAAGAAGCGGAAATTACTATTTTCCGCGAACGGATTTTTATCTCTGGCCTGATCGTTGTTGTGCTATTTCTAGTGCTCATTGCGCGCATGGTGTATTTGCAAGTCGTTAAGCGCGAACATTACTTTACCTTGGCTGAATCGAACCGCATTTCGGTCGCCCCTCTCGTGCCCCAACGCGGCTTAATTTTGGATCGTAACGGTGAAGTATTGGCGGCTAACTTTTCTGCCTTCACCTTGGAAGTCACACCGTCCAAAGTTGCGGATTTAGAAAAAGCGCTGGATGATCTGAGTAACTTAATTGACGTACAAGCCCGCGATCGCCGCCGCTTTAAAAAGCTAATGGAAGAGAGCCGCAGCTTTGAATCCTTACCGATTCGTAATCGCCTAACCGAAACCGAAGTAGCGCGCTTTTCGGCCAACAAGTATCGCTTTCCAGGTTTTGAAATTCGCGCGCGATTATTTCGCAACTACCCCTTTGGCGACGTCGCCTCCCACGCGATTGGCTATATCGGCCGCATCAACGATACCGAGCTAAAAAAAATTGAGCTCAGCGGCGCCGCCAGTAACTACAAAGGCAGCGATCATATCGGTAAGCTCGGTATTGAAGGCAGTTTTGAAGCCGAACTCCATGGCGTTACCGGCTCAGAACAAGTTGAAATTGATGCCGGTGGCCGCGCCATTCGTTCGTTAGCCCGGTCCGAACCGACTGCTGGCAATAACTTGGTGAGTACCATTGATATTAAGCTACAGCGCATAATCGAAAAAGCGTTTAAAGATTCGCGCGGTACTTTAGTTGCCATTGAACCTGCGACCGGCGATATTTTGGCGCTGGTAAGCCAGCCGCGCTTTGATCCCAACTTGTTTGTTGATGGTATTGATCCCACAAATTGGGATGCGCTAAATACGTCTATCGATCGGCCGTTACTCAATCGCGCACTCAAGGGTGCCTACCCTCCCGGCTCTACCTTGAAACCGTTTTTAGCGCTAAATGCACTTGAGTCTGGCAAGCGCACGCCCGACCAAGCGATTCGCGACGTTGGCTATTTTGCGATTCCGGGTGTGCACCGCTGGATGGACGACAAAGTCGGCGGGCACGGCACTGTAGACATGTATAAGTCCATTGTGGAATCGTGCAACACTTATTACTATCAATTGGCTTTCGAAACCGATATTGATGTAACCGCCGCCTTTCTAGGCAAATTGGGTATCGGCACCAAAACAGGCATTGATATTGAAGGCGAAGTTGAGGGCATTTTGCCGTCGCGTAGCTGGAAAGAAAAGCGTTTCGCTAGAGCCAGTAGCGAAGCCCGAAAATGGTATACCGGTGATAGTATTTCAGCAGGCATTGGCCAAGGCTATAACGCTTATACCGCACTACAAATGGCTCACGCTACAGCGATCATCGCCAATAACGGCATTGCCTCGCAACCCAGATTGATTCGCCAAATTAGAGATGCAGCAACGGGTTTGGCAAAAGACGTGCCGCCGGTGCTCACCAAAATAGAGCTGAATCCACAAAATCTTGCAGTAATTCAGCGTTCGATGGAGGGCGTCGCCAAGGAAGGCACCAGCGCCCGCGTGTTTGCCAAGGCGGCTTATGTGAGCGCGGGTAAAACTGGCACAGCACAAGTATTCGGCTTGAAAGGCGATAAGTACATTGCCGGCAAGGTCGCCGAACGGCTGCGCGATCATGCGTGGTACATCGCCTATGCACCTGCTGACAAACCCACCATTGCGCTGGCTGTATTGGTGGAGAACGCCGGTTTTGGAGCAGCTACAGCTGCACCGATCGCAAAGGAAATTTTTGATTATTACTTAGATCGAAAGCCGGATACGGTATCCGACGCAAAAAATAACAGTCCAGACGAGGTGAAAAAGTGAGAGAGATTTTTTCACGCGGCTATAGTTTAATCGCGCGTCGGATCGACGGACCATTGATGCTGGCAATGATCGTTTTAGTGTCCCTTAGTCTTACGATCATTTATTCAGCCTCTGGTGGCGACACGTTTGCCAGAGCTTTAGGGCAGTTTCGGAATTTCTGTTTTGCGCTTATGGCACTTTGGGTCATGGCCAATATTTCACCGCAAACACTGATGCGCTTTGCGGTACCGCTTTACGTAATGGCCTTAGGCTTACTCATTGCGGTGGCGCTATTTGGTGACATTCGTAACGGCGCGCGGCGTTGGTTAAACCTCGGCGTAATGGTGATCCAACCTTCAGAAATGATGAAAATTGCGATGCCGTTATTGCTAGCGTGGTTTTTCCATTTGCGCGAAGAGGGCTTGAGCGTAAAGGATTATTTTGTAGCGGGTTTGATTTTGGCGATACCTACCGGACTAATTATGCGCCAGCCCGACTTAGGTACTTCAATACTTATTTTTGCGTCGGGCTTTTTTGTTATTTTCCTAATGGGACTATCTTGGAAAATTATTTTCTCAGCACTCGGTGCGGTGGTGGCGCTCATGCCGATTATTTGGCAGCGACTGCACGGCTACCAACAGCAACGGGTGATTACGTTTCTTGACCCCGCTGCCGACCCGCTTGGTGCGGGCTATCACATCATCCAATCAACCATTGCAATTGGTTCCGGCGGGGTGTTGGGCAAAGGTTGGTTACTTGGTAGCCAAACCAAGTTAGACTTTATTCCTGAACGCTCCACAGACTTTATCTTTGCGGTGTTCGGTGAGGAGTTCGGCTTAATTGGTAATTTGTTTCTATTCACTTTGTATTTGGTCATTATTGGTCGCGGCTTGATGATTGCGCTATCGGCACCCACCACGTTTTCACGCTTATTGGCTGGTGCCATTACCCTCACATTTTTTACCTATGCGTTTGTTAATATTGGGATGGTGAGCGGTATTTTGCCGGTGGTTGGCGTGCCGCTACCGTTGATTAGCTATGGCGGCACATCGATGCTTTCGATGCTGATTGGCTTTGGTATTTTGATGAGCATCTCAACACACAAGCAATTGGTGTCAACCTAATGCAACGCATAATTTCAATATTGGTCGTGGTGATTTTGAGCGGGTGTGCCAGCCGTACCTACGCACCGCCAGCTCCAAAAGCCCCTTCGCCACCAGCGGGAGGCGGCTATTATTTAGACGACGGCCCCGGTGCCGCGCCACCCAAAAATTTAGATCAAATTGTAAATGCTGTGCCACGCACCGAAGCCTTGCACCGTGGTGCCAATAAGCCTTATACCGTGATGGGCAAAAGCTATGTCCCTAACGTGGCGCTAAGCGATTTCCGTCAAACAGGAGTGGCCAGCTGGTACGGCCGTAAATATCATGGGCAAAAAACCTCCATGGGCGAAACCTACAATATGTACGAAATGACGGCTGCGCATCCAACGCTGCCGTTGCCAAGTTATGTGCGGGTGACTAACCAACTCAACGGCAAAACCGTCGTTGTGCGCGTAAACGATCGTGGGCCATTTTTGCAGGATCGGGTCATTGACTTATCTTACGTTGCTGCCCACAAGCTCGATTTTTTAAGGCGCGGAAGCGCGCCAGTAGTGGTCGAACGGGTGTTTGCCAGCGATCGTACTCAGGTGGCTGTCATTCCGTCGGCGCCCTTGCCTGTACTTGTGCCGGTACCCGTACCCGCGCAGGCCTTTACCGCGCCACCAAGCAATATTCTTACTAACCCAGTGAGCGCTGAGGAAGGCTTATTTTACTTGCAGTTAGGGGCGTTTAGCGCAACCGAAAACGCCGAAAATTTCCGTACGCGCATCAGCGCGGCCATGGACTGGAATAAAGAACCCATTACCTTGTTTCAAAAAGATAACCTCACCCGCGTGCGTTTAGGGCCGGTGGCCACCCGTGAGCAAGCCGAAGCGCTTGCCAAACGTATTCGCGAATCTCTTCAGTTAGTGCCGATTATTTCGGCACGCTAGTTTCTTCATTTACTTATTTTTAAGCGAACCATATGTTTTCACGCACTCAATTTCATTCATCCAACCGTAAATCCAGCTTTAAGGGCGCCCTTAAGCGCAGCGTTATCGCCACATTGTTGGGCACAGTCCTTTTTACAGCGCCCGTTTACGCACAATCTGTTGCAACTACAGCGACACCCATAACCACTGCTATGGCCACCGAAGTGGGCGCACCGACCATCGCCGGACGCGCTTATTTTTTAATCGATGTACAAGCTGGCACAACGCTAGCCCAGCAAAATGCCGATGACCGGGTAGAACCCGCATCCCTCACCAAACTCATGACCGCGTATTTGGTATTCGAAGCGTTGCGCGATAAAACACTTAAGTTAGAACAAACTGTGCCGGTTTCGGTAAAAGCGTGGAAAGCCATTGGCTCCCGCATGTTTATTGATCCTAAACAAACACCATCGGTGCAATTACTTATCCGCGGGATGATTGTTCAAAGCGGTAATGATGCTTCAATTGCCTTGGCCGAAGCTATTGGCGGCACGGAAGAACGCTTTGCACAACTCATGAACACTAAAGCCAAAAAGCTTGGTCTAAAAAGTACCAACTTCACGAACGCCACGGGCTTACCCGACGCCCAACATTATTCCACCGCGCGTGATTTGGCACTACTTGCGACAACCTTGATCCAAGACTTTCCCGCTGAATTTGGCTACTACAAAGAAAAAGAATTTACCCACAACAACACCACGCAGCAAAACCGTAACCGCTTGCTGTGGCTTGATCCAACGGTAGACGGTATGAAAACCGGCTTTACCGATACCGCAGGCTATTGCTTAATTGCCACCGCCAAGCGTGGAGAAGGCGATAAACAAAGGCGTTTGCTATCCGTGGTGTTAGGCACGGCGTCAGATACAGCGCGCGCGCAAGAGAGCCAAAAGCTATTAAATTACGGTTTCCAATATTTTGATTCGCAACGTTTGTACAAAAAGGGCGAAGCCATCGCCACACCAGAAATTTATAAAGGCACGCAAAAAACTATTCGCTTAGGCTTTAACAAAGATGTCTGGGTCACGTTACCGCGTGACAAGTTTCAAGGATTAGCCGCTACGTTGAACACGACGCAACCGCTACTAGCGCCATTAGCGCTGGGCCAACCTACGGGCACCATGAAACTTTCGAAAGCTAATACGGTGTTACTAGAAATACCGGTCGTAGCGCTCGATGATGTACCTACCGCGGGCTTTTTAAGTCGCGGTTGGGATAGCATTAGACTTTTGCTGAAATAAATTAAAGGACCACTATGCAAACGCCCTATTGCTTGCCGACCGTCTATCTAAACGGCGCTTTTATGCCGCTTGAAGAAGCAAAAATTTCGCCTCTTGACCGCGGCTTTATTTTTGGTGATGGCGTGTATGAAGTGATCCCATACTTTGACGGCAAGGGCTTGCGTGCGCATGAACACTTGGTGCGATTTGCGCGCAGCATGGCGCTACTCGACATTACCAACCCGCATCGCATTGACGAGTGGCTTGCAATCGTAGAAGCTTTGGTTACGCACAACAAAGAATCCAACGCAGCCGTGTACATGCAGGTTACTAGGGGCGTTGCCAAGCGCGATTTTTCGCCCTCAAAAGACACCGTGCCTACCGTGTTTTTAATGGCCAATAAACTTAGCCAGCCACCTGCTTCGCTTTATGAAAACGGACTCTCATGTGTGTCAGGCGATGATGCCCGTTGGGGTCATTGCAACATCAAAGCCACTGCATTGCTCGGTGCCGTGATGCACAAGCATGACGCTAATCAGGCCGGAGCGGACGAAATTATTTTGTTCCGCGATGGGTTTCTAACCGAGTCTTCAGCCAGCAATGTGGCGATGGTAAAAGACGGCGTAATACTGTGCCCACCGATGGATAATTTAATTTTAGGTGGCATCACGTACCAATTAATGCAAGACCTAGC
>JANNXI010000002.1:0-8061 GCA_031409495.1 Betaproteobacteria bacterium
TTGAAGAGGGTCTGGCGCGATATGAAGCTAAAATACTGGAAAACAAACACCGCGCACTCCAAAGCCTCGCCAAACAACTCGGGCAGACATTGGTGCCTATAAGAGAAAACCCTTGAAAACCACTATGTTCATGGAAAGGGCTTCCTCAGGCATCTTAGATACGGCAAATGTTGAGATTGCCCGATTGTTTTGCGCCTACCTCTTTACAATCTCTAAAAACGCCGTTATTCTAGGTCTATGACGATTTGTTCCAAAATTAGCACACAAAATCAAGCCGCCGATGCGTTCGCATCTGCAAGGCCTGTTGCGTTGTTAATTGCACTTTTAAGCCCAGCTCTTCTGCTAGGCTCAAGCCTCATCCTACTGCGCCGCGCGCGCTAAAATCCCCCACCCCCCTCGTATTATCGTGCTCCAACCATTTTGGTTTGGATTCCTCATTTCCGCTGAATTTGTGTTCAGCAGAATGCTTTCTGCGCATTAGCGGCGCTGGCGGACAATTTTGCCCACCTTCAGCCAAACACAGCCAACTTTTGCCATTTGCGCGCCCCACCTTGTAAAACCCCGTAAAATACGGGCTAATTTTGGAGAATTACCCATGGAAGCAACCAAGCAATTAATTATTTTTGATACCACTTTGCGTGATGGCGAGCAAAGCCCCGGTGCCGCAATGAACAAAGAAGAAAAAGTGCGTATTGCGCGCCAGCTTGAAAAGATGAAGGTGGATGTAATTGAAGCGGGCTTTGCGGCCGCTAGCCCTGGAGATTTTGATGCCGTACACGCTGTGGCGTCCGTGATTAAAGATTCCACCGTGTGCTCGCTCGCACGTGCGCAACCTGCTGACATTCAAAAGGCTGGAGATGCCGTAAAACCAGCTGCCCGCGCGCGTATTCATACATTCATCGCGACGTCTCCCATCCACATGGAGCATAAATTGCGCATGTCGCCCGACCAAGTGTTGGAAGCGGCAGTCAACGCGGTAAAGTTCGCCCGTAATTTGTGTGACGACGTAGAGTTTTCGGCTGAAGATGCCGTGCGTTCCGATATGGATTTTTTGTGTCGCGTGTTTGAAGCCGTGATTAACGCCGGTGCTAAAACCATCAACGTTCCTGATACTGTAGGCTATGCCATCCCGGAATTATGGTCGGAACGGTTCACTACCTTACTTCAACGTGTGCCCAATGCTGACAAAGTGATATGGTCAACCCATTGCCACAATGACCTAGGTATGGCTGTGGCAAATTCATTGGCTGCCGTGCGTGCCGGTGCGCGCCAAGTGGAATGCACCATCAATGGTTTAGGTGAGCGTGCGGGCAATGCATCACTAGAAGAAATTGTGATGGCCTTGCGTACGCGCCATGATTATTTTGGTCTCACCACGCGCATTGATGCGACGCAAATTGTGCCTGCATCAAAGCTAGTTTCAACCATCACCGGCTATCCGGTGCAGCCGAATAAAGCTGTGGTGGGAGCTAATGCCTTTGCGCATGAATCAGGTATTCATCAAGATGGCATTTTAAAGAATCGCGAAACCTACGAGATCATGCGGGCGCAAGATGTGGGTTGGCACAACAATAAATTAACGTTGGGCAAGTTATCCGGTCGCAGCGCCTTCCGCGCGCGCTTAATGGAACTTGGCATTGAGTTGGAATCGGAATTGGCCCTAAACCATGCGTTCCAAAAATTCAAAGAACTCGCTGATAAAAAGCACGAAATTTTTGATGAAGATCTGCACGCTATCGTATCGGATGAATTTGTGACGCCTGAAATTGAGCACTATCAGTTTGTAGCGATTTCTGCGCACGTTGAAACTGGTGAGGCGCCATACGCCAAGCTGGTCTTAACGGTAGGTGGGCACGAACAGCGTTGCGAAGCATCGGGTGCTGGGCCGGTTGATGCGGTGTTCAAAGCGCTCGAAAGCGTGGCTAAATCCGGTTCGGAGTTGCTGCTTTATTCAGTCAATAATGTGACTGAAGGCACAGATGCGCAAGGTGAAGTTACGGTGCGCTTATCTAAAAATGGCCGTGTGATAAACGGCATTGGCTCAGATACCGATATTGTGGTGGCAAGCTCCAAAGCCTACATTAACGCACTCAATAAACTGCAGCATGCAGAGCGCATGAACCCGCAGACGACGGTTTGATTTAGCACGGCAGCCCGCATTATTTTTTAAATTCATGAAAGCACAGTTAATGACAACAACCCTGCAAGCTACTATTTTAGACACTCTTAAAGAACTTGGTGTTGATTTAAATGCCGCCGCTGGAGTAGATCTGCCTGCGCGTACGCCCATTAATGGTGCTGTTGTGGCTACCTTGCGCGCGCATACCGTTCCGCAAGTGAATGCGGCTATTGCGGCTGCCAAAGCGGCAGCTATCACTTGGCGCAACGTACCCGCGCCTAAGCGTGGCGAGTTAGTGCGCTTGTTTGGCGAAGTGCTGCGTGAAAATAAAGAACCACTTGGGCGCTTAGTGAGTATGGAAGCTGGGAAACTCCATACTGAAGGCTTAGGGGAAGTGCAAGAGATGATCGATATTTGCGATTTTGCAGTAGGCCTATCCCGCCAGCTTTACGGCCTGACGATTGCCTCAGAGCGGCCGAATCATCGCATGATGGAACAGTGGCACCCGCTCGGTGTAGTTGGTGTGATTAGTGCTTTTAATTTTCCGGTAGCTGTTTGGGCTTGGAACGCTTGTATTGCGCTAGTTTGCGGCAATTCAGTAGTGTGGAAACCATCAGAAAAGACGCTGCTAACAGCACTTGCCTGTGAAGCTCTTTTTGCACAAACCGTGAAACGCTTTGAGTCCGCAGGCGGCAGCGTGTCTGCCAATATTTGCCCTACCATTATTGGCGGCCCAGCGTGCGGCGAAGCGCTCACACGGCATACCGATGTGGCACTCATTTCCGCTACTGGATCAACGCGTATGGGCCGTGCAGTGGCTGGCGTGGCGGCCGAACGGTTTGCAAAAACCATTCTTGAATTGGGCGGCAATAATGCAATGATTGTTGCCTCGAGCGCTGATTTGAAGCTCGCGTCGCGCGCCTGTGTATTTTCAGCAGTTGGTACGGCCGGGCAGCGTTGCACAACGCTGCGACGCTTAATTGCGCACACCAGTGTTGCACCAACACTAGTCGCCTCGTTAAAGGCTTCCTATGCCAGCGTAAAGGTTGGAAACCCACTAAATACGGGCACCTTGGTGGGCCCGCTTATTGATCAGCAAGCCTTTGATGCAATGCAAAATGCCTTATCACAAGCGCGTGCTCAAGGCGGCGTGGTAACCGGCGGCGAGCGTGTGGTGCTTGATGGTGACGACACCGCAGGCGGCTTTTATGTGCGTCCGGCCTTGGTAGAAATGCCCGCCCAAACGGTATGCATGCAGCATGAAACCTTCGCGCCTATTTTGTATGTACTCACCTACGATAATTTAGAAGACGCCATCGCGCTACAAAACGGCGTACCACAGGGATTATCGTCATCCATCTTTACCAACGACGTGCGCGAGGCTGAGTTATTTATGGCGGCAAGCGGCAGCGATTGCGGTATTGCTAACGTAAATATCGGTACTTCTGGTGCCGAAATCGGCGGCGCATTTGGTGGCGAAAAGGAAACAGGCGGCGGCCGCGAATCGGGCTCGGATAGTTGGAAAGCCTATATGCGTCGCGCTACTAATACCATCAACTATGGTCGCGATTTGCCGCTGGCACAGGGCATTGTTTTTGATACTGAGTAAAAGTTGACTGCCACGCCGTCAGTCCTGTTTTTGCTCGGGCCTACGGCGTCGGGGAAAACTGCGTTGGCTATTTGGCTGCAAGGTTTTTTGCGCTTACAACACGGCCGCGAATCCACGCTCATCAGCGTGGATTCGGCCTGCGTCTATCGCGATATGAATATTGGCACTGCCAAGCCCGATGCCGCCATGCAGGCGCTGCACCCACATCAGTTAATTGATCTTATTGCGCCCACGGATGTTTACGATGCCGCGCAATTTTGTCGTGATGCCAACGCCGCCATTAGCACCGCGCATGCGCAGGATAAAGTACCAATATTGGTTGGCGGCACTATGCTTTATATTAAAGCGCTTGTAGACGGTTTGAGTGAGTTGCCAGTTGCGGATAAAGCCGTCCGCACGCGTTTGGATGCGCAAGCCGTTGAGATTGGCTGGCCGGCCATGCACAATGAACTGGCGAGAGTTGATCCCATACGTGCAGCACAACTTTCGCCCAACGATTCGCAGCGCGTGCAGCGCGCGTTGGAGGTGTTTGCGCTCACCGGAAAGCCGATGTCAAGCCAGCAAATACGGGCATCTTCAGGTAGTAATACACCGCTCCGAGACTATCGCAGTCTATTTTTGGGGCTCCAGCCAAGTGATCGGGCGGTGTTGCACGCGCGCATCGCGTCGCGGTTTGATGCCATGCTGTCGCAAGGCTTAGTGGCGGAAGTGCGCACGTTGCAACAAATCTACACTTTGCATGCTGACCTGCCCGCTATGCGCGCCGTGGGTTATCGGCAGGTGTGGGAATTTTTGGATGAAAATAGCCCTTTTTACGGCGACATCTCGCAGCTCCGCAGCCGTGGTATCGTAGCAACGAGGCAGCTTGCTAAACGTCAGTTGACGTGGCTGCGCGCAATGCCTTACGTCGAGCCAGTTGATTGTCTGAGCCCAAATTTGCAGGAATTGGTGGTGAACAAAGTAACGGCTTTTTTGCAGGTACGGGCGAATTAAAAAAGTTACTTCGCATCAAACAGCGTGCCGGAAACGGTTGCTGGTCGTTTTTTGTGTTGAAATTGGACGGTGATCCGAAGCAGTAGATTTGTTGCACTGCAGCGTATTTACCCAAGAGCGTAACCATCACCGTACCCAATAGCGCTAAAACTGGAAGAGAAGATGGCAAAAATACCACTATTCACGCCACGCAAAGCAGCGGCATCCGCCCTGGCTGAGATTAAGCAAGTTGCCGCGCCCGGAGCTTTCCAGCAACCCGTAAGGGTATGGCGCGTGTTGGTGGTTGACGATGAAGAAGAGATACACACCGTCACCAAGCTGGTTTTGCGGAATTTTGAGTTTGAGGGTCGCAACCTCGTGTTGTTACACGCCAATAGTGCAACAGAAGCGCGCGATCATCTGACAAACTACAAAGATATCGCCGTGGTGTTACTCGATGTGGTGATGGAATCGGATCAAGCGGGGCTCGATTTAGTCCGCGAAATTCGCGGGCCGATGAAAAATACCGATGTCCGTATCGTGTTGCGCACGGGTCAGCCTGGGCAGGCACCAGAGGAAAGTGTCATTCGCACTTACGATATAAACGACTATAAAAACAAGACTGAACTGACCTCAATTAAGCTTAAAACATTGCTTTATGCCGCATTGCGCAGCTATCGTGATATTTGCTTGCTCCACGCGCAACGCCAAGGATTAGAACTTACTTTAGATGCGCTTTCCGCTGTCTCGCATTTGCGTTCGCTTGATCGCTTTACGAGCGCCGTTTTGCAGCAGTTGGTAAGTTTAATTAGCTATCATGATCAAGCGATGTATTTCAATGTGGCATCGGCTTTTGCACAAGGGGAAGGTGGCCCTGAGTATCGGTTATTGGCCTCCAGCGGCATGGGGGAGGTAGCGGGTGAGGTCTCAGAGCGCACACTACTTGCCCAGCTAATTACACCCGAGGCGGACGCCATGATGCGTCAGGCCCTTGCTGCAAAACGATCCATCACCGATGAACATCATTTTGTCGGGTACTTTAAAACCCGTGCTGGTAGCGAAAATTTACTCTACCTTTCTAACGTGGCAGAATTAACGGAATTTGACCACCGCCTCCTGCACATTTATTGTAAAAACGTGGCGTTTGCGTTTGAAAATTTACAAATGCAGGAAGAAGTTGAAGACTCACAACGTGAACTGATTTACATGTTGGGCGAAGCCGTGGAGATGCGCTCAAAAGAAACCGGCAACCATGTAAAGCGCATGGCACTCGTGGCTGAACTACTGGCGCAAAAATACGGCTTGGAAGCAACGGATATTGAAATTATTCGCCATGCGTCCCCTCTACATGATTTGGGAAAAATGGGTATCCCTGATGAAATTTTGAACAAGCCGGCGCAGCATACGCCCGAGGAGCGCGAGATTATGCGCACCCACGCGCGCATTGGCTTCGACATGCTTAATAGTTCTGACAAACGCATGTTAAAAGTAGGCGCGATCATCGCCCACGAGCATCATGAGCACTGGGATGGCAACGGCTATCCGCGGGGCCTTAAAGGCGAGCAAATTCATATCGCGGCGCGTATTGCTGCGCTGGCAGACGTATGCGATGCGCTAGGATCTAAGCGCGTTTATAAAGAGGCATGGCAACATGAAGATATCGTCAACTTCATTCGCGAGCGTAGCGGCTTGCAATTTGATCCAGACTTAGTCACGCTATTGCTTGACAATATGGACGCGGTGCGCGAAATTCGCCAACGCTTCCCCGACTGATTCTGCCTAATGTTGCCGGTGCAACAAAACCTGCTGATTGAATTGTCCAAATCAACGCTGATTGATTGTGGCTATTTTGCCTTGGCAGCAGAAGAAATTGCACTTACGGCCTCCAAGGGCTTAAACACCGCCATTAGTAGTATTTGGTTATTGAATCCGGCACGGGATCGATTGAATTGTGCAGCGATGATCTCAAACGGTGTGCCTCAAGAAAGCGAACATGTATTTTTTGAAAAAAAGCATTTTCCCAACTATTTTAATGCGCTACTCGACCAACAGTATGTTGTTGCCGACGATGTAGATACCCATCCGGCGACGATGGAGTTTCACACCTTCTATACCGGGCCGCTTGATATTAAATCCATGATAAACGTACCCATGTGCGTAAATGGAAGGCTAGTTGGTGGTGTGGGGTGTGACCAAGTAGGCACAGCAAGAAAATGGACCAATGACGAAATCGGCTTCATGTCGGCGCTAACGGAGATCGCCGGTCGGGCGCTGGCGGCCGAGGCGAAAATGCAGGCGCAGGATCAAGTAACTTTAGCGCACGCATCTTTAGAAGGCCAAGTAATAGAGCGCACACGCAGTTTGAAGGCGGCGTTGGAGCAATTGCAAAAAGCGCAAAGCCAGCTCATAGAATCTGAAAAAATGGCGGCATTAGGTGGTCTAGTGGCAGGCGTGGCTCATGAGATCAATACGCCCTTAGGAATATCGGTAACGG
Organism: Betaproteobacteria bacterium; assembly: GCA_031409495.1. Taxonomy (GTDB): domain Bacteria; phylum Pseudomonadota; class Gammaproteobacteria; order Burkholderiales; family Usitatibacteraceae; genus JANMDR01. The sequence continues at coordinate 7,195 of JANNXI010000002.1, forward strand.
CGGCCAGCCATTTGTGTGATGCTGCCGCAGTGGCTAACACTCGCTACCAAGCCGGGGAATTGGATCAAGAAGCGTTTGAAGAATTTTTAAACGACACCACCGAAACGAGCATCATCATTTTGCGGAATTTAGAGCGAGCAGCACAGCTTGTTACTAGCTTTAAGCGCGTGGCCGTGAATCAATCTGATGAGCGCATTACGAAGTTTAATTTGCTCAGTTCTATTCAAGATTTAGTGCGCTCACTTAGCCCGGAATGCAAGAAAAATAACGTGATTTGCACCTTGACCGGTGACCCGAAAATAATTATAGAAAGCTACCCGAGCGCACTTGATCAAATATTAACTAACCTAATCATGAACGCCCTGCGCCATGCTTTTGCAAATCGTAGCGGAGGCAAAATTACAATTCATGTAAGTGCTGAAGGAGAGTATGCGCAAATAGCGGTGCAAGATGATGGCGAAGGTATTGCGCCCGAGTTAGAGGCAAGAATATTTGAGCCATTCGTCACATCAAAACGCGATAACGGTGGCACCGGGTTGGGTTTGAGCATTTCTTACAACCTAGTAACTCAAAAGCTGCAAGGTATTTTGGCAGCAGAATCAGTACCAGGCGTGGGTGCTAAATTTACCGTGCGCATACCCATGCAGATTGTGGATTTTGTAGTGGGTGAAGACAATGGGCATGCGTGAACCAGCAGGTATTGCGGCGCCGTCGTTATCTTCATAAGATACAATCGACCCGGAAGGAGCTTCTCGCTGAGAAATATGGTGCATCTAGCCTATTCTCCGGCTATTTTTGTAGCTCTTCACGATCGGCAAAGTACGTCAGTGCTTCGGCATTGGCCAACGCCTCTTTGTTTTTTACTGG
>JANNXI010000003.1:0-2484 GCA_031409495.1 Betaproteobacteria bacterium
ACTTGCGCTGTACAAATATTGCTGGTGGCTTTTTCACGACGGATATGTTGCTCGCGCGTTTGCAGTGCCAATCGATACGCTTTGTTGCCGTTTGAGTCAATTGTTACGCCCACTAAACGCCCAGGCATAGTGCGCTTTAGCTCATCGCGCGTGGCAAAAAACGCGGCATGCGGGCCACCGAAACCTAATGGCACACCAAAGCGCTGGCTGCAACCTACCACCACATCCGCACCCCATTCGCCGGGGGGGCTAAGCAAAGTAAGCGCTAAGAGATCAGCGGCGACAATTAACAAGCCGTCAGCGGCGTGAATGGCTGTTGCTAATTCACGGTAGTCATGCACATCGCCGTTCACCCCCGGGTACTGAAGAAGTACGCCAAAAGCGGCGTGCTTAGGAGCTTCCAGCGCATTGCCGACAACCACTGAAATACCTAAAGGCTGGGCTCGCGTACGCACTACATCTAAGGTTTGTGGCAGTACATCATCGGCTACAAAAAACGTCATGCTCTGGGTTTTGGTGCTGCGCAAACAAAGGGTCATCGCCTCTGCCGCTGCGGTGCCTTCGTCCAACATCGACGCATTGGCGATGGCCATGCCCGTCATATCGCAAATCATGGTTTGAAAATTAACGATTGCTTCGAGTCGGCCTTGTGAAATTTCTGGCTGGTACGGCGTGTAAGCCGTGTACCACGCTGGATTTTCCAGCACGTTACGCAAAATTACACCGGGCGTATGGGTGCCGTAGTAGCCTTGACCGATGAAGCTTCTAAACACTTGATTTTTGTCCGCAATCGCTTTTAGGCGCGCTAGCGCTGCTGCTTCAGTGATACTTTCCGGCAAATCAATGGCGGACTGCATACGAATAGCGGGTGGCACAATTGTATCCATCAACGCCGCACGGGTGGCATATCCTAAAAAATTGAGCATGGCCGCTTGCTCGGTAGCGCTCGGGCCAATGTGACGGGCTAAAAATTCGCCGTGATTTTCAAGCTCTTCTAAGCTGAGGCGCGTCGATAAATTAGGGACAATATGGGTATCAGGCATGATGCTTCCGCGTTAAATTAGACTAGAAACTATGCCTGAAGACGCCCAATTTTAGGGCGTCTTGGGACTGGCCTAGGGCCACAGGCACTCTACAATTTCAAAAAACCTACTTGCCAGGACCGTTTGAATAGGCCGTAGCATCCAACAAGCCACCCAGATCGGCGGCATTCGCAGGCTTAATCTTGAACAACCATGAAGCAAAGGCATCGGCATTTAGCTGTTCTGGTGCACCACCCAAAGCGTCATTGACGGCTAGCACTTCACCAGCGACTGGCATATAAATATCCGATGCTGCTTTAACCGATTCCACAACAGCGCAATTTTCAGCGGCTGCGTAGCTTTTACCCACCTTCGGAAAATCTAAAAACACGATATCTCCCAACGCTTCTTGCGCATGGTCAGTAATGCCGACGGTAATGGTGCCATCGGCTTCTAAGCGCGCCCATTCGTGGGAGCTGGTGTATTTCAAATCGGCTGGGTTTTCCATATTTTTATCCTTTGTAGTTTGGTTAGTCATTTATAAGATTATGCCACTGCCAGTATTTTGCCATTACGCACAAACGGTAGCTTCACCACTCGCGCTTCCAATAGCTTATCGCGAATTGCTACTTTGACCGTTGTACCGATTTTTACTGCCGTTGGCACGCGTGCAAACGCAATTGACTGGTTCATCGTAGGTGAGAATGTGCCGCTAGTAATTTCACCCTCACCCGCCTCGGTATGCACTTTTTGATGCGCGCGCAGTACCCCACCTTTTTCCAACAAAATTAGCCCAACCACTGCAAAGCTTTGACCATCTCGTTCGAGTACGCCACGACCAATAAAATCCCGCGGCGCGGATAAGTCCACGGTCCACGCAAGCCCGGCGTTTAACGGCGAAATCGTTTCATCCATATCTTGGCCGTATAAATTCATTCCTGCTTCCAAACGCAATGTGTCGCGCGCGCCCAATCCGCAGGGCTTTACACCCACCTCCAAGAGCGCCATCCACAGCGCATTTACCTGTGTTGCAGCAACGATCACTTCAAATCCATCTTCACCCGTGTAGCCAGTGCGACCGAGCATGACGTCACCAAATGGGGTGCCGCCAAATAGTGCGCCGTTAAAAGGCTTCATATCGCTTGTAGCGTCGCGCGTTGTTGGCATCACATCCCACACGCGCTCGCGTGCTTGGGGGCCTTGCACTGCGACAATGGCTAAATCTGGGCGCGGCTCAATGGTCACGTTAGCTACATTGTTGGCGCTAAGTTGCGCCCGCAACCAAGCAATATCTTTTTCGGCTGTTCCGGCGTTGACAACTAAGCGGAACATTTCTTCGCCAAAATAATAGACGATTAAATCGTCAATCACGCCACCCTTTGCGTGCAACATGCACGAATACAGGGCTTTTCCAGCCACTTTTAGTTTATCAACGTTGTTGGCGAGCATCAGGCTCAAGAAG
>JANNXI010000004.1:0-13221 GCA_031409495.1 Betaproteobacteria bacterium
CGCACCGATGTTTGGGCAACTGTGAGCCCGGCTACTGGCGGCGATGTTTGTCCGGCATCAAACTGCAATTTATTCCCGATTATTGGCTTTGCCAATTCCTCTGCCGCAGCGCCGGTCACCAATGGTGGTACGCCGCGCTATCGCGTATTTGACGGCTCAAACGGCGGCTGGAATGATATCGCCATGGCGGTGCAGTACGATACTTGGACGGAGTTTGGCATTACCTTTACAGGAAGTGCTATCGAGTATCGTATTAATGGCAACTTGGCTTATACGCAAACAAACCTCACGCAAGCAGATACCAGCTATGGCCCACCCGCTCGTATCGGCGATATCTTTTTTCAGGGTTATAACTTTGGTAGCACATACGATATTTTTTGGAGTCGAGCGGCGGCTGGCGTGGGAACAGTTTCTGCCGTGTTGGCCACAGCCTTTCCGCCGCAGCCCGCCGCGCCAGTGACGGTAACGCCAACTATCGCGAATAACGGTTTTTCCAACGCAGGTTCTATTTGGCCTAACGTCCCTTTTAACGTAGCCGCAAACAGTAAAGCCCGGATTGATGTAAGCACCCAATTTCGTTACATCGCCAAAGTAAGCGGCGATTGCCCTGCAGGCTTGGTGGGCAGTACCGCATTTGTGCCGCAGGGCAGCGGCAATACTACGGTTGTAACGGATCCCTTGGGCGGCAACTGTACTGTCATCGTTACTTTTGTACCGACCATTCCGCGGGTTGCGGTGTTTTCTCCAGTGGGCGCTAATGCACCGCAGAATATGCCAGTAACCTTTAAGGCAATTGTTACGGGTGCCACTAATGCTGAGGGTACAGTTGCTTTTTTTATTGATGGTGTGGCGCTTGCGGGCTGCGCTGTTCAGCCCATTATTCAGCGCTACTTTGCTAACGATGAGCAAGAGCGCTCCGCAACTTGCACGACGACGTTAGAAGCATTTAGCGTAGGCCAGCATTTTGTGTCTGCGCAATATAGCGGCAACACGCATAATTTTCCAGCTACATCCCCTGGTTTACTCCATCAGGCAGATTTGCCGCGGTATGTAGTAACCCCATTGCTCATTACATCAACCACCGGTGCTGTAGGCAGCGTGACCCCAAACACGGCGCAGTCGATTGAAATAAATAAGTACACTGAATTTAAAATTAGTGCGCCGCCTAAACATATTGCATCTATCGGCGGCAGTACTTGCTTGGTCGGCATACAAGGTTCTGTCCCGTTTACGCCGCAAGGTGCGGGCGATACAGTCGCGGTTACTGATCCCATTGCCAAAAATTGCGTTGTGCGTATCTCGTTTGTGCCGATTCAGCCCGTGCTTACCGTAACGGCAAATGCTGCCGCAAGGGTTGGTGCTATGACTCGGTTGACGGCCGGTGTTACGTCTGGCGCATCAGCCAGTGGCGTCATCGCGTTTTATGAAAATGATGTACTGATTACCGCGTGTGCGGCACAACCTATTGTCACCACATTTACGGTTGACCTATCCGTGCGCACCGCGGTTTGTGATTGGCAGCCTGCACAGTCTGGAGGCCGCAACATCAGTGCGCGCTACGCGGGGGATACCTTTAATTTTGGTGCCGATAGCGCCGCGTTAGTGGTGCAAGTAGCACCGTAGTGGGTTTAGGTTCTGAGCGTTTAACTTCAGAAAGTATCTCAAATCTAGTTCGAAAGTTCTGAACGATAATACCCTTGAAGGCGTCCGAAAATAGGACGTCTTCAAGGGTATTATCGTTCTAAAAATACCGCTACCTAACATGCAGAATCTAACGCACGCTCAGTACTTCCCCCGTCACCCGTAAGTACGCGCGACGCAGTGCAGACTCATCGGCGTAGCCAACATCGCGCGCGATTGCATCGATGCGACGGTTGGGGAAATTTGCAAACTGCGTGACTGCATGCTGGATGCGCAACGTGGTTAAATAATCTAGAGGCGTTTGTTGCATCACGGCTTTAAAACGTACCGCAAAGGCGGTGCGCGACATGGCGGCTTGCTGCGCCATTGTTTCTATGCGCCAAGGCTTGCTTGGGTCAATGGCCATAGCGGTTAATGCTCGGCTTAGGCGCGCATCGATGCCTGCCGTGAGTTGCGGCATACTGAGTGGATCGTGCGCCCGCAAAGTAACGCTAAGCGCCTCAAATAGTGTGGCCTGCAAGCCTGCGACAACCTGTGTGGCGCTCTCATTTGCATTATTCTCGCTATGGAGCAATTGCGCTAATAATGTTAGGCGCGCGTACTCTGGTGCCGTGGGTCGTAAGACCGCCATCGCCCACGTAGGCGCTTGCGCAAAGGGCTGCGCGCGCCAAGGCGTGCTGTTTGCGCGCATGCTGCCGTAGACTACATTTGGTACTAGGTGCCTAATCGTATCACTAGCATCACTAGCGTTAATAGGGCCGATAGTAGTCGGGGCGCACATGCGTGTCGTGGGCTGCCCGCCCGCTACCAGCGCCATCGTAAAGGTGGCCAAATTGGCCTCGTTCATAATCAGTAAGTCGCCTTTTTTTAGGCGTGCTTGCTTACCCGTGGCGCAAGTAGCCGCCAGCTCGCCTTCGCAGACCAATAGGTAGCCAAAACCTTCGGATAACGACCATTCGATCGTTTGGTCGGCACCATCCCAGCGATACGCATCAGCTTTGCCCGCCAATCCAAGCATTATTTTGGTGCCAGCGTTAGCGTCGGCTTTTTCCGCGGATGTGAGCGCGGCATTGGCGGGCTGAACGATTGGCTTGATTAATTGAACGATTTGCCGCATCTAATCGAGTTTCCTTGCGTAAATGAAGGGAGATAGAGAAAAGCCTTCTCGGCCACAACAACTTCTTTTGCGTTGCTCTCTATACGCACGGCGCGCCAATTTGGTTGCGCCATATTCAGTTTTTGTATCACCTTCACCCTGAATTTTTCCGCATGTCTTACCCCCTTTAATGCTTAAAAGGAGTTTTTTATGATGCTGCAACGAACTTTAATCACAAAGATTGCATCCGCTTTGATTTTTACCTCTGCAACACTTGCAGCTCCGGCGGCCTTCGCGTCCGGCTCGATGACACCGAGCAGTAGCCAAGGTGCTGATGCTTACAGCATTGGTAAATCAATTTTCTTCAAGCAAGTGGCCTGCGAAGGCTGCGCTTACGCTTTTATGGCAAAGGGCTCTGCTGATGTTAAAACACTATTCACTTCACTCAATAGCAAGGATAGTAAAGTTAAACTGAGCGAAGGCGACTTAGAAGCCGTTAATACCTATCTCACCAAGCGCTTTAACCTAACGATCACGGCGGGCAAATAATGAGAAAAATACTCCGAAAAAATACCGTGAAAATGGCTGTATTTAGTGCCTTCGCGGCTATTTCAATAGCGTCAAATGCGGTTGCCCAAACGCCGTGGCTGCCGTCGCCTGGAAGTTCTGACATCACCATCGCGCTATCAAACCAAAAAGCCGATGATTTTAAGCCGGGTGATGCGTCGGGTAAGCTACCCGCAACATTGAAACAAACCAATTTTGGCTTGACCTACAATTACGGGGTCAGCGATGCCTTGGCGCTCGATGCAACGGTTGGCTATGCAAAAAGTAGTTTTATTCAAGTACCGGGTTTGGCACCTAATGGCGGCCTATCGGGCGCGACTGATTCGCGCTTGGGCTTGCGTTATCGTTTGCTTGATGACACCGCTGCCGATCCTGTTTCAGTGACCCTAGGCGCTGCAGCCATTTTGAAAGGTAGCTATGACACGGGTGCTTTGTCTGCTATTGGCGATGGTGCCAATGCTTTGGAAGTATCGGTAAGTGTTGGCAAGATTTTCAATTCTACATTTAGCGCTTACGGTACCCTGGGCTATCGTGATCGTAAAGCGCCGGTGCCTAACGAAAATTTTATGAAGTTTGGCGCTAACCTAAACTTCACGCCGATGCTGTTTGCTGGCGTAAATTACGAAAAAGTAGATGCAAAGGATGGTCTAGATATTGGCGGCCCTGGATTTTCGCCACCGCGTTTTCCCGAAGTGCAAGAAGACTACACCTTAACAGCCGTAACGCTGGGGTTTCGCATCAGCAAAGCGCTTACGGCCGCAATACAATTTGGCGACAAAAAAGGCCAACGCAATACGGCTGAAGGAAAAGTAATTGGTTTGTCTCTTCAAGCTGCTTTCTAAATAGCGAGCCTACGTGCCTGCCTTAAACCTTTGCGGTAATGTTTGCAGTGGCCTACTGCAACAACAAGAAGCGCTCAAATCACCACAACCGCACCCACATTCAATTGTGGTTGTGGTGATTCCAGCGCTCAACGAAGCGTTAATCATTGGCCAAGTGGTCCGTGATTTACGCGCGCTTTCGAATGAACACGGGGCGCTGCTTGGCACCATATTTGTTTGTGATAACGGCTCTACCGACGCCACGGCTGTCGAGGCCATAAACGCGGGCGCAACAGTGGTGACTGCATCAATGCGTGGCTATGGAGCCGCGTGTTTAGCGGGCCTTGAAGCGATTGCCTTAATGCGCCCGCAACCTAATATTGTATTGTTTGCCGATGGCGACGGCAGCGTGGTGGCGCAAGACATACCGGCGCTATTGCATGAAATTAGTTGTGGACACGACTTGGTGATTGGCGTGCGCACACCAGCGCTGCAAGAGCGCGGTGCGCTCACGCCGCCGCAACGCGCGGGCAATGTTGTCGCTTCGTTGCTCATTTATGGGCTGTGGCGGCAATGGGTGAGCGATTTAGGGCCGTTACGCGCGATGCGCACTGATGCGCTCATGCGGTTGCGGATGGCCGATAAAACCTTCGGCTGGACAGTGGAAATGCAGATTAAGGCGCTACAAGCGCACATGCGCGTGGCTGAAGTTTCAGTAAGCACCAAGTGCCGCGTCGGTAAATCAAAAATTAGTGGAACAGTTTCTGGTGTAATTGGTGCAGCACGCGGGATAATCGGTAAAATTTTCACGTTGAAAATAACTGAATGGAAGGTCGGCATGGCTAACGCACCGATTCAAACGACGGCTAACGCGGCAGAACCCACCTCTGCGTCAAAATAGTGTCAGTTGAAAACGTCGCGGAAAAAGATGCAGCAAAAAGGGCCGCAGAAAAAAAGCGCGCTCTATGGATTTGGCATGGCGTGGGCGCGGGAATTTTCGCAGTCTTTTTCAGCCTAATTTTTGTCGGAAAATACGTAAGCGCAGGTTCAGTGCTTAATGTACTAACAGTACTGACACCACCGATTACGCTGTGGGTAGCGCTAATGTGCGCGGCCACGGCATTATTATTGTGTGCATTCACGTGTGCGCCCGCAGCGCCCAGCATCAGCCAAGTTTTAGGCTGGGCATTGGCAACGCGGCTGCTTACGTTTTGGAGCACACCCTATTTTGAAGACGATTTTTACCGTTACTTATGGGATGGCTATCAAACCATTATTGGCGGTAATCCGTATTTACTTGCGCCCAGCCATTTTTTTTCAAGTGATGCGCTAATGCTGAACGGCGCGCTCGCGCCGCAACCTATTGCCCACGCCCTATCGGCACTCAATAATCCCGATATTCCAACTATTTATGGTCCGGCGCTCCAGTGGCTTTTTGCGCTGGCGGCACAACTGGCGCCCGGGATGTTGTGGCCGGTTCGGTTGTTATGGCTCGCTGCAGATTTGTTGTTGGTGAGCGCGCTAATTAGTCACTTCGGCGCACGGCGCGCGATGCTTTACGCACTGTGCCCATTAGTGCTGCATGAAGTGGGGGTGGCAGCGCATCCGGACGGCCTGATCGGCGGGCTGCTGTTTTTTGCGTGGTTGGCCACCAAACAACAACAGCATTGGCGCTGCGGCATTTGGTTAGGTTGTGCCGTGGCCATGAAAATACATGCGCTGTTGGCATTGCCGTTTTTATGTCTTGCCGTACCTTTATTTGGCGTACCGCGCGCGGCTACTATTGCCAGCTTAAGGGCATGGACGCTGGCGACTGCGCGCGTCGGGTGCGCATGCGTGCTTGTTTACTTCGCGTTTTGGCTGCCATTCGTATTCCCACCGCTAGGTTCGAGTGAAGCATTTGCGCAGGCTTTTTACTCGTTCGCTACCTTTGCGCGCGAATGGCAGTTTAATGCTTTGGGTTTCGGATTGATCAGCTATTTTGTAGAGGCAAACACTGCGCGCGTTATCGCGGGCGCTGCAATGTGTTTGCTGTGGGCGGGCATTGTGTGGTGGCAGCTTAGGCACAGCACCTGCAGCACCCACAGCACCCGCAGTATTGGCAGTGCTTCCACAGATCACGCAAGAGTCCCGCTAGTAGCGGCTTTCGGAGTATTATTGCTGTTTGCGCCAGTGATCAACGCATGGTATCTATTGTGGCTTTTGCCGTTGGCCGTGGGCACGCGTTTCATCACGCCGTGGGTGGCTAGCTTGGTGTTGCCACTGTCTTACTTAACCTATTTTAATCTCGGATTTTCGGCCGGAACGATTGCCGGCGCTGCACCTACACCGTATTCGCTGCCTATCGCGATTCCCTTAATCGAGGGTATCGCAATAGGTCTGGCGTTGTGTTGGGATACGAGGAAAGCTATTTCGCGCCAGCGGTTACACCATTTAAGCGCCAGTCATAATCCAAAAAGCTAAACTCGGCTTTGCCGTCACTAATTTTTTGTTGGTCGGCTGGCGAGTCGGCAAGTAATTTTGCATAACGGGCAAAGTATTCTGGCCGGCTTTTAATCGGGGCAGTCTTGCCATTAAAGCCCTTGTAGCCAGAATCCCAGTCCACGCTAAACCACTTGAAAATCATCGACACTTCAAGCTTTCCACTTGCATAGCGGTTGCGTGAACGATCTGATAGAAACCGCACCGCTTGGGCTTCTAGCTGGGCATCGAGTTTGTCAGCGGTATACGCTTCTTCACGTAAAGTCGGGCAGCCAATTGATGCGCAATTAAGCGCGAAGTGCGCCCGTGGTTCATCGAAGCTGCCGGGCTTACGCACGGTGTCGTGTTCCAATTTATTTAATGAAAAATCTTGGCCGAGCAACTTAAAAAATTTGCGATTCCAACGGTCATCGAATACGCTGCCAATATCTTTAATCGATTTAACTGGGTAGTTTTGCAAAATTAAATCAAGCGTAAAGCCGTTATAAGCGTTCACTAAAAACGCCAGTTTTTCAGCTTTACTCCATGCCTTAAATTCAGCATCCGTTACCTTAGAAAGCCCAGCCAAATAAGCCGTGAGGGCGGCTTTGTCTTTGCCTAAATTAGCATAATTAACTTGTGAGGCTTGGCCAGCATCAATGAGCACGACGTGCTTCGCTAACACCGCTGTGAGTGCCGCATGGTTATGGTCAAAAGCCTGCGCGTGGGCTGCGTTGGCGATAGCTAAACTGAGCGCTGCAATGGTAAAGGAGGGCGTTTTCATAGGTGCGGTTATCCGAAATGTTTGAGGGTGACACTCACTATACGCGGGGGCGTAACGTTTGGATGACAAAGGCGCAGGGCGCACAATGTGTGCACCACCCTCGAACGCCCTTGTTGGGATTAAAAATAGCCTGTAGAAGCCCTAAAATAGGGCATCTAACGGCATATTCAGATATGTACGTGCGACAATTATTGCCTCTTGTGCGGGCCAACCCAATGGCGTATGCTGCGTAACCGTTCTTAACTTTTGGCGGTACTCGTACTTTATTCACGCAGAACGTAATTCGCCGTTGTCGGGTACGGTCGTGGTTTTAGTCCATTTGCCACCGGCAGGCCGTGTGTACTCTGTGCTGATGGGCGAATCACATCTAGGGCGCAAGCTCCTATCAAGAACAAGAATGTAATTTTGTTTGAGCCAATCGCGCCCATTTTTATACCCTTGCGTAGGAAGGTCGAGTAATGCTTGAATAGCGGTGTTGTGTCGTCTGGGTTCCAGTGGTTACGCCATATTTTGTGCGCTAGCGCACGCTTAACGTAAAAATAACGCGCGAATACCCCATTCGCGGTATGCCATTGTCTGCAAGCTAAATTGATTTGCATTATTATCTAAAATACCTAGTTCTGCTCGTCCCTTTATTTACTGAGGTCGTCATGCGTAAAACCCTAAAAGTTAAACTATTTTCAACATTGATGGCTGCTGGGGTCGTTACCGCTTTAGCGGCGCCCACCGGTGCGCTAGCAGCGATTTGTACAGCCTCCGCAAACGTTGCATGGACCGGGGCATGGACTGGTTGTGCCACTGGCCCGCAACCTGGGGACACCGCCATCATTGGGCCGGGGGTGACGGTGACGGTGCCTGGCACAACGTTTACAGTAGACGCCTTGCAGATGGCCGAAGGTGCGTCACTCATCGGCGTTGCAGCCTCAAAAATATCGGCTATCGGCGCTTCACCAAACAGCAACTTTAACGGCTCAACAATGCCGATCCAGCTGACGGATATTGAGTTAGATATTGGACCTGCGCATTTAATTGAAATTTTTCAGCAGTTTTCGCTAAATAATGCGACCTTGCGAATTCGTAGTTCTGGTGTTTCCAGCCGCATCAATGCACCGGCATCTCTAAATGCGACGTCGCAAATTGTTATTGATGCGCTAGGAATCTTGGATGTAGCGGCAACCCTAACGGGTGTTGCTGGTAGTCAAATGTTGAACAATGGATTGTTGACCATAAACGCGTCGTCTGTTTCCGCAAACATGCTTGGCATTGTTAACGCCGGTACCGTTTTAGTACCAACATCAAACGGCCTTATCCTAAATGCTGGGACTACGTTCACAATGTCAGGTGCGGGTTCTTCACTGACTGGTTTAGGCACGATTATCCAATCAGCTGGCACGCTACAACTGGCGAATGGCACCACGAGCATCGCTATCCTTCAGGCTCCAACCGTGCAAAATACCGGAACGACGATGTCGCCTGGCGGTAACGGCATTATCGCTGCGCAAACGATTGTCGGTAATTATGTACACAGTTCTGCTGGTAGCTATTTTGCAGATGTCAATTTTTCCACCTACGACCAGTTACAGGTTAGCGGTACCGTAAATCTTTCACCGGGCGGCGTATTTGCACTCAACCAACTCGCTCTGCCTTCGTTAAGCACCCCTCCATATGACACCATTCGCGGTCAAGCGGGGGGTATGACTGGTAATTTGAGTGCGCCGAAATTAATTTGCCCATTTAGCGTTTGTGCAAGTGGAACAACGTCAGTCGTAGCTAGCGGTAATGATTTTTATCGCACAATATTTAATACGCGGTTTTATCAGGTTTCCAGTACCGCTGATGCTGGTACAACCAGTTTGCGGGCCGCGCTCGCTGTTATCGCTGCCGAAGGTAGCGCAACTTGTCCGAATAACCCTTATCTAATTAAGTTTGATCTTGCGCCGAGCAGCGTTATAAATCTTTTTTCAGCTATCAACGTCGGCGCTTGTGCGACCACTATTGATGGGTTCAGCAATCCTGGATCAGCGCCTGATACCAATGGCCCTAAACTTGCTTCAACGGCTACCTACGGCTTCACAATTGATGGCAGTTTTCTTTCCGCCGCTAACGCATTAGAAATCTTTGGGCCGGGAAATCTGGGTATTACCCGCCCTGTGACTATTCGCGGGCTCAACATTGAAGGTGTTCCATCCGGCGGCGCGGCGATTGCCGTGCAATCTGGCGCTGGCGCGACGCAAATTATGGGTAATAAGCTGCGGCTCAATGATATGGGTGTTTACCATGGCGGAGCGGCGGATATGCAGATTGGTTCCGCTTCCAACGGTGATAAGAACATCATTAGCGGTAACACCAGTTTCGGCGTTCATTCGGTGAATCAAACCTTTGCTCCCGCAAGTAACATTAATAATAATCTCATTGGTGTAGGGGCGTTACTGTCTGCTGACCCCAATGGCAAAGGTATTTTTATAAACGGATCTAACGATATTATTATAAGTAATAATATTATTGCGAGTAACGCCATTGCCGGTGTTTCTATAAGCAACACGTCGCAGCGCAATAGTTTAGATATGAGTATTGCTAATGGTAATCGCATTTACGGCAACTTAATTGGCGTAGACCTTGATGGTGATGGTGTATCCGTAAATGATGGCCCACTGGATGGCGATTCCGGCGGTAATGGCGTCAGTAATTATCCGGAAATATTGAGCGTTATCACGGACGGAACGGGCGGCGTAAATCTCACGTTTAAGCTCGAAAGTTTAGCGTCCACTTCTTATAACTACGTAATTTGTACTGATCCGGTTGTTAGCGCTCAGTGTTCGACTATCGTTAGCGCCGGTTCGCAAATTACTAATGCTACGGGCGTGCTTGCAGTTAATCCAACGATCAATATCCCTTTAATCACGCCGCCAATCCGATTCACCATGATGGCGACTGTGGCGACTGGAATGCAGACTGGTAATACCTCAGAAATCTCTCCATCAGTACTCTTTAATTCTGCGTCGCCACCGACGCTGAGTGTACCCGCGGTTGCGTTTGGCATTCAGCAAGTATTTGGCACTACCGGTGTGACGATGGTCACGATCAATAATCCGCCCACTGGCGCGGCCATTAACATCACCAGTATTGTTAGTAGTGCGCCCACCGTATTTCATGACACCAACGTCATACCGGCAAATAAATATTGCGGTTTAGGCTCATCGGGCGCGGTGGGAAGTATTGCGCTTGGTATCGGTAACAGCTGCGCACTTAATTTGGTGTTTAGTCCGCAGGCAGCTACCCCGTATACAGAAACGCTTACCGTAAATTTCGACGTGGGCGCACCCCTAGTGCTCAATTTAACCGGTACCGGCACCCAAGCCCCCCAAACCATCACTGGCTTTGCACCGCCTGCCACTGCATTATTAAGCACCGGTTCGCAATCACTAAGTGCTACAGGCGGTGCATCGCTTAATCCCATTGTTTTCGGCACGATTAGCGTTTCCACTATTTGTACCGTTGCCGGCAACATCGTCACCTATACTGGTGTAGGCATTTGTAACCTTACCGCCAATCAATTGGGTAATGCCAACTACCTGTCTGCGGCGCAGGCAACGGCCAGCATTAGCATTTCCAATCCCCCGCCTCCTACCCCCCTAAATCTAACCGCAGTGCATACCCCTGCCACCGTTGGCACCGAGGTAGAAAGCCAACTGCGACTCACCATTCAAAATACCGATGTGCAGCCGGCAGCATTGGTAACCATGGGATACACCTTGGCACCTGGTCTAGCCTTTACCGCCACGCCACTTAGCGGAAATTGCGGTGGAACTGCCTCCAAATCCGGCGCCACACTTACTGCCAGCAACGGCAATATTGCCGCAAGTAGCAATTGTTTTATCTCCGTTGGCGTGATGGCGACGGTTGCTAACACTTACACCACTAACTTCCCCACCACCACCGTTAATTCGAGCATCGGTGGGCAAAGCGCTGCTACTAGCGCAACCTTAGTTGTAACCGTAGCGCAATGTGTGGCCGGTAGCTTTTCTATTACAGGTAACGCGCCCTGCACTCCAGCAAGTCCAGGTTCCTTCGTCAGTAGCGCAGGCGCAACTTCACAAGTGCCTTGCACCATCGGTACCTTTGTTGCCACAGCAGGCGCTACCAGCTGCACCGTGGTTGGTGCCGGCAGCTACGTAGCCCTTGCCGGCGCTACTGCCGCCACATTGGCGAGCCCGGGTAGTTTTGTAAGTTTAGCTGGCGCCGCAGCGCAACAGCCTTGCCCAATCGGTACATTCTCAGCCAGCTCGGGCGCTACGTCGTGCACCATCGCCAGCGCAGGATCATTTGTGTCCACAACAGGTGCCACCGCACCGACGCCGGCGAGCGCTGGCAGTTTTGTCTCGTCAGCTGGCGCATCTTCCCAAATCCCTTGTGCCGCTGGTAGCTTTGCCGCTGCAATCGGTTCCGCTTCTTGCACGCCGGCAAGTCCCGGCTCTTATGTGCCGGTAACGGGTGCCACAACACAGACGCCTGCGACCGCCGGCAGTTTTGTCTCAGTAGCTGGCGCGTCTTCGCAAACCCCTTGTGCCGCTGGTAGCTTTGCAGCGACGACCGGCGCTGCCTCCTGCACCCTTGCGGCACTCGGTTTCTTCGTGCCTGTTACGGGATCCACAACGCAAACGGCCTGCCCTTCCAACACGACAACCTTGGTACTTGGATCAGCAAACTGCGTGCCTATCACCTTCACCGTCACGCCAAGCACAACGGCAGGCGGCAACATCACACCGAATTTAGCGCAGACGGTCAATATCGATAATACCGCGACATTCACACTAACGCCAGACGCTAACTTTACAGCCAATATTGCAACCGGTTCGGGCAATTGTGGTGGTAGCTTGAGCGGTACAACCTATACCACTGCTGCAATTACCGCAAACTGTAATGTAGCCGCTGTTTTTACACCAACTATTGAACCGTTCACCCTTAGCCCGGCAAACAGCGCGGCTAATCCACTCAACTTTGGACAGATCGCGCTCGCTGTAGAAAGTATGCAGCAGACCGTTACCGTAACCAATAATTTATCCACCGCAATCGCGTTGAGCAATTTTATAGCCGCCACTCCGTTTAGCTTGACTGCCACGCCTGCTAGCTGTGCGAGTGTCATCCCCGGGCTAGGGAGCTGCACCTACAGTTTTACCTTCACCCCTATCGCTGCTGGCGTCATCACGGGCAGTCCGCAATTTAGCACCAACACGAGTGCTCCCCTCGTTTTTAACCTGCGCGGTGAAGGAACGGTCGCACCACCCGTTACGGCAACGCTCACCCCCGCTGCGTTTAATTTTGGTAATGTCGCCCTCGGTGAAGCGCCCACCCAAACTTATACCTACGCCAATACCAGCGCTGGCCTACTCACTATTTCTGGCATCACTATCACGGGCATTGGCTTTAGCCGCCCAGCCAGCACCGCCGGTGGTAGTTGCCCAATTAGCAGCGGCACATTAACAGCGGGCACTAACTGTACGGTAATTGTGCAATACAACGCCAGCGTGCTCGGTACCGCAAGCGGCAGTGTCAGTATTGCCAGCAATGCTGTTGCTAGCCCGCATAGCGCAAGCTTTGACGCAGTCGCTGTACCCGTATTCAACCTTAGCCCTGCCAATAGCGTCACAAACCCACTTAATTTTGGGCAAGTGATGACCAACACCACGGCTGCGGCACAAGCAATTACAGTCACCAACAATAAAACGTCCGCCGTCACCTTGAGCGGCTTTGTAGCGCCACCACAGTTTGCGATGACGCCATCCACCCCAGCGTGCGCAACCAGCATCGCCGCGCAAGGTAGTTGTACCTACAGCTTTACTTTTAGCCCAGTC
>JANNXI010000005.1:0-34702 GCA_031409495.1 Betaproteobacteria bacterium
AGACGCCCTATTTTAGGGCGTCTTCAGCCATCATTTTTTGGGCAGCGGGGCTGCAGCGCGGACAACAGACTTGTTTCCATGAGCACTTGACAGTTGACTTGCAAGCCGTATAATCGCCTACCAACTAGTAGGTAATTATATGAAAATACATGCAGATTTAACGCAACGCGTCGTTGTGGATAGTAATTCGGTAGCTTGGATTGATTCCCCGCTGTCTGGCGTTAGTCGAAAAATGATTGAACGCGATGGCGACGAGATTGCGCGGGCAACATCCATCGTTCGTTACGCGCCAGGCGCCAGTTTTGCGACCCACATGCATGCGCTTGGTGAGGAAATTATCGTATTGGATGGCGCGTTTACGGACGAAATGGGCCGCTATGAGCGCGGCTGCTACATCAAAAATCCTCCCGGCTCGGCGCACGCACCGCAGTCGGAAAGTGGTTGTACTTTGTTTGTAAAGCTGCGGCATTTGGCCAAGTCGGATAGCGAAAGAGTGGTGGTCGAAACTGCGTCAACGGCTTGGTATCCCGGCATGGTGGCGGGTTTATCGGTAATGCCGTTGAGCGAAGCGGGCACGCAACATGCGGCCTTGGTGCGTTGGGCGCCCAATACTTATTTCAGCGCACATCGGCACTTTGGTGGTGAAGAAATTTACGTGTTGGAAGGTGTGTTTGCAGATGAACATGGCCGTTATCCGCAGGGCACATGGCTGCGCAGTCCGCATCTAAGTATGCATCAACCCTTTAGCGTCGAAGGCTGCACTATTTTCGTGAAAACCGGGCATTTATTATCTGATTAAGTTGAGTAAATAAGGAATTACGATGAAGCATTTTTATGAACTTTCTTCTATGGCAGAACGTATTGTTGATGCCGCCGAAAGTTTACTGCAGCAGCATGGTTACAACGGTTTCTCATATGACAATATTGCACAGGCTGTCGGGATTAAAAAGCCTAGCGTACATCACCATTTTGCAACAAAGTCTGATCTGGTAGTTGTCACTGTGCAACGCTATACGCATCGCTTTCGCGAGCAACTTTTGCACATTGAAGGTCGTCATGCTGACGCGATAGATCGTCTGCACAGCTATGCCGGATTATTTCAAGCGACCTACGCCGCCAATCGCCGAATTTGTGTTTGCGGAATGCTGGGCGCAGAAATTCAAGGGCTGCCTGATGATGTGGCGGCCGAGGTTGCACGTTTTTTTAGTATCAATTTGGAATGGCTCGCCGATGGATTCAAAATTTGTACAGCCGCTAAACAGATACGTGCCTGCGCTACGGCTGATGCCCTAGCGCAGAATTATCTTTGCGCACTAGAGGGCGCTATGGTGGTGGGACGGGGAACGAGTTCCATACAAGGTCCGCAAGTGGTGGGAACAACATTTATGGCAACGATCGCGTTGTAGGTTTTTTGATGTGCTGACGTAGTAAAACGGCGTGGTGGGAGTGATGTGTTGGGATTGACGTGGCGGCTAAGTTTGCGACGCAGCAATTGTCGCCGCGAGGCCAAATTTTTTAAACAAACAGATGCCTACCAATTAGTAGGTATATAAAAGGAATTTTATTGAGCAGGATTTTAGTGGCAAAAAGTTATTGGTAGTTGGTGGCACCAGCGATATCGGCGAAGCCGCTGCGCGTTATGGCGCAATACGTAGGTAATTATGGTGCGAGCACCGTCGAAAACATGTGTGTACCTGCCTTATTGCGCGTGTAAGTTAATTGTAAGTCTCATCTTTTATGCTCAATTTACCGAGAAAGCGTTAACGCTAGTAATTGCGTTGTATGCGGCGTCAGTAGCGCTACAGTTGAAAAGTGCGCTGATTATGCAAGCTGCGGTTAGCAGGTTAAATCCGACATAAAAATACAGAGGACTTCAATATGACAGCAGCAATCATGCAGGCACCAACGGCTGAAGAACGCAGCAGGCCGATGACGCGGGAGGAGAAGAAAGTAATTCTTGCTTCGTCAGCGGGTACTATTTTTGAATGGTACGATTTTTATTTGTACGGTTCACTCGCAGCCATTATAGGGGCGCAGTTTTTTAGCCAATACCCTGAAGCCACCCGCAACGTATTTGCGCTGTTAGCCTTTGCAGCGGGCTTCTTGGTGCGGCCATTTGGTGCCTTGGTGTTTGGTAGGTTGGGCGATTTGATCGGTCGTAAATACACCTTCCTTATCACCATCATGATCATGGGCTTGTCGACGTTTTTAGTCGGCGTACTGCCCAATTATGAAACAATTGGTTGGCTAGCACCGGTTGCGCTGATTGTTTTGCGGATGGCGCAAGGCTTGGCGTTAGGCGGCGAGTACGGCGGCGCGGCTATTTATGTGGCCGAACACGCGCCGCAACATCGGCGCGGTTTTTATACCGCGTTTATTCAAACCACGGCAACGCTAGGGCTACTACTTTCCTTAGTGGTGATTTTGTTTACGCAGATTTATGTAAACGCAAATTACCCTGATGTGGTGATGGCAAGTGGCGTAAAACTTAGCGCATTTGCGGCTTGGGGCTGGCGTATTCCGTTTATCTTCTCGGTATTTTTGTTGGCAATTTCACTCTACATTCGCCTGCAGATGAAAGAATCTCCAGCTTTCCAAAAGATGAAGGACGAAGGCACCTTATCGAAAGCCCCGTTGGGCGAGGCTTTTGGCCAATGGAAGAATGCAAAAATTGCGTTGTTGGCGTTGCTAGGTATGGTTGCAGGTCAAGCCGTAGTTTGGTACACGGGGCAGTTTTATGCATTGTTTTACCTACAGTCGATTTTGCGGGTTGACCAGTTCACGGCTAATATTTTGATTGCATGGTCGTTGGCTGTTGGTACTTTTGGTTTTTTATTCTTCGGTTGGTTGTCCGACAAAATTGGCCGCAAGCCGATTATTTTGGGCGGCTGTTTGATTGCAGCATTGACGTTTTTTCCACTGTTTCAGCTCATGACAAAGGTGGCAAATCCAACTTTGTACGCGGCGCAACAGAATACTAAAATTGTCGTCACGGCCGATCCGGATCAATGCTCGTTTCAGTTCAATCCAACCGGCATTGCTAAATTTACCAGCTCTTGCGACATCACCAAAGCCGCGTTGGCCCGTAGCTCAGCCACTTATTCTACTGAAAAAGGTACGCCGGGAAGCTTAACCAAAGTACGCATCGGCGATACCGAAATTCAGTCGTTTGACGTGACTAAATTAACGGGTGACGAAGTAAAAGCTGTGCCTGCAGCGTTTACAAAGTCGATCAATGAAGCCTTACAAAAATCGGGCTATCCGGGTGCGGTAAACACTTCAATCGTCAAGATTCCAATCGAACCTAAAGAGGGTTTGTACAATCTCGTCAAGGTGTTTGATGTGTTTAGCGAACAAAAACTAACCTTGATCGCGATTTTGACTTTGCTGGTGCTGTACGTAACTGCTGTTTACGGCCCGATTGCTGCAGCGCTCGTTGAGTTCTTCCCAACGCGTATTCGTTACTCTGGCTTATCGTTGCCTTACCATATTGGTAACGGTTGGTTTGGTGGATTGTTGCCGGCCACTGCATTCGCGATGGTGGCAGCTACGGGTGATATTTACTATGGGTTATGGTACCCAGTAATTATTGCGCTGATGACGGTGGTGATTGGCTTTTTCTTCGTGCCAGAAACCTATAAGCGCGATATTTTCAAAAGCTAACTCTTTGCAGGTCTGCTGTATAGATCCAGTATTTGCGTGTATTTTCAAGCAGAAATGCTTGGAAAAGCTCGTAAGTACTGGATTTTTAGTTTTCAGGTTGACGCATGTTTGCTGAACCGCACCTTAAACAGGCAACCTCGGCCGTTCATTGGTGTAGAGACGGTAACGGTGGCGTGGTGGCGCGTGGCAATTTCGCGCACAATCGCCAAGCCGATACCGGAGCCAACATTTACCGACGTGCTTGAAGCGGTTTCTGCGTTTTGCAACACTCTGTAAAAGCGCTCAAACACCAGTTCTTGTTCCGCCAGCGCAATGCCAATGCCGTCATCTTCTACGTCAAGGATGCAGGCCGCTTCAGCGGCTGCATCGGCACCAACACGTACGTGCACATTGCCATTTGCTGGCGTGTAATGAATGGCGTTATCGACTAAATTACTCACAAGTTCGCGCAATAAATCGCCGTGGCCGTCAATTAGTATCGGCGTTTCGGGTGCTTCAAAGCTCAACGTAATCTGTTTAGCCGCTGCCTCTGGATAGCGGTCGGCAACCACGCCCCGCGCCAAGCTAGCTAAGTCAATTACCGCTTGGGGCAGGGCGCTCACAGCAGCGCCTTCGGTACGCGCCAACATTAAAAGTTGGTTGATGAGATGCGCAGTGCGGGCGGTACCGTTCGTAATTTTAGTTAGTGCTGCTGTTTTTTCGGCTTCACCAATATCTCGCAAGGCCAACTCAGCTTGCATGCGGATACCTGCAAGCGGCGTACGTAGCTGGTGTGCGGCGTTTGCGATAAAGCGCTTTTGTGCCGCACCTTCGTGCTCAACGCGTTGCAATAAATCGTTAAACGCGATGATTAAGGGTTCTACTTCTTCAGGTAGGTTGCCAGCTTCTAAGGGCCGCAAATCGTGGGCTTCGCGTGCCATCATGCGTTCGCGCAATTGCTTTAACGGTGCGATGCCGCGTCGCAAGCCCAGCCACATTAGCAAAATCATCAATGGCACTACGAATAGCTGGGGCAGCACAATGCCTTTCATAATTTCGTAAGCCAGGGTTTTGCGTTTAGCAAGGCTTTCAGCAACATAGACGATTACTTTTACGTCGCTTGTTTTTTCTTGCCGTTCAATAGCGGCGATTCGCACTTCCGCATCGCGAAATTCTGCAGTTCTAAACACCGCTGTTTCGGTACTAAACGCTTGCAAAGGCCCGAATATAGGCAGTTCTGAGTCCCCCAACAAAAACTGATTGGGCATTTTGTCTTGTCTTAAATCAACACGATAGCTATAAGATTCCGCATCATCGTCAGGTAATAGTGTGCGCAAATCTGCGCGTAGCCCCACCTTGCGAGTGGCGTCGACCCACGCCACGTGCTCGGATAAGGCGCGCACTTTAGCGCTTAGGTTACGGTCGAACGCGGTATTGGCAATCTCGATACCGATTAAGTAAGTGACGCCCACCGAAAGCGGCCATACCAACAAAAACGGCACCAACATCCAATCCAGCATCTCGCTAAATAGTGAGCCAGACTCGGGGCGCGGAGCCGTCGGAGTTTTTGAATTGTCCGGCGCGGGTGGCAACATAGCGCTCATGGCGCTTCAAGATTGTTTACCACTTTTTCTAAGCAATAGCCCAGCCCGCGCAAGGTCGATAGCTTCACGTTTGCGGGCTCTAATTTTTTGCGTAAGCGATGCATGTACACTTCCACCGCATTGGCACTTACTTCCTCGCCCCATTGGCATAGCAAATCGATAATGGTTTCTTTGCTTACTACTCGACCAACCCGACTTAAAAAAATTTCCAGCAGCGCGACTTCCCGCGCCGATAAATCCAGCGGTTTTCCGTGTGCAGAAGCCATACGTCCAGAAACATCAAAGGTGAGGCCACCGTGCTGCAATCGGGATGCCACACCAGCGTGGGTGCGTCTCGTGAGCGCGCGCACGCGTGCCTCAAGCTCGCTCAATTCAAATGGTTTAACCAGATAGTCGTCTGCGCCTAAATCAAGGCCGCGCACGCGGTTTTCAACATCGTCAAGGGCCGTGAGGATGAGCACCGGAA
Source organism: Betaproteobacteria bacterium (assembly GCA_031409495.1). Classification (GTDB taxonomy): domain Bacteria; phylum Pseudomonadota; class Gammaproteobacteria; order Burkholderiales; family Usitatibacteraceae; genus JANMDR01. Next base: position 5,713 of record JANNXI010000005.1, read on the forward strand.
TTTCCATATTACCGCCCCCGCTACCACCGCGGTGGGAATTGGTTTGCGCTCGCATCCGCTTCAACACTTCAAAACCGTCCATGCCGGGTAAGCCAATATCAAGAATGAGCAAATCAAAACGCTGCAACGCTAAAGCACTATCAGCCGCGCGGCCATCGCGGACGCAGTCCGTGACATACCCCGCATGGCGTAAAGCTGATGTAAGGCCATCGGCTAAAAGTAAATTATCTTCGGCAATTAAAATTCGCATGATTATAGGATAGAACAAAATGACGCGACTGCAGCATTTGCGCACCAATATTGTTATTTTCAGGGTGAGCTTTGATTAAGGGCTTGGCATCGGCACGTTGCGATACGTATGTGTCCGAAGCCGATCCTTCGGACAGCTTCTGACAATCCGGTTTTTGTAATTTTCTTATTGAAATCAATGGCTTAAATGTTGGCACGATAGCTGCTTATAGGAGCCATCAACCATTAAGCGAACCATCATGATACGCGAACCCCTATCTCAAGACACCCCATTTATGCAATCGGCTATGGCCAAGCTAACACGGGCACGAAAGCTGCGCATGGGCGCGATTGCGCTAATTGGTATTCTGCTCATCGGCGGTGCTGCTGCGCTTTTTAATGCATGGCGCAGCAGTTCGCAATCGGTGAATGCTTCGCGCATTCGCACAGCAGTCGTTACACGCGGCACCCTCGTGCGCGATGCTTCGGTAAACGGCAAAGTGGTAGCTGCGGTGAGCCCAACTTTGTTTTCAACAGCGGTGAGTACGGTTAATTTAAAGACGAATGCCGGGGATACGGTAAAAAAAGGCGATGTGCTGGCGGAGCTCGAATCGCCCGACTTAACAGACGCACTTAAGCGTGAGCAATCCAACACGGAGCAGTTGGAGGCTGAAGTTGCGCGTCAGCAAATTTTAGCGAAGAAGCAAAAACTTAATGCGCGACGCGATGCCGATCAAGCCGAAATTGAGCGGGTGTCGGCTAAGCGCGCCTTTGAGCGGGTGCAAGCCGTGGGCGTTGGTATCGTATCCAAAGTGGATTACTTGAAGGCAGAAGATGCCTTAAAGTCGGCTGAAATTCGCGCTAAACACGCTGATGCTGCAACTGACCTTGAAAGTCAAAATGTCGATCTTGAACTCAAAACTAAACTAAGCCAATTGCAGAATCAGCGCTTGAGTTATGCCAATGCCAAACGGCGCGTGGATGATTTAAAGCTGCGGGCGCCGATGGATGGTTTTATCGGGACGCTGTCGGTGGCTAATCGCAGCGTAGTGCCTGCCAATACGCCGATCATGACCCTAGTAGATTTGTCACAACTAGAAATTGAGCTAGAAATTCCTGAAACTTATGTGGCTGATTTGGGGTTGGGAATGACGGTTGAAGTAGATGTTATCGGCGTGAAGCACTTAGCGAAGTTAACAGCGATATCGCCGGAAGTCGTAAAAAGCCAAGTGCTGGCCCGCGTGCGCTTCAAAGATGCGCAGCCGGCCGGACTGCGCCAAAATCAACGGATCTCCGCCCGAATACTGATCGACGAAAAACCCAACGTTTTGCTGTTGCAGCGTGGCTCATTTATAGAGCAGGGCAGTGGTAAAAATGCATATGTAATGGCTGGCAGCATTGCGGTGAAGCGTGCCATAAGAATCGGTGCTACCAGTGTTGCCGCGGTAGAGATTTTAGAAGGGCTGCGCGAAGGCGATCAAGTGGTGGTGTCTGGTAGTGCCGCATTTGAAAACGCCGAGCGAATTTCAATCAATAATTAAGTAACCCATTTTTTACCCTAAGGAGTCGTCATGCTAAAAATGAAAAACCTAAGCAAAGTCTATCGCACCCATATGATCGAGACCCACGCGTTGCGCGGCTTTGAAATTGAAGTAAAGCAGGGCGAATTTGTTACCGTCACCGGACCATCAGGTTCGGGTAAAACAAGCTTTCTAAATATCGCAGGTTTGCTTGAGGAATTTACCAGCGGCGAGTATTTTTTAGATGGTGTGGATGTGAGCGGCTTAAACGATGCGGCACGGTCTAAGTTGCGCAATGAGAAACTCGGCTTTATTTTTCAAGGTTTCAATTTAATTCCTGACCTAAATTTATTCGATAACGTCGATGTGCCGCTGCGCTATCGCGGCCTAAATGCAGCGGAACGTAAAACCCGAATCGAGCAAGCGCTGGGGCAGGTTGGCTTAGCTTCGCGCGCCAGGCATTACCCGGCAGAATTATCCGGCGGGCAGCAGCAACGCGTGGCTATCGCACGAGCGTTGGCCGGACAGCCTAAGGTATTGTTAGCCGATGAGCCAACCGGTAATTTGGATAGCCAAATGGCGCGTAGCGTGATGGAGCTCCTAGAAGAAATTAATGCCAAAGGCACCACGATTCTGATGGTCACACATGACCCCGAGCTTGCTGTGCGCACGCAGCGCAATGTACACATTATTGATGGACAGGTGAGTGATTTAGTGAGGAAAGCGCCGTCTTTATTGGTTCCGCAGCCGATGGCTAGGCCAACATCTGCTGCTTACGTTTAAAGGAGTCCGACCATGTTTAGCTACTATTTTAAACTTGGGCTAAATAGCCTACGCCGCAATCCGATTTTAACGGCGCTGATGGTGATCACTTTGGCAGTGGGTGTCGCAGCAAGTATTTCTACGTTGACAATTTTAACGGCGATGATGAGTGACCCGATTCCTGAAAAAAGTCGCAATCTAATCGTGCCCTTAATTGATAATGGCCCTATTGAAGGCTATGAAACCGGCAAAGATCAGGAACAAACGCACCTGCCTTATAAAGATGCTGTTCATTTTTTAGGCAGCAAGCAAGGTGTGCGCCGCACAGCGGTATACACCGTCGCTGGCGCCGTTGAGCAATCGCAGGCAAATCTGCCGGTGATTGCAGTAGCGGGATCGGCCACTACGGCTGATTATTTTGCGATGTTCAATGTGCCGTTTCTATTCGGCGGCGCGTGGCGGATTGAGGATGATGCATCGGCCGCAAACGTGGTGGTAATAGGCAAAGCGCTTAGCGAAAAATTATTTTTGAAAGAAAATCCAGTGGGAAAGCGCATTCGCCTTTTTGGTAGTGATTATCAAATTGCTGGTGTAATTGGTCAATGGCAACCTTCGCCACGTTTCATCAATGTGTTCAACAACCAAAGCGGTGCGTTTGTGGGGGACGAAGATGTGCTGGTTCCATTTGCCAACGCCATTGCTAACAAGAAAAATCACGACGGAAGTACTTGGTGCATGGGCGACAAAATGGGGCCGGGGTTTCAAGGCTTGCTAGATTCCGAGTGTACTTGGGTGCAGTTTTGGTTTGAAGTAAACAATACCGCCGAACGCACCGCAGTGCTCGAGTATTTGCGCGGCTTCACGGCTGAACAGCGCAAGTTGGGCCGCTATATGCGCAACAATAAAGTGCAGGTATTCGATGTGATGGAATGGATGACGTTTCGCGGTGTCGTGTCAAATGATAGAAAATTGTCCGTGTGGCTGGCGTTTGGATTTTTACTGCTTTGCTTGGTTAACACCGTAGGTTTATTGCTAGCAAAGTTTTCCACTCGCGGCTCGGAGGTGGGGGTGAGGCGGGCGCTAGGCGCATCGAGAGCGCAAATTTTTAATCAGTTCTTTATTGAGACGGCTGTACTGGGTTTAGCTGGTGGTGCATTGGGATTAATTCTGACATTTGCAGGGCTTTGGTTGCTATCGCAACAGTCGCTGCAAATAGCAGCAGTGGCACGAATTGATTGGTTGATGTTCTTCGCCACATTTGTACTCGCTGTGAGTGCAAGTTTGGTCGCAGGTATTTGGCCGACTTGGCGTGCGTGTAAAGTCAGCCCAGCCACTGAACTTAAATCCCAGTAAACTTAAATTACAACGGAGTCCGTCATGGAAATTAGACCAATTCTTTCTACCCTACTGCGCAATAAAATGGCGCCGCTTCTGGTGGCGGCGCAAGTAGCAATCAGTTTAGCGCTGTTAGCCAATGCGCTTCACATCGTCAGAGAGCGTACGACAATGTCTGCGCGTCCGAGCGGAATTGTTGATGAAGCATCTACCTTTGTGCTGAACTTGCGGCACATGGTAAAACCCCCGCATGCTGAGAACATTGCGCTGCAGATGCGCCAAACGGCTCTATTGGCAGCCATCCCCGGCGCCTTAGGAGCGGCGTGGACTTCGCAAATGCCAATGACGCGCATGGGTAGCCAATCTGGTATTACGCATTCGCGCGGGGTAAAACCCAATACGTCGGCATCGCGCTATTATTCACCAAGCGGTTTTATCGCCGCGCTAGGGTTAAAAATTACCGAAGGTAGAGATTTTAAGCCCGAAGAAATTATCAGCGTAAATATTGAAACTGATACTGTTCAACCCGTTTCCGTTATCGTCACCCAAGCGCTCGCCAAGCATTTGTTTCCAAACGAAACTAATGTGGTTGGTAAGCAAGTTTTTTGGGGGCAAGGGGCTGATGCTGATAGCTCCACCATCGTGGGAGTTGTTGAGCGATTGCAAAGCACTAATGCGGAACGCGATAGCAGCGCGGAATACTCGGCAATTTCGCCCGCGCGTATTTCATCACCCATTTCAACTTTTGCCATCAGAGCGGAAGCTGGGCAGCGCGATCGCGTCATGGCGGAGGCCGAAAATATAATTCGTAGTTCCAATCCCCAACCGATGATTATTCAGTTGGAAACCGTTGAAAAGCATCGTATTGACCGCTATCGTAACGACAACGGGTTGGCATGGATGCTGATTGTCGTCAGTGTATTGCTGATGCTAATTACAGTGAGCGGCATTGTCGGGATGACTGCACTTTGGGTGTCACAGCGTCGTAAACAAATTGGTGTGCGCCGCGCATTGGGTGCGACGCAGTTCGATATTCTGCGCTACTTTATTACCGAAAATATCCTAATAACTACTTTTGGGGTTGCTGCTGGACTGGTTCTAGCCATCGGGTTGAACCAACTGTTAGTGGCAAAATTTGAGCTGGCTAAATTGCCCATGAGTTATTTAGCAGTCGGTTCCGTGATATTTTTACTCCTTGGCATTATTGCGGCGTACGCGCCCGCACGGCGTGCGGCGAATATTTCTCCGGCGCTTGCTACCCGTAGCGCATAGATTTTCCAACCCCTTAAAGCCATGCCCACCATACTTGTAATCGACGATAACCAATCTGTAGCGTTAGCACTTGAGGTGTTGTTTTCCTTAGCCGAAATCAACACCATCAGTGCAGCAACACCTGAAGCGGGGTTGGCGCTGCTGGCGAAAACGCCGGTTGATTTGATAATCCAGGACATGAATTTTAGTGCGGACACTACTTCAGGCGCAGACGGCATTGCGCTATTCAAAAAAATCCGCGCGCTTCATCCCGATTTGCCAGTTATTTTGCTCACCGCATGGACGCACCTTGACGCAGCAGTCAATTTGGTTAAAGCCGGTGCAGCAGATTATTTAGCCAAGCCATGGAACGATGAGCGCTTGCTGGCAAGCGCGCAAAACTTACTAGAATTAGGTGAGGCTAATGCCGTAGTTAAGCGCACAAAACACCGTGAAGATGCCCGTAAACAGGCGCTTTCCAAGCAGTTTATTTTGGGAAATTACGTGTGGAAAGACGCCGCTACAGAGCAAGTATTGACTATCGCTTGTCAAGTCGCACGGGCGGATGTGCCGGTACTAATCACTGGGCCAAATGGTGCGGGAAAAGAAGGTATTGCTGAAATTATTCGTGCAAACTCCAGCGTGAAGACTGGTGCGTTCGTGGTACTAAATTGTGGTGCGATACCTGCCGAACTAATCGAAGCTGAATTGTTTGGTGCAGACGCAGGCGCGTACACGGGTGCTGCAAAAGCGCGCGAGGGCAAATTTGAAGCAGCAGATGCCGGCACGCTATTTTTAGATGAAATCGGCAATCTGCCGCTATCGGGCCAAATGAAACTGCTGCGCGTGCTTGAAACCGGCCGATTCACTAGACTTGGTAGTAATGTGGAGCGTCAAGTAAAGGTGCGCGTGATAAGCGCCACCAATGCAGATTTAGCGCAGATGATTGTGGCTGGTAGTTTCCGTGAAGATTTATATTATCGGCTTAATGTGATTGAGCTAAAGCTGCCAGCCCTGAGCGCGCGGGCTGATGATATTTTGCCACTGGCGCAGCACTTTTTGCAGCCAGGTAGAACCCTCAGCGCTGGTGCCATAAATGCCCTGCAACGTCATAGCTGGCCGGGTAATGTGCGCGAACTTAAAAATGTGATGCAAAGAGCCTGCCTGCTAAGCACCAGTCATGAAATTAGCGCGGCAGATTTAGGATTACCTGAATCCACCATGGCATTGGTCGCGAATGAAACGGAGCCTGATCGTGTCGAGATTGAAACCGCACTAACGAAAGCTGGCGGCGTCATAGCACAAGCCGCCGCAGAATTAAACCTAAGCCGGCAAGCACTGTATCGACGCATGGAACGGTTAGGAATAAAACGCTGATGCAAGTAGATTGTGTCTCCTATTGTGCATCAGAAAAGCACAGCCAGCGTTGCGCGCCGACGTGCTTTGCACCTCTCGCCCCTCGCTGGAGCGCGGCCGGGAGAGAGGGGGGCCAGACTTAGACCATGTCGCCAATAAATATGCGTAGAAAGCTATCCCTAACCACCCGCTTCTGCCTATTGGCTATAGCGCTACTGCTGCTAGCCATCTGCATTCAATTAGGTTTAGCGCACTTCACCGAATTACCCACCTGGCAGGCCGCACTTATCGCAGCCGCTATCACCATTCCCATTACCATCATCAGTATCCGCGCGCAACTGCAACCCATTTTGCAAATATTCAATGCGTTGAATGGCACCGTCACTTCTTATAAAGACGCTGATTTTTCGTTCGGCCTGCATTGGCCCCGTAACGATGAAATTGGCGAATTGGTGGCAAGCCATAACGCGCTTGGCGAAGTGCTGCGCAGCCAGCGACTTGATCTGGTGCAGCGTGAATTATTGCTCGACACCATGGTACAGCACACGCCCGTGGCGATGCTGCTAATTTCTGAAGCGGGGCCCATTGTGTATGCCAATTTGGCGGCACGGCAGTTACTTAATGAAGGACGGAAATTAGAAGGCTACACGCTGAACCAAGTGCTTGCCGACGCCCATAGCGCGTTGATAGAGGCGATGGACAAACAGGGCGATGGCCTCTTCACGTTAAATGCGTCAAACAAAAACGAAGGTGATGAAGATGATGTGTATCACCTAGCGCGGCGATACTTCACGTTAAACGGTCGGCGTCACGAACTGCTCATGCTGCGCCATCTAACCGCTGAACTACGCCGTGCCGAAGTGCAAACGTGGAAAAAAGTAATTCGTGTAATTAGCCATGAGCTTAATAATTCCTTAGCACCAGTCGCGTCCCTAGCGCATTCGGGCATTCAACTTTTGCAGCGTGGCAAACCAGAACGCCTGGTCGAAATTTTAGAAGCTATTGCTGAGCGTACTCGGCATTTAGAAGGGTTTATTCAGGGCTACGCCAAATTTGCCAAGCTCCCTAATCCAAGGCCTGAATGGGTGCGGTGGCCAAGCTTTATCCAAAAACTAAAGCTCAATATCGCCTTTGAATATATTGAACCCCCGATTGAGATTCAGGGCTATTTTGACGTAGCGCAGCTTGAACAAGCGCTAATCAATTTGCTGAAGAACGCCCATGAATCAGGCTCGCCAACTGAAGGGGTGAGTTTGCGCGTGAGTGCGGTGCGATTAGACGAATCATCGACGTTTGCAAATCCGCGCGCCCATCATGCGATGCGTATTGATGTGCAAGACCGTGGCAGCGGCATGAGTGAAACCGTGCTCACCCATGCCCTCATGCCGTTTTATTCCACCAAGCGTTCAGGCACAGGCCTAGGCTTAGCGCTTGCGCGTGAAATTGTTGAAGCCCATGGTGGGCATATTAGTCTGCATAACCGCGAAGGCGGTGGCTTAGTGGTGTCGCTGGTGATTCCTACGCCGCAGATTAACCGTCGACCTTGATAGTGCTGAATTTTTCGTGTATTCGCATGAATCACGGAGCTCTAGTTTTCCAGGTCTTCATGGTATTTGCTGTCTATTTAATCTTGGGGAAATTATGATTAAATTAACTATGCTTTTAGCAAGTGCAGGTATGGTGTTTGCCGTACAAACAGCAGGACACGCAGATGCGCATTCACCAATTGGTGGCCGGCAGCTGCACAGCGCATCCCAGGCGGTAGCGCAAAGGGCAGCACCCCCTAGCTTGGCAGCAGGCGGTGAAGTACCTGAATTACATGGACATGATGAGATTGCGCCGACTGAGCGTGAACGCATTTGGAGCGAGATTAATCGCAATATCGCACGGTTTAAACTGCGTGAAACGAGCGTGAACGCAAAAGTATCGTCTGCAAAGCCGTTCGCGTTAGCAGACGGTTTCAGCTGGCCAGTGCGCAACGCTAAGGGACATTCTGATCCGAGTTATTGGGTTATTCCTTTCTATCTTGACCAAAACCGATCTGGCACATCAACGCTAGATTTTCAGTGCCAGCAACGCACCTACGAAGGCCACAAGGGTACGGATATTTCGCTGGGCTGGGATGCGTGGAACGTGATGGCTTCCGAGCAAATTCAAGTGATTGCCGCCGCAGCTGGCGTTATTATTTACCGCGCTGATGGTAATTTTGACCGCAATTGCAAAAACAGCAATAAGCTTTGGAACGCGATTTATTTGCGTCACGACGATGGCTCCATCACTTGGTACGGGCACCTAAAAACGGGCAGCTTAACGACGAAGCAAATCGGCGACAGAGTGGAGCGCGGTGAGTTTTTAGGCGCTATCGGAAGTTCAGGAAACTCATCCGGCCCGCATTTGCATTTTGAAGTGTACGACCCAGCAGGCCGATTGGTTGACCCTTGGGAAGGACAATGCAATACGATCAATAGCGCAAACACCCCGTCGGCTTGGCGCGATCAAAAGGCCCATGTAGATTCACACCTAAATCGGCTTTACACGGCAAGTTTGCCGCCGGTATTTCCAACCTGTGGCAGCGACGGCACCCTAACCGATCCTGGGCGCATGAACGAAAAGCGCGACTTCAAACCCGGCGATAATATTTTTGCATTGGCCGTATATCGCGATCAACAGGCCGCGCAAATTACCGACTATAAAATTACAAAGCCGGATGGTTCCGTTTGGAAACAGTGGTCGCATTCACCATCGCAAAGTAATGGCCAAGCAAGTTATGTGTCGTCATACTGGTCGTGGCGTTATTCTTTAGAGGCTGATGCGCCCAGTGGCACGTGGATGGTTGAAGCGGTGTTTGAAGGGCAAACGGTTAGCACATCGTTCACCGTTACTGCCGGTGCTGAAGGCGTAACCAATCTATCTTCGCTTTGGTGGAACGCGCAAGAGTCGGGTTGGGGTGTGAGTATTACGCATCAGGCAAATATTTTGTTTGCTGCATGGTTTACTTACGATGCAGATAACACTGGGTTGTGGCTCGTGATGCCAAGCGCTATTTTGCAACCAGATGGTAGCTTTAAAGGTGAGGTTTATCGCACTACCGGCCTGCCGCTCGGGCAAATAAGCGGGGCGCAATCATCTACATCTGTGAAGACGATAGGTAATGGTGAATTCAAGTTTTTGTCAGCAACACAGGGTGCATTCACTTACACCGTTGATACGGGTGCCGGCGCAGTGACGCAAACCAAGGTAATTACGCGCCAAGCATTTGCTGCGCTGCCGAATTGCCGATTTACGACGGGTAGTAGGAAGACCTTCACAAACTATCAAGATCTGTGGTGGAACCCAAAAGAATCGGGCTGGGGCATTAGCCTCACGCATCAAGCCGACACCATTTTTGCTGCTTGGTTTACCTACCGTGCTGATGGCAAAGGCCAGTGGCTGGTTGGCTCCAATATCGCTAAAACGCCGCTGGGCGATTACACGGGGCGGCTCTATCGCACCACTGGCATGCCGTTTAACACCGTTAGTGGCGCTGCCGCTAATTTATCGGCACCAGATGTTGGCGAGATTAGCTTTAGTTTTAGGGATGGTGAAAATGCCCAAATGCGCTACACGGTAGATGGCGTGAGCCAAACTAAGTTCATTACGCGGCAAAATTTTGCGACCTTGGTTTCGGCTTGCCAGTAAGCTTGGGTGGCTTTTTATGGTGAAGTCGCGTGCTGCTCGCGTAAGGTTCAATGACGTCATTTTTTCGTGGCCGCGATTGTAACCGCCATGCCGCTACGCCTACAGCCTGTGTTTATCTTAAACTTTGAAATAGGTGCGGACTAAAAAAATTAAACAATTTACTCGGCTGGCCGCTTGCCGACTTACAATATCGGTATTAACACTAACCGCACACGCTCATGACCGCCAAAACACCTTCCCCTGAACGCACGTCGACTTTTACGCACCCATTATCGGATGGTGCTCCACATGAGGCGATGCGTCTTAATAAACATGTAGCTGCGATGGTGCCGTGCTCGCGGCGCGATGCTGAGCTGTACATTGAAGGCGGTTGGGTGACAGTGGATGGCGAAATTGTGCGCGAGCCTGAATTTGCCGTGCACGCGCATCAGGTGGCTATGCGCGAAGGGGCGACTGCCGAAGTTGCAGTTCCAATGACGTTTTTGTTGCATCAGTTCCCCAACAAAGCTGACACCGCACCGCATATCGCAGTGGATAATCGCGCGGCAGACGATCAGTCGGGCATTCATCCACGGCGTGCCCATTTTTATAAATTAGCCCCAAGCCTGCCGCTGGAGCCGCACGCCAGCGGGTTATTGGTGTTTACCCAAGATGCCCGCGTGGCGCGCAAATTGAAGGACGACGCCGCAACCATCGAGCAAGAATATATCGTCGAAATTAAAGGCGCTTTAGATGCGCGCGGTCTCCGTGATTTAAACGCGGGCTACAAATACAATAATAAATTGCTGCCGTTTGCCAAAGTGAGCTTTCAAAACGAAACTAAACTCCGTTTTGCCCTAAAAGGCATCATGGCTGGCCAGCTTGTCTATATGTGCGACAGCGTAGGCGTGGAAGTCGTGTCGATTAAGCGTTTGCGCATTGGCCGGATATCAATGGGTAAATTGCCAATGGGGCAGTGGCGCTATTTGCCAGTGGATGAGAAGTTTTAGGCAGACTTTACACGGAGCTGGGAAGCCAGGCTACGCGAATCGCCCTCGTAAATGTTTCGCAGCACTTAACTCACTGCAAAATCCAAGACCGATTGCAGTGCGCTTAGCTCGACTTTATAGAATTCGGTATAGGTGCAATTGGTGCATGAAACATAAGAAAATCGTCTATTTTTATTATCAAAAATAGATGACAGACTGCCACCCGAAGACCGAATTTCGCCGGTTTCAAATTCGGGATGGCCACATTTTGCGCATTGCCACTGTTTCGTTGAACTCATCTGTGTTCCTTTTAAGCCTATTAGCCGGTTAAAGCATGAGAGGGTGGAGTGGCTAACGTTGCAGCGATCGCGAAGTCAGTTGAAGACGATCACAAAGGCTTACTTGCTCGCATTACCGGATACAAATTAAACCGTTCGTCCCACGAAGAATGGCGGCGGGCGAAGAATCCTAGGCGGGCTTTCGGGTTTTTGGCGAACGCATCGTCGGTGGTTACTTTGTGCATAAATTCGATGAATAGCGCTGGGTCGGCGGCCATTTGTTCGCGCGCAACTTCTTCCGCCACGTAGGCTTCCATATATTCTTTTTGCTCAAAGGCGGTGTTAAACCGTCCCCAAGCCACTAAAGAATCGGGTGCTGCAGGTTCAAACAACGACATCACCAGCGTTGATTTCGCTTGTGCAATTGGCACGAACAAACTACCTGCTGCCACAGTGCGGACTTCGGCTTTCCACGCACCTTTTAAGTTGATACGTTGGCTACCCTCGCTTGATTTGGCTTCTAAATTTGCCGCTTCGGCGCGAAAAATTTCGAGCGCTACATCTTTGGCGGTGGCGGATATTTTTTGAAACTGAATGCCGTGCTGTTTGAGCTTTTCGCCCACCCAATCGGCGCGGGCCGCGGCGACGACATAGCCGCCTTTCGGTGCTACGATGGTTAAATTCGGTTGCACATCATCGCGCACACTGAGCTTCCAAATTTGCGGCTTTTTGTCGTCGTAGCGCGTCATCATGGCACCGGAAATTTCTGACATCGTGCGGCTATATTCGTAACCCTTAAAATCAATGGTGCGCGATTTATCGGTTGCTTTATAGCTTAGCGCGACCGGCTTGCCGCCCACGTTAATGGCCTGCGCATCCGCTAATTTAGCGGCTTTCAGCCAATCGCGCCCATTGTTAGCGATGGCTTTTAACACCGCCTTTACCGTTACGTGCGTGCTGCGAACCCGGGTGGCGTAGTTTTTCCATGAATGCGTTTCAACTAACATGCCCATGCGGTTACGCGTGTGAAAATAACCGGTGGAAAATCGTGGGCTCGACACCCCATCGACAAAACCTGATTGCGGATCGTCGTCGACAGTGAATGATGGATAAAACGGTAACGGCAGCGAGCCAGCCGCCGCTAAATCGGCAATCACGCCATCGCGCAACGCGCGACCGGCGGCGCGCATCCCCGCTTCGCCCGCATGAACAGGTTCCACCATAATGGCAATATCGTGTTCAAATTTTGCACCATTGGTGGCGTGCAAATCAATGGTGGCGAGAGGATCCCATTCATTGATTAAACGCAGCATTGCTTGCATTTCGGGCGTATCGGCCTCAGCGTAGTCGCGATTCAAATTATAATTTTGCCCCGTGGTGCGCCAGCCCATTTCAGTCGGGCCGTTTTGGTTTGGACGGTTCCATTTGCCAAAGCGTTCATGGCCGTCGATATTAAAAACGGGCACAAAAATGAGCACTTGCTTTTTTAATGCGGCATTGCTCGATTTATCGTCGAGCGCTTCGCGTAGCGCTAAGAACCCTGCATCCTTGCCGTCAATTTCGCCAGCGTGAATTCCGCCCTGCACAAGAACCGTGGGGACGCCCTTTTTACGGGCATCTTCAGCCGTCTTAACCATAGTTCTGGTGGCGATTAACGCCAGCATTGGGCGGCCCTCGGGCGTGCGGCCAAAGTTTACGCAGCGCACTGCTGCAGGGTAGGCATTTTGATAGGCGGCACACAGTGCGATCACTTCTTCGTAGCGGCCAGTGTTCTTAAAGCCGGTGCGCTCGGCAACGGTAGTGAGCGTGGCGGCGTTGGCCGATGGGATAGTCACCAGTGCTAAAACGGCGGCAGTGACCGCGGCGACAGGGATGCGATAATTTGGGAAAAACATGAAGGCGCTCCATTACGGCGAGTGAGGTGTAAGCTTACAAAAAAAATGAATGATGAAAGATCGATTTTTCGCGGCAAAGTGAAGGAATATAGGAGAAAAATACCATGAAAATCCACGCAGTTATTGTAACCAGCTTAAGCGTTTGCATTTTATTACTGCTGACTTCCTGTGCGTCCAACCTGCCGCCCTCAACTAACGATACGCAATCACTTTTTAACGACACGCTGTTTTCTCCGCCCGCGGAGCCAGTGGATGCCTCGCAGGTATTTGCTGTGAGCCCAGCGATGCGTAAATATTTAAAGGTTGATATTGCCAAACAGCTTCGTGATAACGGTGCGCGACAAGGTTTGTTCAATGCACTTTATGCGGCAGATCGACTAAAGCTAGAGTACGACACTGGCAGCACCCGCACGGCCGCCGATGCGTTCACAGCGCGCGCTGGTAACTGCCTGTCGCTCGTGATTATGACGGCCGCCCTGGCGCGCGAGCTTAATCTCACTGCCCATTTTCAGGGTGTATTTGTGGAGGAGCACTGGAGCCGCAGCGGTGACCTGCATTTTTCAAGTGGCCATGTAAACGTAACCATTGGTGCGAAGTTGGCTGGTATCAACGTGCTCACCATTAAATCGCAACAGCACGTGATCGACTTTATCCGTCCTGACCCAAATAAGCGCCAACACACGTGGGACCTGCGCGAAGAAACCGTGATTGCGATGTTTTTAAATAATCGTGCGGCCGAAACGCTAGTGCGTGGCAACGTAAACGATGCCTATTGGTGGGCACGTGCTGCCATTGAGTCTGATCCTAAATATCTTGCGGCCTACAATACCTTAGGGGTAATTTATCGACGTGCTGGCCACGTTGAGCAAGCCCAATTTGCCATGCAAGAAGTTATTAAAATAGAGCCAGATAACACGCCTGTGCTAGCAAATATGGCAGTGGTGTTGAAGCAGCAGGGCAAGCACGCTGAAGCTGAAAAATACGAATCGCGCCTAGCCCAACTGCAGCCAAATCCACCATTTCAATTCTTTAATTTAGGCATAGAAGCGATGCGCGAACGCCGCTTTGAAGTCGCCCGCGATTACTTCAAGCAAGAAGTAAACCGCGCGGCCTACAACGATGAATTTCATTTTTGGCTGGCGGCATCCTACTATGCGTTGGATGACGCTAAACGCGCGCAAACCCACTTGCAGTTAGCCATTGAAAATAGCGCCACCAGAAAATCGCATGACTTGTATGTGGCGAAGCTGGATATAGTGACGACGAAGAGAGCGCAGTAGTGGCCTTATGGTATGTCTGTAGATGCCCTATAATAGGGTATCTACAACGTAATAGTTTGCTCCAGTTTTATGAAGAGGGGTTCCAACTTTTCGGTCACTTTACCCATGTCCTATGCACCGCTACACAATACCGCCTTCGCGCAAACTGCATGGTGCGTGGTGATTCCGGAATTCTTGTCCGCAATTGAGTGCGCGCAATTTATTGCCGAAGGTGAGCAAAGGGGGTAACAGTGCTGGCACTGACTATCCCCCCGTCATACCAGAACAACGTTTGACAAGTTGTCGATAGCGTAGAGCTGGCCGCACGTATGGCGCAGCGCTGACGTGCTCACGCGCCCGCTACGTGGACGCATGATGCACAGGAATGGGATTTTGATTGTATCAACGAAAGATTTCGGTTTTGCCTTTATGCACCATCGCAGCAATTTCATATTCATCAAGATGGTGTATTTCACCGGCCATCGAGTGAAGCGACTGCGCGTTCGTTTCTTACTTTTATGATTTATCTAAACGACGGCGATGAGTTTATCGGCGGTCACACCTTTTTTTTACGTGGATGGTCCAAGTGCCAGACACACGCATGACCGTAGCCAATTAACTGTGATTGCGCGCTTCCGTGCTCGTGCGGGAAGCTTAATTTGGTTTGATCACAAGCTATGGCACGCCGGTGAATTGGTGTCGACTGGCGTAAGACACATTATGCGCTGCGGTGTGCTCTACAAACGTAGAAAGCGCGCGGCTGTCGATGTCACGCCGCAACGCGCATTTACGCCGAGTCATCAGGGTTATGTGTGGACGCTATGCGCGATTCAGTTGAACGACGTTGCCGCACCTAAACGCGGCATTGCCAGCGGTGGGCGCGACCAAGTCATTCGAATATGGGATGCGCAGGGCACTCCGTTGCAGGTATTGCGTGGGCACACCCAGTCGGTATTGGGCGTGGCAGTACTGCGAGGTGGCAAGCTGGCATCGGTATCGCGCGACCGCTCCCTTAAGATTTGGAATCTTTCAACGCAGCTGTGCGAAGTAAGCGTTGCCGCGCACGAAAGCGCGGTGCTCAGTGTGTGCGCCTCCGCGCGTAACCGCGCGCAGACCGTAGTCACCGGTGGTGCAGATGACCAAGTAAAGCTATGGAATGCGATGGGGCAACACTTGGGCACCCTAAGCGGGCATGGCGGTTGGGTATGGGATATTGCCGAATTGTCGCAGACGATGACAAGATCGCCACGGCCTTTGATGATGCAAACATTGCCGTAGCGTGTGAAGATGGCAGCATCGCCATCTGGAATACCACAACCTTGCAACGCACCTGCACGCTGGCCGGTAAGTTGCCGCCGAGCACGCTGGTGGTTGCGCAAAGCGGTCGCATAATCGTTGCGGGCGAGACGTTGTTGGCAATATCGTAGTTTGGACGCTTATAGATGGCCCATGGCATGCCGCAGCAACCTTGCAAGCCCATAGCGCGGCGGTACGGCGACTGCGTTTGTTATCGCCAACGCTGTTAGCCAGTGCTGGTGAAGATAATCAGTTACGGCTTTGGCGGATTGAATCAGGATTTGCGTTAGTTGAGCAATCAGTATTTAGTCACGATAATTTTGTAACTGATGTGCTCGCTGTTGAAGGCCAATGCTTTAGTTGCAGCTATGATGGCGAGATTAAAAAATGGTTGGTCGAGTGAACTGGAGTTCTGTGTGCGCTCGCCCCTGTAACAGCAATTCTACAACGCCTGTTAGCACCGCTACACGTGGCCGATTGCCCTAGATATTCAAACAAGAAAAACGCATTTGTAATCAACATAGACAATAGCGCTGCGCGAAAAATGTATAAGCTCGGACTTGCCCAGCTCAGTATTGTGGTGGCAAAAAACACCCAATAAAATTTGGGAGACATGCCTGTAGATACCCTATTTTAGGAATCTACAAGCAATGCCTGCTCTCTAAAATCGTAGACGCGAGGCAGCGACCAAGCAGATAGCCGACCGTTGTGTATAGCCGCAACAGCACCTGAATTGATGAGCATCATGTCGGCAATGCATTTGCTAAAGCGGAATGTTTGATACGCAGAAGTAGTATTCGTGTCTGAATATAAATGTGTTAAATGCTAACTTTGGGTGTATTATCAATACGCTGCGACCTCGGTTTTTACACAGTTGCTCTCTTAAACCCGTTGGATCATTTCAAAGTCAATATTATGACAAGTTTACGATTAAGCATTACCCCCCGTATGTGGTGAAAATTCATATTTAAATTCTGCGTTGCGTAAGTCACGTAGTAATTTGGCCAGCATTATCGCGAGCTCGCTTATAGCGGCGGCGGCTGGGCTTTGCGGATCAGCGTACGCCGCCTCCGAAAGTGATGTTGGCAAATGGTTCAAAGCTGAAAAACCGATCACTGACGCCCAAGGGCGAATTCGGTACATTGTTATGTTGGAAGCAGATAATTCGGCAAAGGCAAAAGAAAAGTTTAAAGATATTAAGGCTGCGATTAACTGGAAAGTGGCGGTCACAAATGAGTACATTAACTCGGTAATAGAGTCCAAAAATAGCGAAGTAAAGGTTTTGTTTTCAACGGGTCTGGTCGTACCTAGCTTCGTGGCCTATCTGACTGAAAAACAAGCAAAGACTTTTGCCGATGATAAACGCGTTGTATCCTTGACGGAGGATCGCGCTGTGCAGATGTCTGCCACTTGGACGAACTCGATAGACCCCAGTGGACAAACGCGTTCCTGGGGGATAAAAGCAATGAACAACCCTGCCCCTTCGCCGTCAAACGGCAGTGCGACAGTTTATGTGATCGATACAGGGGTCGAAATTCATGCTGATTTGCCTGGCATGTTTCCGGGCAATCAGTTCAACGCAAATGCCATGAGCTCTGGAATGCCCAATAGTGCGACGCACAATCCAGTTGGCTGTTGGCCGCATGCAACGCACGTCGCAGGGATTATCGGGGCGCAGAATAATTCTTTTGGAACAGTAGGTATGCTACCCGGCGTCAAGGTTGTCTCCGTTGCGACTGGAGAGATGAACCGACGTTTTTTGAACGGAGGTTTTGAGTACGTTTTTAACAGCAATATTGGTGATTGCTCTGGAATTTTCGGCGGACAGGATCCAAACGTGGGTTTGGGCGGCTATTCGCTTGCTTCGTTGAACCAGGCGCTCGAGTTTGTGTTGGTTGAAACGACCTATACGCAAAAAACTGCAATTGTAAATTTGTCTTTGAATGCATCTTTTGGTGCCTATACTGCAGGCTCGGCCACCGCCACACTGATGCAGGCAGTTGCGACGCCGACTTGGAGGTATATTGATATGCAGCCGTGCCACGCTTCATGTTTGAATGAGATACCAATTTGGTACCCTGGAAGTTTGATAGTGCAATCCGCAGGTAATAATTTTGAGCCCGCATGTAATCGAGCGTATAACGGGAATGCCAGTGGGACGCCGAACCCTAGCGATGGAATTATTGTAGTTGGTGGACTAAATGAATCTGAGCAGCCTGTACCAGCCGGTGTATACGAACCACTGTCGCCAAGTGGCACTGGCGGCGGATCAAATTATGGCGTTTGTGTAGAAATGTGGGCGCCGAGTACCAACATCCTCTCCACTTGGACAAGTAGTCCGGGATCGCGTTATTGGAACAACGTGGGCAGCATCCCCTATCAACTGCTTTCAGGTACTTCGATGGCAGCGCCACATGTCGTAGGGTTTGCGGCGAAGTTACTGGAGCAAAACCCATTGGGATTTTCCGCTGCTACTCTCGAACAAGCGGTTCGGGCAAAGCTGGTATACATGGATGTAAATGATGCTGAAACTATTCCGGTGTATATGCCGCGTATGCCGTAATTTTAAAGCGTCGCCTGCAGCTTTCATTGTGCGAGTTGCAGGAATTTCTAGGGACGGTCATGAACAAACGACAAATTACAGCGGCGTGTGGGTTATTTCTACTGCTGGCTTTCAATGGAACTGCCGAGTCTCAAATTGAGTTTAAAGGAACCGGAATTGTGCCGAATAATCCGAACTCAATGGACAGTATCACGTATGTTCGATTTGAACCGAGACGTTTTTGCATTCGCAATCCGCCGCACTATAGGGTATCGATGCAAAACAATGAAATAGTAATCAATTTTGGTCTATGGGATACCGATTCAGCACCTATCTTTCCAGCACCACCTGATACGGGCGGTCGCCACATCGATACCGTTGATCTCGGTAGGCTACCCGCGGGCGCGTACACCCTAACTACAATAGGTGCCCCGTGTACGCTGCCATATGCCTCTGAGCAGTCCCCTCTCGACGTCAATCGACAGCCCTTTACCGTGACTGATGGACGCACGCGGCAGTCTTACCCCAAGCCGTACGGATTTTCGGCTCTCGACGTCTCTGGTCACTGGTGGGATGAGAGGGATTCAGGCTGGGGGCTTTTTATATGGCAGGATCGTCTGGACAATACTTTGGCCGCATGGTTTACGTATACACCAGACGGAAAACCGGCGTGGTATGTATTCCAGCCAATTTGGTTCTCAACGGCATCGACGCGCCCCGTCGACGTGTGGCAAACGAGCAAGCCACCTGGCACCGTTTCGCCTCCCGTGGGAACAACAAAGCTCACTACCGTGGGCACTGCAGATTTGTCTTTTTACTTTGGTGAATACAGTCAAAATGCCGGCATCAAAACAGTAGAGCAATTCGCTAAATTTACTTTCAAGCTTGGCGACGCACCTGCGCAAACGCGCACCTTGATGCGGTTTAAGGCGAAGTGAAGCGACGGTTTAATGATCCACTTTTGTGCCAAGAATGAATGTTTATATGCTTGTAGATGTCCTATATTATGGCATCTACAGGTTATATTTTCGAAGTCACAACACTATTTTTAAATACGCCCCAGCACTCGTTCCACAAACCGTGTAGCTACGATTAGACGCAACTTGGCTGCACAGCTGTAGTGCAAAATATCGTCGTTTAAAGGCGCTGGGCTTACGTCATAACCCGCTTGCTTAGGCACCCGATATGAATCGCTGCAAAACGTTGCATCTATCCCATCAATTTCAATGCCTTTTGAAAAAATGCCGTGCGTTACGCATAAGTAGACGTGCGTAGCACCTTGGGCGCGAAGTAAGTTGGCGATGCCCGAAAACGTACCGCCACCGTCGCAAATATCATCAACAATAAGCGCTACTTTGCCCTTCACGTCGCCTGAATCAAATTGAAAACCGGATAATTTTCCGGTTTGTGAATCGCGCTTTTTGCTGCACTGCGCGGTGGCGTTGTGCGCTGCCAGTCGCTGCAAAATTGCGCCTGTGCGAGGTCGGGCTCCGGCGTCGGGAATCACAATGACGGGATCGGCTGCATGCTGCTGTTGCAAATGTGAGATGGCGTGGGCCACCAAGCCGTCTGGGTGCAACGCCTTTGCAGTAGGTAGCTGCGCAAAGGTCTCGTGTGAATGTGCGTCAAGTATGCGTAATGTATTGAGGCCTTTTATGGTGTTGAGCATCGCGGCAACCACCGCAAGGGTTGCGGGTTGGCCGTTCGCAACGCGCCTATCCATGCGCGCGCCGAGCAAGTAAGAAATATTTAGGTTTACCGTAGCCGTTAGGCCGGAAAGAGCCGAATTTAGGCTATCTACAGCCATGCCTATATTGAGAATATCGTTGCCGCTGTGAATTGCGGCAACGAGTTCAATGCTACCTTTGCTCGCTGCATCTCGCACCGCATCAACCGCAAATTCGCAATGCGGTTGACCATCGGGATAGCTAAACTGTTTAAAACTTAGCTCGCCTAATGCAGGGTTATTAAGATTGATGAAGGTCATCATTATTGTGCTTTCAAGGTCGCCCGAATTTGCGCCAAGGATTCAAAACGTACTAGCTTGCTGTCGACAAACACGGTTTCAAGTTCACCACCTTCCTCGTCTGCACGGCTTACATTGTCGGTCAGTTTGAGTGCGCCGTCCACCCGGTCAACTCGAAGTAAACCCTTCGCTGAACGCTTCGTGCCGTCATCCGTTTTTGGGTCTTTGTAAATCGCTACATCGCCCTTTGATTTTGTGGCGCCGAACGTGGCTTTAATTGCAAAGCCATGGGTATCGCGGGTAACGTATTGATAATTGTATGAGCCAATACCTAACACCACGTTATCGCTGGCAAAGCCGTTGGCTTGCAAGCCGGACAATATTTGATCTTGACGTTCTGGGGTAATGCTGTCGCCATAAATCAAACCGATGTGTGAGTTTAAAACTTTATAGCCGCGCGTGGTGATGGTGCTGCCGAATATT
Source organism: Betaproteobacteria bacterium (assembly GCA_031409495.1). GTDB lineage: Bacteria > Pseudomonadota > Gammaproteobacteria > Burkholderiales > Usitatibacteraceae > JANMDR01. The sequence goes on from JANNXI010000005.1 coordinate 26,530, forward strand.
TCATCCAATAAACGTATAGCGCCCTTAAATTCGGGGCTTCCCGGGGTAGCGGCTGGATCACCGTTGATGATTTTTACCGGATCGCCAGAATCTGGGCGAATCACTACTTTGCCATCGCGCGCCAGAATTTGTGATTTTAATGCAGGCAAAATCGTGGTGAGTACATTCCAAAAATCCCATGTGTCTGAAACAATAGAAACGATACCTGTTGGGTACACATCTTGAATTAAGCGGCGAAACGTTTCTTGTTCTGAGTCTTCCAAGCCCATACACATTACGCTGTGTTCTGTGGCTGAAACTGATCCGCCGATAAGCTCTTTGGTGGCATCCGCACCATAATAGTTTTCTAAAAAATCAATTGCCGGAATGGTGTCAGTACCGGTGAAGGACAGTAAATGCGCAGCGCCACTCATGCACGCATCTTCAAGGCCCGACATACCGCGAAACGAGAAGTCATGGCCCTGCCAATCAATGAAGGGGTTGGCATCTCCATTGACAGTGAGTGCGCTAAACTTTTCAAATGCTTGGCGAAACTTATGTGCGCTAGTAGCGGATGTGCAGCCCTTCCAAAGCACAGCAGACATAATGGTTTCCAGCATATTGGTCACCCAAAAAAATTCAGGCGCAGTATTGCAAAGGGTTAGCATTGGCACGCCAAATGGAACCTTGGTGCCTTCTTTTAATGCTTTGATTTTTATGGGCAATTTGCCATAGCGGTGCAGGGCGGTAATGTGATCATAACTAATTGCATTTGGGCCTAAGTAATTGTCGATACGGCGACGGTAGGCAGCCAATACATCGGCCTCGGGACGGGCGAAGAAGTTCTCATTAAACTGGCGAATTAGATATTCTTCAATAAAATATTGCAACCCAAAAAACACAACGTGGGTGTCGCTGCCAGTGCGGCTTTTGCGCGGGGTGAGGTTAGAATAAACAAACTGAGTATCGATCGGATATTGAAGTACATGACCTACTTTATAGCCATCAACAAGCAATGCAGGGAGGACTGATTTCATTTTAAGCTCCAGTTGGTTTGTGTTATTGTTCGGGGTAAGTCTTATTTAATGTCAGTAAGACAATATTACCCCACTTAATTAATTATTGTCAATATGACAAATAAAAAATATATAACATCGCAGTCATTCCCCTCAATATTACGCCTACCCGTAGCCGTTGACCTCGTTGTGCTCACCGTGCGCGACGCCGCGCTTTGCGTATTGCTCATTAAGCGCGGTATAGCGCCATTCAAGGGCAAATGGGCGCTACCTGGTGGCTTTGTGTGCACAGGCGAAAGCTTAGAAGCCACGGCGCAGCGCGAGCTTACTGAAGAAACTGGCATTGCGGCAGCACAGGTTGGCTACATGGAACAATTAGGCACTTTTGGCGCCCCAAATCGTGACCCCAGAGAGCATATTATCGCCGTAGCGTATCTCGCGTTCGTGCCCAACTTGCCAGAACCGAAGGCAGGTGGAGATGCCCATTTTGCAGCCATTGTGCCGATATCGCAGTTGTTTGAAGGTGCTGAAAAGCTCGCTTTTGATCACGATGTTATTTTGCAAGCAGGGGTAGAGCGCACCCGTGCCAAGTTAGAATATACGCCACTTGCGGCGGCCTTTTGCGGCGCTGAATTTACCATCAATGCGCTAAGAAAAGTTTATGAAGCGGTGTGGGGTTGCACACTGGATGCGCCAAATTTTCATCGCAAAGTCACTAAAACAGCAGGCTTTGTAGAGGCCACAGATGCGCAAACCAGTGGTGAAAGCGGCAGGCCAGCGCAGCTATTTAGGCAGGGTAATGCGCTGGCGCTCCATCCGCCAATGCTGCGCGGCGGCTGAACCTGTTGTGGCTGGGATGCGGTGTTGCCATTTTGTAATGTTAAGAGCCGCACAGCATTAATTCTGTGAATGCTATAGCTTTAGTCCCCACGCAATCATTTTGGAATCAATTTATGGCCATACCAACTTTAAGCGCAAGCCATCCTAAGCTTGCGCGCGTGCTGCAAAACATGGCGCAAGTGGACGTTGTTGCAACAGATTGCATCGGCTGCTTGACACGCCTAGTTGATGCCTTACGTCCGTCCAATGCAGAAAATGCTGTGCTTGCCAATGCGCGGTTTTTAGCGCTCTGTGAGGCGCTAGAATCAGCGCAGAAAGAGACTGTAAACAGCCTAAATAAGGTACTCTACGAGCATATTCTGAACTTATTTTTACAACGTCGACAAGTCAGTTTTTTCTCTGACAGCGGTATTTTGCCTGACACCGGATTTTTCTCTGAGTGCTGGCGTCGGTTAGTTGCGCGCGCGTTGCCAGCAATAGTGGATTCCAATAATGTGCTGGACTGCGCTAATCAAATTTTTCATCAACGTGACGATTATATATGGGTAAATAGTATTGATGCAGCGTTAAAGCTGCGTTTTTGGCAGGCATTACAGCCCCATAGTCGTCAAGGCGCGAACGCAAACCCAGAATTTTGTTCGCTTTGGCGCGATATGCAATTGCAGATGCTGGATGCAACCGATCATTTAGCTACCCGTATCGGTGCAACTGGGCTAGACCCAGAATTGATGCGGCTTTATCCAAGATTGGCTGAGCGTGATTCGCCGTTTTTGGCGTTGGCGTTAAGCACCCATCAAGCTGCGCAGCGTTACCGCGCCACGCTCGATGCACCAAGCGTTGATGAGGTGGCAGAGCCACAAACCGCAGTGTTGGTGGCGCAATGTCGAGAAGCCATTGTGCGCATTCGTAGTCGCGCTGCCAGCCACGGCACCAGCCTAAGTATCACTTATTTATTGGTGCGCCTTGAGCAGTCATTGCGCCGCCTAGAATTATTACTCAGCATGCTTTATTGCGACGAGACGAATAAGGCAGGTATACCACTACCTGAAGATTTCCTAAATACGGACGTTTCCAAGGATTGTATTGCACCAGTTAAGGCAGATTTACCATTGTTATGGATTGATTTCGTAGGCGATGTTGTCGAGGGTGAAGCGCGGCGGCGCGGCGTGCGCTCGCTGGTAGCGCGCACCGTCGGTTTATTGGCGCTGCGGGTAACGCATAACGCCAGTCGCACGGGTGAGCACTATATTGCCACTACCCGCGATGACTATTTTGCGATGTGGCGGTCAGCCATGGGCGCTGGCTTAATTGTAGGTTTCATGGCCTTGGTAAAAATTAGTTTAGCTACATTAAGCTTGCCACCGTTAGGCTACGCGCTTGTTTACAGCCTTGATTACGCTATTGGTTTTATCCTCATTCACGTGCTGCATTTTACGGTAGCCACTAAACAACCAGCAATGACGGCGGCAACGATTGCCGCCGCAATTAGTGAGATTCGGGGTAAGTTGCGCGAGCTTGAGTCTTTGGCCACTGTCTTTGTTGATGTATTCCGCACGCAGATTGCAGCTATTTTTGGTAATGTGGTCATTGCATTGCCCACGGCGATGGTCATTGCATTTATAGCGGCACAAATTACTGGGCAACCGCTCGTAAATGTTGAGAAAGCCCATGCGCTACTGCTGTCAATTTCACCGTTAAAAAGCGCTGCATTGTTCTACGCCGCGATCGCCGGAGTGTGTTTATTTTTAGCGGGCTTAATTTCTGGCTACTACGATAATCTGGCAGCCTATGAGCGGATTCGCGAACGAATTGAAGATACGCGGTGGCTAAAAACGCTATTGGGTGAATCGGGGCGGCACCGCTTAGCGGCGTATTTGGACAATAATCTGGGGGCGTTGGCGGGTAACTTTTTTTTCGGCTTCATGCTGGGTGCTATGCCCACGCTGGGTTACATCACCGGCCTGCCGCTCGATGTTTGCCACGTCACATTTTCAGCCGCCTACTTTGGCTTTTCGATGGTGTCACTTAATTTTGTAGTTGATCCACTGGTGGCACTACACGCGTTTGTGGGCATTGCCTGTGTGGGCTTGGTTAACTTAACGGTGAGCTTTTCATTAGCGCTATGGGTTGCCCTGCGGGCGCGCGGCGTGCGTTTTGGGTTGGATCAGATGCGCAGTTTGGCGGGGATATTGTGGCGCAAACTCGGGCAAGATTGGCGGCAATTTGTGTGGCTGAAGTAAAACGCACTCGAATTTGGTACAGTAATCGCCTCACCTCAATTACAGTGCAAAGGAATTTTTTCAAATGGCGGCTAGAATTTGGTTGTTTGCGGCGGCGCTTACCGCTTTTTTATTAGCAGGCTGCGCAAGTGTGCCGACTCGCGTGGAAGCAAATGCCTCTGCGTCGTTGAAACGCGTATTGGTTGTCTCAATCGCAGCGGCGCAGCTACAGCGGCGCTATACAGGTTTGACTGTTCTTGGTAATGAGCACGAAGTAAAGGATATCACCGCCTGGGGTTTGGATGATGAGTTCGAGACCCAAATCATGGGGGCTTTAAAGGAACGCGGCATAGTTGGAATGACATTGCCGGGCACGCGGGCTCAGCTCTTAGCTGTCAATAATCCCAACGGTCCTAGGAAAGCGCCAGCATTTTCGACACCAAATTGGAAAGATATAGAGTCGACACTTCGTGCTTTAGGTACAGAGCATAAGGTAGATGGTTTTGTGCTTATTACCCCTCGTGAAGTGCCTGATTTTTTGGCAGGAACAAACCAATTTTTTGCGGGCCTTGGATTTTACGCACGGGGATTTGGTAGCAGGACAACAGTTTCTGTGTTGCATCTGATTGCAACGGTATCCATCGGCGATTCAAGCGGAAAGTTACTTGCGAGCCGACCATTGCTTTCTGCCGGCGCAAGCTCGCATGTACAGGGACGGACACCGTTACGTTTGGTAGATGCCGAGCTAGCTCGACGCGCCTTCAACGAAACAAGCGAATCGGCGTTCCAAAATACGCGGGGTATGCTGGTCGATCTACCAAGACACTTCTGGGCGATAACTTTGGATGACTTGATCGACGCGGGAAAATCGCGATAGCCGCAATAAGCGCCTTACGCACCCGTCCGAATGTGGGCGCTTTGAAATATTGCTGCGTGAGAGTAGGCAGCTGTTGCGACAGGTTCGTGGCAGTGCACCGTGAATGGGAAGTAGTATGTCTGTAGACGCCCAAATTTAGGGCATCTACAGGCATATCAAACCGCTGCTAAACCCCAATAGCCGCCGTCAAAAACCGATACCGTTGCTGCAGCGGTTCTGGCACGCGGTCACCCAGCTTTGCCAGCAACTGCCCATGCAGTGGCAGCTCTTGCCGCCAGTGCGATGCATCAATTTCGGTTAGATTTTTGTACGTGGCTTGGGAATAGCTTAAGCCTGCCCAATCAAGATCTTCAAACCTAGGGATAGCGCCCAGCACCGTGGCTTCTGCGTTGGCTGTGCCTTCCAAGCGTTCAACAATCCATTTAAGTACGCGCATATTGTCGCCGTAGCCTGGCCACATGTATTTATTGTCCGCTCCCTTTTTGAACCAATTTACGCAGTACAACTTGGGTGCGTTTGTGCCCAGCGTTGCGCCGATGTTGCACCAGTGGGCGAAGTAATCAGCCATGTTATAGCCGCAAAAAGCGAGCATGGCAAAGGGGTCGCGACGCACTACACCTAGTTGGCCGGTGATGGCGGCTGTGGTTTCGGAACCCATGGTGGCTGCCATGTAGACGCCTTCATCCCAGCTGTTTGCCTCTGTTACTAACGGCACGGTGGTTGAGCGGCGACCGCCGAATATCATGGCCGAAATTTCAACACCTGCAGGATCATCCCACGCCGGGTCAAGCGACGGGCATTGGCTGGCAGATACGGTAAATCTAGCGTTGGCGTGGGCTGCAGGGCGGCCACAATCGGGCGTCCACGGTTTGCCTTGCCAATCGGTGAGGTGAGGCGGAGCAGTTGCAGTCATGCCGTCCCACCATATATCGCCTTCGGGGGTGAGTGCCACATTGGTAAAGATAACGTTGGCGTTTAGCGTTTTCATGCAATTTGGATTCGTTTCATCCGATGTGCCCGGCGCTACGCCAAAAAAACCGGCTTCTGGATTGATAGCCCGTAGTTTGCCCTTGCCGTCAGGTTTTATCCATGCGATATCGTCGCCTACCGTGGTAATTTTCCAGCCTTGCGCGGCCAGCGGTGCGGGGGGAATCAGCATCGCAAAATTAGTTTTGCCGCACGCTGATGGAAACGCCGCGGTAACGTAGTGCTTTTTGCCTTCTGGATTTTCCACCCCTAAAATTAGCATGTGCTCGGCAAGCCAGCCTTCTTGTTTGCCCATCACGCTGGCGATGCGCAGCGCGAAGCATTTTTTGCCTAGCAGCGCGTTGCCGCCGTAGCCTGAACCGTACGACCAAATGGTGTGAGTTTCAGGAAAATGCACGATGTATTTATGGTCTTTATTGCACGGCCACGCCACGTCCTTTTCGCCTTCAACCAGCGGCGCGCCAACAGAATGCAGCGCCGGCACAAAATCACCATCATCGCCCAACACATCCAGCACGGCTTGCCCCATGCGCGTCATGATGCGCATGTTCACGGCCACATAAGCCGAATCTGAAATTTCAACACCAATATGCGCAATAGGCGAGCCAATTGGCCCCATGCTAAACGGCACCACATACATCGTGCGGCCGCGCATACAGCCTGTAAAAAGCTGGCTTAACTTCGCGCGCATGACATTTGGCGCTTCCCAATTATTGGTGGCGCCAGCATCGTCTTTGTTTTCGGAGCAGATGAAGGTGCGGTCTTCAACTCGCGCCACGTCAGATGGGTCGGAGCAAGCTAAATATGAGTTTGGTCGTAGGGTCTCGTTTAGTTTGATAAACGTGCCAGCAGCAACTAATTCTTCGCAAAGCCGGTTATATTCAGTTTGCGAGCCATCGCACCAATAGATTTTGTCCGGTTGCGTTAGCGCGGCAATTTCATCCACCCATGCTAATAATTTTTGGTTGTTGGTGGGATTATTAGCTGCATCTTGGGCAAAAACAGGTTTAACCATTGCGTGCATAGCGGCTCCGAGCGGGGATGAGTGGGATCAACTTAAGCGGAATTTTAACTACAGAACTGTAATTATCCCATACCAATTTAGAGGTGGTATTCGAATGTTATGCTTTCGGTGCATAGAGCTGGTGCGCAATTTTGGATGTTTATATTTAAGTGCTTGAAAATATTAAGTATTTTAGTTGTTGGTGCATTTAATAATGCTCTGTGCGAAAAAATGCGTCGTCCATTAAAAAATGGCGGAGTTACGAAAATGTAGTTTTTTGTTGCAGTTTTCTGGGTCTACGGCCAGTAAACTGTCTTTTCAATCCCGCACCCAGCGCAACATCGCAGGAAATGGTGGCACAGCAAGTTCCACCGCACGCTTTTCGCCTGCAGCCAACCCCGTGACTTCAAGCTGCATCAAGCCCGGAAATAGTCCCAGCGAAAAGCCCAGTAACAAGCCCTCGCTACGACCGTGGTAGCCATCTGCGTGAAACACTAGCTCCGGAGGCAGCCCTAAATGTACGACAGCCGCGTACGACCACGCCAACGCACCAAGTTCGATCTCGTCCATCAACTCCGCGGGAATCGACGAGCCAATCGCCCGATGCCGCGCACGTACCGCCTCGGGTAGGAGTGCCAAATGCCCCGCTTCGTGCAGCAAGTCACCGCAATTTTTTAGCTTAGGTCGATCCAGCACGATCTTCACGCCGCGAATTTCCACGCCGGGTAAAAAAGTGTTGTCGGGCAGTGAATCCTCACCCACAGATAAGCCAACTTCTTGGCGCAAAAAGTTGATTATTTTATCGGTAGGGGAAATATTCATGGCGCAGGCTTCATCAGGAAATGGCTGTAAAAGCCCTATTATAGGGCATCTACAGCCATTATTTGGCGATATTTTGGTGGCTTACGAATCCACATGCTTAGGTATTTTTTATCGCGGTGCGTCACCGCTACACGAACGCTGCCTCTATAAAATGTACTTCTTTTTGGTGCCGCGCGTGTAGTATTACCCAGTTGCAATTTGGCGCCGACTACTTGCCTTTCCTCTCCTCAGTCATTCGCAACGCATTGGCGGGCGCGTGAGGAGATATTTTTGGTGAAAAGCAAGGTTAAACCAAAAACGCCAGGCCATTTTGCCGTGCAAACCGATTTAGATTCGGAAATACCTGTGTGAGCTCTATAGCACTCGTGGCACCCATCCATTTAGCAAAGGTGGCGCCATATTCATCGACCGATGTGTACGGCAGCAAGCG
>JANNXI010000006.1:0-2667 GCA_031409495.1 Betaproteobacteria bacterium
CGCAGTGTGACCATAAAAGTCAGTAATTGACTCGGCGTACTTGGCTCGGCGTGTAGCGCGGAATGAATTCGACCAGCCGAAACTTTGCAAATTTGCTCCAGTCTTGCCAACTGCTCAGTGCTTAAGCTATCTACCGACACAGTCGCATTGGCGGCATGATGTGCGCCTATCACCATCCCTAACCGTGAGCGTAAGCGTCGCAATATGCGCGTGCGTGGGGCATGCAGCAGACCTTTCCAATTGCGCCGCCCAAGCAGGTATTGGCCCGCGGCTCGCCAGTGGTCGGCAATATTGCGCCGGACTTCCACTTGCGGTGCTGCAATTGGTCCAAAACGTGGAATGATGCTCCATAGCCAAAATAGAAGAAGCGCCACCGCCGCCAACACCACGGGCATGCCGTGCTTTGTAAGCCACTGCAACAGCGATTTAGGTTCCATGTGCAGCCCCAATACAATTACGCTAGGATTCGCCGGCAACTTTACGTCCAGCAACGGTGCAAGCGTGGCGGTATCGCTCGTGTTTGTGCTGTTATCCTTTGCGATCAAGCCTGACGCCGCCGCGGCTTCAGCCGCGATTTGCCGCAAGGGCACCAAGGGTTTTGGCCTTGCATTGGGTTCCAATAGCCGCATCGCAAATAGCCCTGCATCGTCTTTTAAAATAGCCGCACGGCGCATAAATGCAAAACTGACTAAAGCCACCACTTGGCCTTTACCAAACTGGCGCTTCAAGATCGAATTACCCACATTGCCGCGCACCGAAAAATCAGTGTCCTCCGGTTTAAGCAGCTTTAACGTAACTGGCTCACCAAGTTTTACGCTGTAGTACTCGCCATCATCCCACTTAAACTTCACCGCACCGGTCATTAATCCCATGACCTTTTCGATCTGTTTTGCGATAATTTTCGGTGGGACAGCATCGTCATCATCGTCAGCCGCGCCGTCCATACCCGCTGGAGATTTTTTCGGTGCTAATTCTACATAGCCGCCCTTACGAAAGGCAACACGCCAACGCTCCATCCCGAAGGCTTTCAGTAATGGGTCTTCTTGCGCAAGCGGTTCAGCTTCTAGCACTAATGTGCCGCCACGCTCTACCCATGCTTTAATTTGCTTTACGCGCAACGGCGTCATGCGCGATAAACGCCAAGCACTGAGCATGAGCAGGGATTTTTCGGGTGGATAGTCTGCAACGTTTACTGATGTTTCAAGTTTGGTAAAACTACCGCCACTGGCATCTAAATTATTTTTGGCCAGTACTTCAAATCCAAAAAATGGATTCGTTGCAGCCTCGCCATTTAAGCCCACATCTTCGCTATAGGTTTCGGTTTCGTACCAATAAATACGGGCGTAGACGATGAAGGCCAAAAAAAACGGGAAAACACAGAGCGCTATTTTTCCCAACGTCGATAAATCTCGCCACATCTCAAGTAATCTAGCCACGGGCGTCACCCTTTGCTGCTTGGGCTAAATTTGCGGCTCGGACAAATTGCATTTCCGCCTGCCAATTGGTAATGAGTTGCTCACATTCAGCCATGGCCAGCGGCGCACGTTTGTAAGCGACCCACAACCAGGCGTTAAACAAGCCGCGCATCATCGTGCTAAAGCTCGGCTTGTCGCTGTAGCCTGCTTGTACTCGGCGCAAACATTCGCCTTCGGTATCGCCAGTGGCGATTTCAATTTTACCGTCTTGCAATAAAAATATTAGGGAAGCGCGATATACCAGCGCTAAAGCGCCCCGCACGTCACCAGCTTGGAGCAGTATACGCGCGGCGGCAGGCACGTCGTCCGGCAGAGATTCAGGGCGTACATCTAAACCAAACAAGGTTTCAGGCAGCGGCGCGCGCGCGCGTCGCAATTCAAGCCAGCCCGCGTTTTTAAGGGCACGATAAATTAGGTAGGTAACCAGCACAATTAATGCCGCCCAGCCCAGATACTTAAATGCTTCCGCTAAGTAACCGATACCCGATGTTAACCAACCCAAATCTGGCTGCTTCTCTTTTTTCTTTTCACTTTCCCATTTGGGCCCAACGTATCGAAGGCGAGAATTTTCTCGTGAGCTACCCATGCGCGGATCGCTTTCTAAAGCATCCACCGCGTCCTGTCGCGCCTCACGGGTTTGCCCGTTCAACGCATTTTCAAAAGTAGAAGAAGTGTTTGAAGACGCCCTATTTACGGGACTTTTCAGAGTATCTATCGCAGCAGTTCCATCCACGCAAGCACTGGTATCGTCCTCATCCACGTCGGCCACAACCTCACCAGTGCTTACTTCAGGTTTCAACTCCAAGCCCAACGCTGCACACCGCACTTCATTGCGCGCGCGCGCAGCTTTTTGACGCAGCTCATTTTGCGTCGCTTCCGCCGCCGCTATGAGTGGCAACGGCTTATCGACCGCAAGTACGTCGCTAGAGTACGAAAAAGCGCTTACTATCCCTAGACATATTGTTAAGCCAACGCTCAGCACTTTTGAGTTGCTTGTGTTGCCGCTTGTGGTGTCGCTTACAGCACCATCAAAAGCTGGCGGGGCGTGAGTATGCTTGCGCGGGGCGCTGTCGATACGAGCGCGCAACTTACGAAACGCCAGCTCAATATCCCAACCCTCGAGCGAATTACGCGCGTTTAGGTAAAGTGCAAAGCCAATGGCTACAAAAAACAATTCTAAAAACGTGAGTAC
>JANNXI010000007.1:0-14516 GCA_031409495.1 Betaproteobacteria bacterium
GTGGCAGTACTAAAAATGCCCGCGTGCAACCCAATCGGCCTGTCACGCAACTCATCGTTACGCTTAAAGACGATGCAGTCTATAGCGCGTCACAATCCAGCGCAAAAACTGCAGGCGCCCAAGCCACCGCTAAAGCGAAATCGCAAACGCTGCTCAAAGACAATCTCGCTGATTTTTCCGCCCTTGCGGGCGAAGATGTACGCTTTGTCCGCACCTTAGGCACCGGCGCCCATGTGGTGGCGGTGGGTAACGGGCGTGATCGCGCACAAATGCTCGCTACTGCGGCGCAATTAGCGCGCAATCAGAATGTGGCGACGGCCGAACCAGATGATTGGGTATATCCGCACCTCGTGGCGACCGACCCAAACGCCACGGCACAATGGCATCATCGCGACCCTTTAGGCGGCGTGAATACAGAAGCGGCTTGGGACATCACTACAGGCTCGCGCGATGCGGTTGTGGCGGTGATTGATTCGGGGGCGACGAACCACCCTGATTTAATCGGGCGCGAAATTCTAGGCCATGACTTTATTTCGGACGCCGCCGTATCAGCCGATGGCGACGGGCGCGATGCCAGCCCCTTGGATACCGGCGACTTTATAAGCGCTGCTGATAAAGCCACGGACCGGTTTAAAGCATGTGACGTCGAAAACTCCAGCTGGCACGGTACGGCTGTGGCGGGCACCATTGGGGCTGCCGCAAATAATGGCTTGAACACCGTTGGCATGGACTGGAACGCGCGTATTTTAAGCATTCGCGCTCTGGGCAAGTGCGGTGGCTTATCGTCCGACATTATTGATGCCATGTTGTGGTCGGCTGGCCAAATAATTGTGGGTGTGCCCGCCAACACCACACCGGCAAAAATTATAAATTTGAGTTTAGGCAGCTTAAATACTTGTGGCACGGCCTATCAAACGGCTATCACGCAATTAAATAATTTAGGGGTCATCGTCGTCGCGTCTGCAGGCAATGACAATACCGCGTTACCCCGCAGCCCCGCCAGTTGCGATGGGGTAATTAGTGTGGGTGCAATTGGCCGCACCGGTGCTAAGGCATCATATTCAAACTTTGCCAGCACGGTGACCTTAACCGCACCAGGCGGCGACGGTGGCGACTTCGTCACCATCGGTAATTCTGGTGCCACCACGATTGGCAACCCCATCACTACCGGCATCAGCGGCACAAGTTTTTCAGCTCCCGTGGTTAGCGGGACCCTATCGCTTATGTTGGCCGTGCGGCCAGACTTAACGCCAGCTTTAGCGCGCCGCATGTTGCAGGCCAGCGTGCGGCCTTTTCCGGATGGTAGTTGCACGCTAACGCGTTGCGGCGCGGGCATTATTGATACCGCAGCAGCGGTGCGTTTAGCGCGTGACAACAGCGTGGCCATAGCCACGCGCGTGGGCTTTGGTGACGCCGATGTGGGCGCACCGAATACCGATTTGGAATTAAAAGTGACGACTTTTAGTGCAGCACCGATGAGTTTTGGCGCACCAATTCTATCGAGCGGTGATTTTTCAGTAACGGATAACGGCTGCAGTAATGCGCTCGCTAGCGCAGCCAGCTGCATCATTAAATTACGGTTCGCACCTACTACCAGCGGGCTACGGCAGGGTGGTATGAGTTTGGCGGCCAGTGATGGCCGCACTTACGTCACGACGTTTGCAGGCTACGGGTATGCGCGCGCGCAAGCCTCCGAAACCAAAGCCGGGTCGAGCGATTCGCCCACTTATGTAGCCTATGGCCCTGACGGCAATTTTTGGGCGACGCAATCTACACCCAGCCGCATTGTGCGCATTACCGAGCAAGGCTGGACGACTGAATATCCCACGCTAACACCGGCTGCAAACCCATTTGCAATCACGGCTGGCAGCGACGGCAATATGTGGTTTACCGAGCTTGACGCAGGCAAAATTGGCCGCATTACTCCGGCTGGCGTGGTGACTGAATTTGCGTTACCAACGGCCACCACGCAACCGCGCGGTATTGTAAGTGGCGCCGATGGCAACATATGGTTCACGCAAATTGGCGGCGGCAAGATTGGCCGCATGACTACTGCAGGCGTGCTAACAGAGCTAACCATTCCGTGGGCGGGTGCTGTAGGTCGTGGCATTGCGAAGGGATTAGACGGCACGATTTGGTTTACAGATTCAGGCACCGGCTCGATTGGTCGTATTTCATCGACCGGCGTGTTTACCCAATTTAAAACGCCGTGGGCATCCGTTAATATGCGCGGCATCACTGTTGCCAACGACGGCACCGTTTGGTTTGTAGAAAGCACCGGTAACCGTGTCGGACGGCTGTCAACAGCTGGCGTATTCACTGAGTTTATTCCACCGCGCGGTGGCGTACCGCTGGATATCGTGATTGCGCCCGATGGCGCAGCGTGGACAGGATTATCGAGTGCGAGCCGCATGTTGCGCATTAGCCAAGCTGGGGAAATGACCGAATATAGGCTGCCTTCAGCCGGTTCGGCGCCCATAGGCATTACTAACGGGCCTAATAATCGGCTCTATATCGCAAACAGTACCTCGAACATCAATAGCTTAATTAGCTTTGCCGTACCGGGTGTGGCCAAGGCCGATAACTACCAAGATATGTGGTGGGGCGGCGAGCTAGAAGATGGCTGGGGTATGAGCCTAACGCAGCATGGCGATCGTATTTTTGGTGCGCTTTATTATTATGACAATGGCGGCCGCGCCACGTGGGCGGTACTACCCGGCGGCACCTGGAATGCCGACAATACCGAATTTACCGCGGGCCTCTTCGCGCCTACGTCATCACCACTTAATAATTACAACGCGCAACAGTTTAGGGTAGGTGCTGCAAAGGGTAACGCCATCATTCGCTTTACTTCACGCACTGCCGCAACGCTCACCGCCACCATCGATGGCGTAAAAACCGTAAAAGAAATAAGTCGCCAGCCGTCTGGCGCACCTAACTTTGCCGCGATTCCCAGCGTGGGTGATTTATGGTGGGCGGGCGAGCAAGAAAATGGCTGGGGCATCAATATCGCGCAAAACCAACACACCTTGTTTGCCGTTTGGTATAGCTACGGGCTAGATGGCTTGCCAACATGGACGGTGATGCCCGGAGGCACATGGACAAACACTACTTACTCTGGCGTAATGTACAGCGTGATCGGATCGCCTTGGGTGGGCGCGACTTATGATCCGAAGCGCAAAGTAGTCACACCAACAGGCACATTAAGCCTACAATTTGCCACGCCAAATGCAGCTACGATGACTTACAATTTTACGGCGGGTGCTTTCGCAGGCACTACGCAAATAAAGCAAATCGTACGGCAGGGATTTTAATTTTTTAAAGATAAACGTCATGTTCAAAGTAATTTCTTCTATTCAGCCAGACAGTCATAACCCCGTGGATTCGCTATTGCCAAAGAGGTTGAAATTCCGAGGTGGTATTGGCATGAAGTCTACCCTAGCCATTGCGATGCTTGTCCTCACTGGCTGCGTCCAAGTCCTGCCTTCATCAAACCCAACATTGGCATCAGAACCAGCCACGGCAACCGTCGCAGCCCCTACAGGCAATACTTCAAGAATGCCTATTTACGGGCCTTGCGAAGGCACGAATGAAACGTTAGCGCAGGTGGCGTTTAACCTAAAAATGTCCGAAGAGTTGGTATTGAGAGCGCAAGCACAAACCGGTGAATCGCTCTCGGCGCTTTGCGCTAAGGGTGGCGCCCATGTGGTGGCGGTGCTTAAGGCCTATCGGCAGTCTTTTAAAAACCCTGATCGTAAAAAATACAATGCGGATTTGCGCAATTGGCTTGCCAATGAAGATAACGACGCCAACGGCAAACCGCCCACCACTAGCCAACGCAATTTAGCAATGACACAGCGCCGCGCCATGATTCGCGACGCCGCACAAACAGCTGCGCGTGAGGGAGCGCAGTCGGGTGCTAAGTCGGCACTTGCCGGCATCAACAAAACATCATGGGAAGCCATTGGCCCTAACAACGTTGGCGGCCGCGTACGGTCGCTGGTGATTCACCCCACCAACCCCAACAAACTTTTTGCCGGTTCTGCTTCCGGTGGCGTATGGACAACCGACGATGGCGGGCTTAACTGGCGACCTACTTCGGACTCCGTGGCTACCCTCGCTGTCGGCAGTTTAGCAATGGATCCTAACAACGGTAATGTGCTTTATATGGGCACTGGTGAAGCGCTTGCAGGACTACCCGGCGGCGGCATCTATAAAACTATTGACGGCGGCAATACATGGCATTTTTTACCTGCCACCACGACCGATAACGGTAACAGCACATGGCTATACGTCAATCGTATTGCCGTAAATCCAGAAAATAGCAATCTACTATTAGCCGCGTCATCTGACAGAAGTGCCGCCAACACCTTTATTCAGCGCTCACTTGATGGCGGCAATACTTGGGTACGGGTAGCTACTTTACCGGTTTACGACCTTCGCTTTGATCCCAATAATCCGCAAAACGCAGTAGCAGGATTAGCTAACGGCCGCGCAGCCTACAGCCGTGATGGCGGCTTGACTTGGCAACAAACACCGACGTTTGCCTCCGTGCCTTCCACCAACGCCACAGCGCGCGTCGAACTTGCTTATGCGGCTTCGCGTGCGAATTTGCTTTATGCCTCGGTAGATAACGCCAAGGGTGAGATTCATAAATCTGAAGATGGCGGCGAAACTTGGCTGCTGCAATCAGTACACGAGCACTTAAGTGAGCAAGGGGATTACGCCAACACGATTTGGGTTGATCCAACGAATGAAAATAATTTAGTGTTCGGTGGCCTAGATTTGTATCAATCAAGAGATGGCGGCGTAAAATCTGAAAAAATTTCCACATGGGAACTTGCCGTGCCCGGCGCCAAGCAGCCTCACGCTGATCATCACGTGATCGTTTCAGTACCCAACTTTAGCAGCACTAACCCGGTGGTGTATTTTGGAAATGATGGCGGCGTGTATCGCGCAACCAATATTTTTAAAGTCAATGATTCTGATTTTGGCGACAGCACTTGGCAAAACATGAATAACGGCTTGGCCGTGACCCAGTTTTACGGCGGTGCAGGGGCTGCGAGCGCTGGCGGTAAAATTATTGGCGGCACGCAGGATAATGGCACCATCGGTTTAACCCAAGGCACCAAATGGGATCGTTTTGCCGGTGGCGACGGTGGCTTTGTAGCCGTAGATCCGATTAGCGACAGTATTCGTTACGGGGAGTATGTTTATCTTTCAATTCATCGTGCAGTAGGTGCCACCACGCGCCAATACATTTGCGCTGGCATCACCGAGGCCAATACCGGTAGCCAATATTGCGGCGCCACGAATCCCACCGTCGCGCGCGCGAACTTTATCGCCCCGTTTGCGCTCGACCCGAATGACCCACAACGCATGCTAGGCGGCGCTGATTCACTATGGGCCACCAATACACTTAAACAAGTAGCGCGGCCAACTTGGGCAGTCATTAAGCCACCGGCGCCGACAAATTTAGCCAATAGTTTATTCGTTTCGCGCAATTTTATTTCGGCCATTGGCATACCCAAAGGCCGCGCCAGTACTATTTACGTTGGCCACAACAGCGGCATGATCTTCAAAACCACTGACGGCTTATCTATCAAACCAACATGGCAGCAAATTACCAATCCCGGCATAAACGTCGATCGCTCAGTAAATCGCATCACCGTTAATCAAGATAATCCTGACCATATTTGGATTGCGTACAACGGCTTTCAACCCAACGGTCTATGGGAAAGCCGTGATGGCGGCGCAACATACAAAAATATCAGCGGCAATTTACCAGCTACAACCATGCACGATATTGTGCGCCATCCGTCAAAACCAAATTGGCTCTACGCGGCCACCGCTATCGGTGTGTTTAGCAGCGAAGATGCGGGTACCACTTGGAGCACCACCAGTGATGCGCCCTCAAACGTGCGGGTACGCCAATTGTTTTGGTATGACGCCAATACACTCGTTGCCGCCACCTACGGCCGTGGCATGTATAAAGCCAATACCGGCGCAGCGGCAGGCCCCGCCAACTACCAAGATTTATGGTGGGCGGGCGAAGCTGAAAGCGGATGGGGTATGTCGGTGGCACAGCGCGGCAATGTGCAATTTAACGTGCTTTATGTCTACGATGCTGCTGGAGAGCCGCAGTGGATTGTGATGCCGGGCGGCACGTGGAATCCAACTTTTAATACCTACTCTGGTAAGCTATATTTAACTAAGAGCGCGCCCTTCAGCAGCTATGACAACATTAGCAAACCCGACGAAGTGACCGAAGTGGGTAGCGCCGCCATTACTTATACCAGCGCTTCTACTGCGCAATTGCAATACGTAATTAACGGTGTTTCAGGGCAAAAAAATATCTCACGCCAAGCTTTTGGCCCTGTAGACAATACACCGGGCCTGAACGTAGGCGACTTATGGTGGGGCGGCGAAGCCACACAAAACGGCTGGGGTTTAAACATTAGCCAGCAATATCGCACCTTGTTTTCAGTTTGGTATACCTACAATCAAGAACGCAAACCTATTTGGTACGTGATGCCTGGTGGCACTTGGGCAGGCAATAGTTATTCGGGTGCGTTGTATAGCTTTAAAAATTCGGCTTGGCTCGGCGTGCCGTTTAATCCGGTATTACGTCAGCTAAAGTCTGAAGGTAGTTTGAAGTTTGACTTCAGCAATGCGAACGCCGCCACGATGACTTACAACATCGAAGGTGTAACCCAATCAAAAACCCTCACGCGCCAATTCGGCAACCCGTGAGCCAGTCATTGCGAAAAGTAGCTGGCTGCAGCTTGTGCGATAGCATTGGTGGCTTATTGCTACGAGAAACACCCGAATTTAGGGTGGTTCTGGTGGAAGGGCCTGAAGCAATCCTCTATCCTGGGTTTTGCCGCGTAATTTGGAATAGCCACGCAAAAGAAATGACCGATCTGCCACAAAACGCCCAAATTCGGCTGTTTTCAGCCGTTTTAGCGCTTGAAACCGTGCTGCGCGGTGTGTTTGCACCGCACAAAATTAACCTAGCAAGCCTAGGTAATATGACGCCGCACTTGCACTGGCATATTATTCCGCGTTATGAAGACGATGCGGCGTTTCCCAACCCAATTTGGGCAAGCACTGACGCGAAGCCCGGCACACCTCATTTGTTAGCTACGTCACAAGCGAGTTACGACGAAAAAATAAGGTTATTACAATTGCGTGTTTTGGCGCTACACTTTGAATTGGGTACTTAATTTGCCACGAAATCGCGTTTCATTCATCGTCACCGCCCACAAAAACAATCTAAATTCAGGCTAAAACAGTATGTTCTTCAAAGACACCAGCTCCTGCAGAGATTGGCTTAAAACCATTCCTCTCACCAATGTAGCACAAGCCCAAACGGCCATATTGGATGCGATTCGCTATATGAATCGCATCGAAGTGTCGCCCATTGATCGCTTAAGTTGCTTAGAAATGTTGCGGGATAAGGTTGCTTTTTTGCTCACAGAGCAACGGTTTCGTTATCTTGCCAAATCCATTCCCCTCAACCAGACCGACTCCAATGCGTGGAAAATTTCTACTGCGTTGACTGAAGAAATGGAAGCCGGCTACCGCCGCTGTAGCAGTGTTGCCATCGTGGCGACTGATCCACTTTTTCCGCACGCCGCGTTGATTATCCAGCGCTGCATTCGGTACATTGGCCTGCAAATGTTGATGAGTAGCTTTTTGTATCGTCGTTTTGAACCAAGCCTTTGGCTTCGGCTGCATGCGCAATGGCTGGATGCTGAAAACCGCGGAATCCAGCTCCAGCGCGTACGTGATACCGTCGGCGTGGCCGATGGCAACTCCAGCGTGACCCAAGCATATGCCGCTGTGGTGCTAGGGCAGGCGGCCAATGTGTATGAACTCACACCGCGTCAAATTGAGTTTGTCGACGCGATTATGAAGCGCTTCGGTCACAAAGTGACAATCGAACGTACCGGGACACCGAACCCGAATGGGTTGCACCATATTTTAGATTTAGAAGCGCCAGCTGGGTCTGAGTTTGCGGGACTATTTGAAGAAAGCGAGAGCCTGCGGCATTTAAATATCGAAGATTTGTCGCGGTCTCTGCGCCGCCGCATTCGCAAGCTGGGTGAAGGTTCCGACCTAGCCAGCCTAGAATTGCCCACTGATATTTCACCCAATGAAGCGCAAGCCCAACTTATCCGGCTAAACAAGTTTTGGTGCGAAGGTGATTCACAACGCAACATCCCGATTGTGCCCGATGAAGAAGCGGCGGAAGTTTGTTTTGGACTAGGTGACACGCACTTTTTGCTCACCGGACAGATGTTTGAGCAACCCAATAAGCCGCAGGAACTGACCCGCCAGCAGATGAACGATTTGGTCATGTTCGGCAAAATTTCCAATCTTTCGCAACGCATGAAAACCATGGATGTAACGATTTCGCGGGAAACATGGGGCATCATCGACGAAGGTAAAGCAACCTTACGGCTGCTCCGCGCCGCTAATTCCGCACACGGCTTGATGATGGGTCGTATTTTGGGCGTAAAAATTGATAAGCGCGGCAGCTATTATTTGGGCGCAGTACGCGAGCTAGTGCAAGAACTAGATGGCTCGATTTATGTTGGTGTAGCGATGCTGCCGGGCAAACCTGATCCTATCTCCGCACGCCCTGCAGAGGGAAAAGCTAAGAGCGAGAACCTCTACGCTCCCGCATTTCGCATGCCATCACTAGATGTATTAAAAATCGCAGAATCCCTTATCGTGCCGTCGGGCATGGCGCAAATAGGCAAAGGAATTGAGATTTTGCACCCAACAGTGGGTGTAGCCAAAGTGGTTACCGTGACCGAATTTTTAGAACGCGGCGCCGACTACGACCGGATATTGTTTTTGTAGTTTTTAGCGAGAAATCAACGCATTACGATGGCTGGAGATGCCCGATTGTAGCGTTTCTTCAGCCATTTTAACTTATCCTACTTCCATATCGAGCGGCAAATAAATACTACAAACCTTCATATTTTGTCGTTTCCGCGCGGGCGGGAATCCAGCGGCTTTTGCGGATGACACTGAGTTCCCGCCTACGCGGCAAAGACGATGCGTCAGGAGTTTTTGTTACTTTACTATCACAATAGAATTACGCCCCCAACGCGTCCATAACTGCCGACGCCGCGTTATAACCTGTTTGATTAAATATTTCCACCATGCACGTGGGCGAAGTTACATTCACTTCCGTCAAACAATCACCGATTACGTCCAAACCCACGAGCAACAAGCCATCTGCCACTAGTTGAGGGCCTAACGCTTCAGCAATTTCACGATCGCGCTGGCTTAGCGGTTGCGCCACGCCTTTGCCACCCGCCGCTAAATTACCGCGGGTTTCACCTGCTTTGGGTATGCGCGCCAGCACAAAAGGCGCGGGTTTGCCTTTAATCACCAACACGCGCTTATCGCCCTGTGTAATAGCCGGGATGTAGCGCTGCGCCATCACTGTTTCAGTGCCCAATACCGTTTGCACCTCAACAATTGCGTTGCGGTTTGGGTCATCTGCCCGCACTCTAAAAATTGAGGTACCGCCCATGCCATCAAGCTTTTTCAAAATCACGTCTCGGTGCAAGTCAATAAAGCCATGTATCCGCTGCATGTCGGATGCGACCATGGTTGGCGAGATAAACTGCGAAAACTTAGTGATGGCAAGTTTTTCATTGTAATCGCGTATCGATCTCGCGCGATTAAACACCTTGGCACCTTGGGCTTCTGCAGCCTCTAACAACAGGGTGCTATAGAAGTATTCCATGTTAAAGGGCGGATCTTTGCGCATTAAAATTGCATCAAACTCCGTTAATGCATGTTCTTTTTGTTCAACACTCGTTACCCAATTATCGTTACTTTCGCTTACTGTAATTTGCGTTGCTTGCGCGGTGACAACTTGGCCGGAGAGCGCCATATTTCGGGGCTCCCAGACGAACAGCGTATGCCCACGACGCGCAGCTTCGCGCATCATAAACACGCTAGAATCTTTATACGGTTTTAGGCTGTCGAGGGGATCGATAATGAAGGCGATTTTCATGATGCTCGTCCTATAAAACCACAGATTTTTTTAACGCTGATAGCTCATGCGATGCCGCTAACATCGCCAATCTTGCCACCACACCGTAGGTATAAAAACGATTCGGCGGTGCATCCGGTGCACCCAGGCAGTCAGGGGTTTGGCAGTTAGTTTCAAAGGCCAGCGGCACAAAACTCATGCCGCGTGAGTTTAGGTTTTCATCAATGCCACGGTCGGTGTTGCAACGATAAAACCCACCCACTACAAACTGATCCATCATATACACCACGGGTTCAGCCGTCATGCCGTTGACGTTTTCAAACGTATACACGCCTTCTTGAATAATCACTTCGTTTACTTCCAAGCCTTCTTTTACCACCGCCATTTTGTTGCGCTCTTTACGGTTCAGCCCGCGCACGTCGTCCGCACTGCGCGCTGTGAGCACACCCATGCCATAGGTACCTGCGTCGGCTTTTACGATAACGAACGGCTTATCTTTGATGCCATATTCTTTATACTTCACGTTCATTTCGTTTAGCACCGCATCGACATTGGCTGCCAAACATTCTTCGCCCTCACTGGCCGAAAAATTAACTTTACCGCATTGGCTAAATATCGGGTTTATTAGCCACGGATCAATGCCGATAATTTTGCCGAAGGCTTCAGCCACGGTGTCATAAGCGTGAAAATGCAGGGTTTTACGACGATTGGTCCAGCCGGAATACAGAGGAGGAACCACCGGCTGCGATAAGCCCTGCAAAATAGCGGGTACGCCAGCCGATAAATCATTGTTAAGCAGCACCGCACACGGGTTGAACCCGGCCACGGTGAGCTTATCGCCATCGCGAATCACGGGTTCTAGCAGCAACGAGTCGCCATTGGGTAAATCAAGCTTTGTGGGTGCGGTAATTTCCGGCAGCAAGCTACCCACCCGCACTTCTAAACCAGCATGGGTCAAAATTTTAACCAACGCCGCTACGTTAGCTAGATAGAACAAATTGCGGGTGTGATTTTCAGGTATCAGCAAAAAACGCTGCTTATCCGGGCACACGCGCTGCACGGCGCTCATGGCTGCCTGCACACACAGGGGCAAAAAATCAGGATTCAAATTATTAAAACCACCGGGAAATAAATTGGTATCTACTGGCGCCAACTTAAAACCGGCGTTACGCAAATCGACGGAGGAATAAAACGGCGGGGTATGAATCGGCCACTGGGTGCGAAACCACGTTTCAATGGCGGGCATACTATCTAAAATTTTCTTTTCCAGCTCCATCAAAGGACCGGTGAGCGACGTGGTGAGGTGAGGAACCATGAATTTAGCTTTATTTGATGGATGACAGTTAGAAATGCGGCGAGTTTTGCATATTACAAGCAGCCCGCTGCAACAATGAAGGATGATGACAGGTTTTTAAGGCATTTACTTTACAGCTGAATGCTACAATTCGCGCAGTTAAATATGGAACTTAAAAAATGATCGTTACCAGTAATATCACCATGCAATTTGGCGCGAAGCCGCTGTTTGAAAACGTTAACGCCAAGTTTGGCGATGGCAACCGTTACGGCTTAATCGGCGCAAACGGCTGCGGCAAATCGACGTTTATGAAAATTTTAAGTGGTGAGCTTGCGCAAAGCTCCGGTGAAGTGGCTATCGACAAACACGAGCGCATGGGCAATTTGAGCCAAGATCAATTTGCGTTTGAACATTTGCGCGTGCTCGATGTAGTGATGATGGGCCACCGTGAACTGTGGGCGGCCTTAAGCGAGCGCGATGGCATTTATGCCAACTTGGAAGCCACTGAAGACGATTACATGCGTGCGGCCGACTTGGAAGCCAAGGTTGCCGAATACGATGGCTATTCGGCTGAGGCGCGCGCAGGCGAGCTTTTAAACGGCGTCGGCATAGCGCAAGCGCAGCACCAAGGCTTGATGAGCGAAATTGCCCCAGGCTTCAAGCTCCGCGTGCTATTGGCGCAAGCATTGTTTTCAAACCCAGATATTTTGCTGCTGGACGAGCCCACCAATAACCTAGACATCAACACCATTCGTTGGCTAGAAACCCTGCTCGATTCGCGCCAAAGTACGATGATTATCATTAGCCATGACCGTCACTTTTTAAATCAAGTATGCACCCACATGGCCGACCTAGATTACGGCAAGCTACAAGTTTTCCCCGGCAATTACGACGAATACATGATGGCGGCCATGCAAGCCAAAGAACAAGCTAACGCATCAAACGCTAGAGCCAAAGACAGAATTTCGGATTTACAAGACTTCGTGCGCCGCTTTTCGGCCAACAAATCCAAAGCGCGCCAAGCCACATCGCGCGTGAAACAAGTGGCAAAATTGAAGTCAGAAATGATTGAAGTTAAACCGTCATCGCGCCAATACCCGTTCATTCGCTTTGATTTTGATGAAAAAGAAAAGCTCCATCGCTTAGCGGTGGAAGTTGAAAAGCTTTCTATTCAATTTCCAGGTCAGGCCAAACCGCTATTTTCCAACATTAACTTAATGGTAGAAGCGGGTGAAAGAATCGCCATTATCGGCCCCAATGGTGTTGGCAAAACCACGCTATTACGGTTATTGGCAGGCGAGTTAGCGCCTACTTATGGCAAAATAAAATGGGCCGAAAAAGCCAACCTCGGCTACTTCGCCCAAGACCACGCCGCCCAATTTGCCGAGCCACTCACACTATTTGATTGGCTAAGCCAATATCGCCCAACCGGTGATGACGCCATTGATGACCAAGCGGTGCGCGGCATTCTAGGCCGCCTACTATTCAACGCCGACGACATCAAGAAAGCCGCCACCGTCATATCCGGCGGCGAAGAAGGCCGCATGTTGTTCGGCAAGTTAATGCTAGAACACCCCAACGTGCTGCTAATGGATGAGCCCACCAACCACATGGACATGGAATCCATCGAGTCGCTAAACACCGCGCTAGAAAAATACAAAGGCACACTAATTTTCGTGTCGCATGACCGTGAGTTTGTATCCAGCCTGGCTACCCGAATAATCGAAATGACGCCGACGGGGGTGAATGATTATCATGGGACTTATGAGGAATATTTGGCTACGCAGGGGATTGAGGCTTAGATTTATGATGGTATTGAGTGGCTGAAGATGCCCTAAAGTAGGGCATCTTCAGCATATTTAAATGTGAGAAATTCGGCGGGGTTGCGATTAAATACCACGACAAACCACCCCTTGCATTTAGGCTAGTTGTAGCCAAGCAAATGAACTATTTCTAAAACTAACCCAATTGCCGAACCCCTCGGCATGTTGGAAATTTCGAGCATCCCCAGAATTCACCACCAGCTTTGCTGCCCTTACGCGCAATGCGTTTGATCATGCCGGAATTACATACCGGACAACTAGGTTGGCTTTCCTCTTTTGGCACCAATTCTTGGGGCTTGTTGCTAGACGATTGAGCGATAGGTGTCAGCGACTGTTTCGCCTGCCTAATCATTAAAAAGAGCGATGGACCGTCCACCAGCCGAACATTGCGGCCTTCCGCAAACGCTCTTGCGTCTTCAGTAAATCGACCTGACGTGACCACAAAACCGCCAGTAGCACCCATTGCTGCCATCACGCCATACAGTTCACGCACAACATCTACACCAACTTTGAAGGCCTTCCACTGTTTACATTGGGCGAGAAACTTTTCATTGTTCTTCGTCAAAACCAAGTCAATACCACCATCGGCGCCCCCGCCACCAGTTTCGCTTACGCGATAGCCCTGCAATCTGTACGCTTCGCCCACAAGCTTTTCAAATTCGCGCCAAGACATACCGTTCAAAGCGTCAGCGCACTGGGCCTGCGCCACATCTGTGAGCAGGGCGGTACGCTGTTTGCGCCGAAAAAATGAGATGGCCGCACCAATCAAAGCCAACACCGGCACGACGTACTGACCTACTGTAGCAAAAACAGAAATAACTGTGTGACCGATAAGGTTTCCGACTTGGCCAGGCTGAACCGCAACTGCATGCACTGGTGCTGCCATGCGGTGAAGCACTACATATGCTGCGGCGGCAATAACAACACCTGCCCACCATGGAAGCAGCGACACCAAATCGACCAGGTTGTCCAACGGGTTTGTTTTGCGCTTCCTAGCCATCAAATTTTCCCTGTCTTGCGCTTGTTTGCTACAAATCTTAAATGCGGTCTCACACCATTACCCCTCACGATACTTCACTACAACTTGCTCTTCTCACGTCTCGAAGCGTGCGGCCAAGCCGCCCCTTCCCCGACACGTCATTCCGTCCAACTGGATAACAATATTCAATCCTGCAATAGTGACCGAGCGATTTTATTAGAAAACGGCGTTGTTCGGCAATTAGACGGAAATCCCTTAAACCTAAAAAAAGCAGTCAACCGTCATATTCGGCCTAGAATTGGGGTCAATATGGATGGTAGCGCGGTGGTGGCCAGCATAAATTTTGCAAATGCGCGAGCCAGAATCGCCTTCAACCGCTGAGCATCACTCAACTGCTCC
>JANNXI010000008.1:0-3060 GCA_031409495.1 Betaproteobacteria bacterium
CTTGAAAAACACCAACAACCATCGTCACCTCGGCACACTGGGTGGTGGTAATCACTTCGTAGAGGTGTGTCTGGATGAGGCAAATTTTGTCTGGTTCATGCTGCACTCAGGTTCACGCGGTGTGGGTGGTGCGATTGGCACTTTGTTCATCGAAAAGGCGAAAGAAGATATGCGTAAGCATTTCATCAATCTGCCAGACGAAGACTTGGCCTATTTCCCCGAAGGCACAACGTACTTTGATGACTACGTGGAAGCTGTTGGTTGGGCGCAGAAATTTGCCCGTATGAACCGTATTGCAATGATGGATGCGGTGATCGGCGCGGTAAGTAGTGTGATCGACAAACCATTTGAGACCCACATCGAAGCGGTGAATTGTCACCACAACTATGTGGAGCGTGAGCGCCACTATGGTGAAGATGTGTTAGTAACACGCAAAGGTGCGGTGCGCGCTGGCATTGGTGAGATGGGCATTATCCCCGGATCTATGGGGGCGAAAAGCTACATCGTGCGCGGCAAAGGTAACGCTGAGTCGTTCGAGAGTTGTAGCCACGGCGCAGGTCGGGCCATGAGCCGTAACGAAGCGCGCCGCCGTTTCACACTCGATGACCATAAGCGCGCTACTGAAGGCGTGGAGTGCCGCAAAGACGTTGAGGTGATCGACGAGATTCCAATGGCTTACAAGGATATCGACGCGGTGATGCTGGCGCAGCAAGATTTAGTGGAAGTGGTGCACACACTGAAACAGGTGGTTTGTGTAAAAGGCTGACCGAGGAGCCCTCTCCTTCGTTAACCATAAACGAAGGAGAGAATCATGAAAAGTGGAAAACAACGTCGCGTAGAAATGATGGCGCGGCGTGAAAAACGTAAAAAAACAGCCGCAATCCTGCTAGCACAAGCCTGCCCTATGCAGTTGTATACAGGGTTGGGGGCAACACCCGTTCATCGTGACGCATTGACGAGCAATAGCTGCTGTGGCTTGGAATATCATCCGTTGGTCGTGCGCGGTTTCTATCTGCCAATTCCGTTTACGTGTCGCAATTGCGATGAGTCACAGTGTTGGAAAGCGGCGCAACAAAAATGGTGGTACGAAGTGGTAGGTGGCGATATTTTCACCACGGCGACTCGATGCCGCCCCTGCCGCGCCAGCGAGCGTCAGCGTAAGCAGATTGCACGTTTAGTATCAGTCGCTGGACGCGAAGCAAAAATACAAAGATTAAACAAGGAAGTTTTACCATGAGTAGTATTGAGCTTGATGGCAGCGTTGGTGAGGGTGGTGGGCAAATCTTGCGCACCGCATTATCACTGCCGATGGTGACGGGCACGCCGTTTGTCATCGCAAACATTCGCGCAAAGCGACCAAAACCCGGACTGCTAAGGCAGCATTTGACCGCTGTACATGCAGCAGCGACTGTCTGCGGCGCACGCGTAGACGGCGCGACGCTTGGCTCAACAGCTTTGCGCTTTACGCCAGATGTCATCCGCGCAGGTCAGCATCACTTTGCCATCGGCAGCGCAGGTAGTTGTACGTTAGTGTTGCAAACCGTGTTGCCTGCATTGATGCTAGCAAATGCCTCAAGCGAGATTACATTAGAAGGCGGCACACATAACAGCATGGCGCCGCCGTACCCATTTATTGCTGATGCTTTCTTGCCGTTGCTGGCGCGGATGGGTGTGAAAGTAGAGCTTGCGTTGCAACGTCACGGCTTCTATCCGGCTGGCGGCGGACGCATTACGGCTCGCATCTCGCCAGTTGAAAAACTAATGCCACTTACGTTGAATACACGTGGCGAATTATTGGATTGCCGTGCTTGCGCAGTAGTCGCAGGTGTAGCAGGTCATGTCGCCCGCCGAGAGTTAGATGTGATTAGTGCAGCCCTTGTGTTGACGCCAGAAAAATTGCAATTAACCACACTGCCTGAAAACGAAGGGCCAGGGAACGTCGTCACCATCACGCGTCAGCACGCGGCGGTAACGGAAGTTTTTGCGGCGTTCGGCGAACGTGGTGTTTCCGCCGAGGCGGTCGCCAAGCGTGTGCTCAATGACGTTCAAGCCTATGCCGCATCAGATGCTGCGGTAGGCGAACATCTCGCTGATCAACTCATGTTGCCGATGGCATTAGCGGGGCGAGGAGAATTTACCGCAATCCGCGCCAGCGAACACGCGTGCACCAATGCTAAGGTGATCGAGAAATTTCTGCCTGTTGATATCAAAATTGCACAATTGGGAAAAAACGCTGTGACATTTTCATTTGAAAGTTAAAACCCCAATATTCACGGAGTTTTTCAGGCTATTTTGCTTCTAATGCGCCGTGATTATTAGTGTTTTGCTTTTGGCGATTATGCACCATGCGGTTGTGTAATTCAGTGATTTTTAAGCTCGCCGTTTTCTCAAAGCAACTCGGTAAAAAAGCATGCACCAGTGCCGCAAATGCCGCGCCGAATAAGGCGATGGCAAAACTAAACGCGACCCCTAAATGCTGCCAATAGGTTTCACCAATACTTGCTGGATGTTGGGTAAAAAATTTCATCGCGGTACTCGTTAGGTCAAAAATAATATGAGCCAACAGTGTAGCGGCGTTGCCGCGCAAATACATTGCTTATTTGTCAAGATAAATGCATATTTAAGCTTTTAATTCTACAAATACACAAAATAATGGAAAAAAATACGCTTGATGGATTTGATAAGCAAATATTGAAGTATTTGCAAGAAGATGCCGCGATGAGCTTGGCGGACCTCGCCAGTGCCATCAAACTCTCGCCCACACCCACATGGCGGCGCGTGCAGCGGTTGGAGTCAGCGGGCTATATTCGTAAACGTGTCGCGTTATTGGATGCGGCCAAAATCAATCTTGGCGTGACCGTATTTGTTGGCATTAAAACGAATCAGCACAATCAAGCTTGGCTCGAACGCTTTGCATTAGCCGTTGCCGAAGTACCTGAGATTGTCGAGGTTTATCGCATGAGTGGCGACTTAGATTATTTGTTGCGCGTGGTGGTGCCTGATATTTCGGGCTATGACTTGGTGTATCGACGGCTGATTAAATCTATTGAACTATTTGAC
>JANNXI010000009.1:0-5805 GCA_031409495.1 Betaproteobacteria bacterium
CGCAATCACCACAAGTTAGCATGCACCCTGTTGATTGGGGTTATTTGAACACCTACGGTGGTACCTTGAGTGCCGGACGGGATTTATCCGAACAATATGGGAATGATGATTGGCCGGATTTATCACCAGAGGAATCGGCGAAACGGGGCGTAAATGCCATTGTTAATCGCGCGGCATTGAAGCTCTTCGATACAGTAGATCCGAAGGTTGCAATAGGCAAAACATTCAAGCTCGGCGGTGGGCCGGAAGCGTTGCGCATGACGGTAACGGTAGTTGGTGTCATTGAGGATATGCGGATGCGTTCTGCGCGGGATGAAGTCCTGCCGAGCGTATTTGTCCGGGGCGACGAGGGACTCACCGCAGTATCGGTGCGCTATAAAGGCGTGCCACCTGCGGAGATGGTGAGCCGGCTGGATGCGGCTTGGAAGCAACTTTTTCCAGAAACACCATTTTCCGCAAAATTAGTCGACGACGCAATTGTTGGCTACTATAAAAACGAAACGCGTCGGGGTCATTTGTGTGCCTTGTTTGCAGGAATTGCGATCGTGCTTTGCGCGGTCGGTTTGTATGGTCTCGCTGTCTTTACTGCTGAGCGTCGCACCAAAGAAATTGGTGTACGTAAAGTGTTGGGCGCTGAAGTGGGCGACATTGTTCGGTTATTAGTTTGGCAGTTTTCAAAATCCGTGTTTATTGCCACACTTATTGCCTGGCCAGTGGCGTGGTGGCTCATGCGCGAGTGGTTGAACGGATTCAGCATGCGCATTGCGCTCACACCGGTGCCGTTTATTGCGGCAGGGTTGCTAGCGATGGCAATTGCTTTGATTACCGTAGCCTGGCACGCCACACGCGTTGCTCGTACAAGTCCTATTCATGCGCTTCGCCACGAGTAATTAAGTGACGGACGACGTGACCAAAGTGGTCTCATCGAGGTACAACTATGCCCGCTAGAAAGTTAGTCCTGCAGTATGTGACGATGCATGGTTACAAATTTTAGTAGAGGGGTGGCTAGGTCCTTATCACACATTTTTAACCTTGAAAATTGGGAAACTCACTTCGTAACTACTCATGCAACTTACCGAATAGAAATCGAAATGGCTTTTAAGCCAGCCACCGGCTTCGATACTCGCGTTTTTCGCGATGTAAGATTTAAATTGGCACAGCGTTTCGTAGTCTTATCTTTTTTTAAAAAATGAAGGAGTGCCAATATTATGTTTAGCGGCCCTGAAAGCGGAGAAATTCCCGGTAAAGACCAGTTGCATTTCTTTATGGCAGAAAGCCGACAACGTATTTTGTTGGTAGATGCCGATGTTGTTGCAGTGCATGCCCTCGCGGATTATTTGCGGCAACGGAATTTTGAAGTGATGATCGCCTACGCGGGTGAGCAAGTGATGAATATTATTGCGGACTGGCGTCCCGACCTGGTAGTGATGGACGTCGCGCTGCCCGGGCTGGATGGCTTTGATGTTTGTCGTGCGCTTCAAAGTATCGAGTCGCAGTTAGCAATCATTATTTTGACCACCCGTACCGATGAATTTGATCAAGTGCTTGGCTTAGAACTGGGTGCTGATGACTACCTCGCAAAGCCTACGCAGCAGCGCTTACTGCTTGCGCGCATTAAAGCGCTGCTGCGTAGGTGTGGTCATGACGATCGAAGTCGGCCGCTTGCACCGCCGCTTTGCCCAGCTGCTTCACCTCCGAAATATGGCGAATTTACGCACCCAGCGCACTCCGACGCCGACCACCTTTGGCATAATTTTTTGTCGGCGGATGATGCAAGCGCCAACCTTTTCTGCGCCAAAAAAGGGGGGGTACACTTGTTGGAATTTGGTCAATTGCGGATTGATCGCCTCTCGCGGTAAGTTGACTTATCGCGCGTGATTATCAATATCTCGGCGGCGGAATTTGATTTATTGTGGTTATTGGCGAGCAATGCGGGCAGGGTACTGCCGCGTCAGGAGATGTTGAAGGCGCTCCGTGGCCTCGATTATGATGGTGTCGATCGCTCGATTGATTCAAGAGTTTCGCGGCTGCGTCGCAAGCTCGAGGATGACGTAGGGCCATCAAGCCATATTAAATCCGTTAGACCACACGGATACTTGTTTGCACCAACGCCGTGGTGAGAGCGGCTCGCTGCCTTGATGTGGCGCAACGCGCGGCTAGATGCGCATCTTCGACATCACTTACTATTGGACGATGAGTGGCAGATTTACCCCCCCCGCACTATTGGTTGCCTTCACGAACATCGCATACCTAGTAACTGCGGCGTCGATACCTTCGAGTAAGCGCAGAAAACGATTCGCGCGACATGGCGCCGAGAGAAGCTAACGGAAAGGTGCGAAAAACCCTAACAAGCGTCATTAGCTTACGCTCATGGATGGATTTTTTTATCGAAGTAATGCTTGTAGATTCCCTATAATAGGGTATCTTCAGGCATTTAAAGGTTCTACTTTAGCTTCCAAGCTGACCTAAAAGTTTTATGGCCTACTTCGGCTATAATGTTGTCTTTAGTCGGGGTGTAGCGCAGCCTGGTAGCGCACTTGCATGGGGTGCAAGGGGCCGGAAGTTCGAATCTTCTCACCCCGACCAAAAAATCTAATTTATCAGCGTGAATGTTTTAAAAAGCCAACGTAAGTCGAAGTTGGCTTTTTTGTTTTGAATCCTAGCTTATCGACCCTGCACACCCGTCAACCGCGTTATCCGGTTTGATCTAGCTTTTTGTTCTGATACATGTCAGCGTCAGCAAATTTAATGAGCGAGTCAACATCTTGGCCATCGCTCGGGTAGCAGGCTAGGCCAATTGCTGCGCCAACCTCGACCGCTATGTCGCCGTCGGCGAGTTGTAATTTAATGGGCTTAGCAAGGTTGTTGTGCAATTTTGCGCATACCGCTTCGGCTGATTGTTTATTATCAATCTGGTCAAGCATGATAATAAATTCATCACCCGCGTATCTTGCGACAAAATCAGACGTGCGTACAGTAGCGCGCATTCGGTCACTTACCGCACGAAGCGCTTGATCGCCTGCATCGTGGCCATAGTTATCGTTGATGGATTTAAAGCGATTCAAATCTACAAATAGCACGGCAAATAGGCGCGGGTCGCCGTTGCGCCGCCTCAAGATAATGCTGTCTTCAATGCGCCGCAGTAGCGCTTCGCGATTGCTTAATCCGGTCAGACGATCTGTCATGAGTCGCTTTTGCATCTCTGAAAAGCTTTTGGCTAAATCACCTAGCTCATCGCTGCGCTCCATGTTTACGGGGCTTAAAGGTATGCCTTCACCCACGTCACGCGCCAGCTGGGTAAGCTTGCGCAAGTCACGCGTAACGGTGCCCAGCACGATAAAACCAGTAGCGATGATGAGTAGACAAACTAATAGCGCAAGCCAAGTAGTGCGCTTAACGTTGGCATTGATACCGGATAAAAAGTCATTGCGCGGCACTGCTACCGCAATAACCCAATCTAGCCCTGCATCATCTTGTACGCGTGCATAGCCTACCTGGACATCTTCGCCATCAGGCCCAGAAAACACCGCGGTTTGGGCTTTAACGGCCGCGTTGCGTTTGGCCATGAGAGTGCGCACTTCTTTGTAGGTTGCGGCAATTAGAGGATCATCGCTTGCTGCAGCATTTAGCCGTTGATTGTTTTCGCCAACCCCTTTGAGCAGATGCGCCCCGCGCGACGTGGCAATCAAATTACCATCGGGCTCTACAATGAAGGCGAAGCCATTCGGGCTAAGCTTAAGCTGACGCAAAAAGGTGCTCAAATGCTTGAGTGACAGATCTGTTGCGACAACGCCCGCAAATTCACCTGCGACATTGTTGACGCGCCGCGCGCGGGTGCCAACAAGCTCTAGGGATTTAAAGTCGACATAAATGGATGTCCAAGTTTGCGTGGATGTTCCTTGTCCAGCCGCGTACCACGGCCGTTTACGGGCATCGTAAACTGTAGATTCAGTTTTAGGCGATGAAAGTGCACCCTTTATGCCGCTGAACTGATGGATGTTTCTCGGTGAGCCTGTCTCGGTTTGCAAGCGCAATTCGGCTTCTGATTGCGAGTAGCGCCAAAGTCCAAAGAAATTCCCGTCTTTGTCGCCATAATAGGCATAATTATTAGGGTCGCGATGTACCGACGTGGCGAGCCAAAAGCGCGTACGCAAATTTTCAATATCGGCTTTTATGGACGTAGGTGCAAATACACCAGAAGGAAACGCGGTTTCTAGCACCGCGCCTGAGCCTGCTACATGTCGGTCAACGGCTTGAGAAATCCGCCCCACTGTTTCCTTCAGTAAATAGTCTGAAAGCGTATCCACCGCTTCATGCCCCGTGCGGTACGACAAAATGCCGATGGCGAGCGTAGCCACAAGAACTAACACGACGTAAGGGAGCGTGAGTAACTGTCGTAATGTGAGTGAGCGGGTAAATTGCATAGTTATTTTCGGAAGAGAGCTAGTTAAAATTACGGGTTACGGTACGGATAGATTTGCGTGGATGCGTCAACTTGTTTGCCAGTCCGGCATATTAGGCGCAATCCGAGTATCGCGAGGATTGATTAACCATCGTTCATCGTTTGCGTGTGAACAAATGCAAAAACGCCCGTGCTAGTATCCCTGCATCGTCACTCTAAGCTTGGAGTCAGAAAATGCACACGATCAAACACATCAATCAGGTAGTTTTTGTGGTGTTTACTTTGGGGGCATTGCTTATTGCGGCACCGCCCTCGTGGGCTGGGCTCGATGATTGTCTAGAGGTGGCGCTTGATACCGCAAACCCGCAAGACATGGAAAGCGCGGCAAACTTTGCTATTCGACATCCCAGCTGATTGCAGAATCTGGTGCCACCAACTATCGTTCCTTACGTTGTCCTTAGCGCTGGCTAGATGCGGCAATTGCATCGGGCGCGTTGAATAAAGTGGGCTTGGGATTTAATAGTTAAAAAATTGCAGAGCTCGTAAGTAGCGCCAGACGCTGCGCCTAACGAAGGCGTAAAACTGGTAGCCGAAATAGGACAAGGGTTTAAGAGCCTTGGGTGCACTGTGGGGCTGGGCGGCTGTGAGTCACAAAGCCATAAACTCGCTGCAGCTTTTTGCAAAGATCGCGGCGGGTTCAGTGATTACACAGCGGATCCCACATTTATGAGGTGCCACAACGGCGATTTTTGCGATAACCAATATGGCACGGGCTGGAAATGGTGGACTGCTGCCGAGCATGCTGCGTTGTTCGCGCAGGTCGAGAGCATGGTTGAAGGTTACGCAGCGAAAAAAGTGTTTAATGCCGACTGGTGTGCCGATAAACGTGCCAGCCTAAAAGGTGAATACGGTGGTCGATGCCGCGATAAAGTGTATGAAATAGCGATGACGCCAACGCTTGATAAATACGAAAACGCGTGCGCTAATTACGTGCTGGCGGCGCCTAAGTTTGTGGAGTGCAACCAAGGTGTATCGCACACACAAACTTTGCAGCGCATCCTTGAAGAGTCTGTGAAACGCGACCCGAAATCGTCACCTTTGGAGCTTCTCGCGCGGGAGGGATGCAGACCGTTCTTAGGGCGCGAAGATCAAACCTTGTGTGACCGCCCAATGGCCTATCATCCTGCGAGTGTTGCTCTATGCAAAAAATTAGTACTGAGCGGGAAAATTAAGAAATGTCAGTGGACCGATGGCTCAAGCTATCCCCCTGCGTCAGACTAGTTGTCTACACTTCGTAAATCGAGGATCATCCGCGGTAAAGAGAGACAATTATGAGTAAAAAGCAATATGCACCGGAATTTAGAGAGCAAATATTACTTAAGGCGCGCACCCGTGGCCAACGC
>JANNXI010000010.1:0-45198 GCA_031409495.1 Betaproteobacteria bacterium
TAGGATAAAGTGTGCACACTACTTCCATGATTGAATAAAATGAAATCAATTAATTTTCATCGCTTTGGTACCCAAACACTGCGTTACGGCGCAATTTCGGTAGGAATATTGCTTTTGTTAAACATCGCCTACCTCTTGCACGCTGGTCTGGTTCAATTGGCTTATTTTTACGGCTTGCTCTGCATTTTTTTCCTGGTATTGATAGGCCATTTGCAATTTATCTTGAAGCGGGTAAGCGAATTTTCTAAGTTTGAGTTATTTTGGAATATCGCAATTATTTTGCCTATTATTGTGATCGCTGCCTTCTTTTTTTTACAACCTGCTCATGCAAACGCAACTTTGCTCGCGACAAACTCGCTTACTAAGATTGTGATTGAGTCAATCCCATGGTTTGTGCCGATGGCTTGCGGGGCGTTCGTGATCGGGCTAGTCGTCGCGGTTTTCATCAGGCGTCCTGACACTAAGAAACTTTCATAACCCATATGTGTTTTGATTTGATCGAAACCTGAACTTAGTTAGTGCGCTAAGCAGAGCTTTGATTCACGACGCCAAAGTTTGTGGAAAGTGCCATTAACCTTGCAGTAAAGTAATGCCTGAAGAGGCCCGAAATTCGGTCGTCTTCAGGCATTTTAGTCATCCTTTTAAAAGTAAAATTACTACAAAATGACTGGGGGCATTCTTTGTCAGCGCATCTTCAGCCAGTACCCGCCCAAAATTAAAGCGCACGCAAAATGAATAGCGAAATCGTCAAAACCTACCTCATAGGCCCTCAAAATAGCATCGTCCAAAGTTTGGGTGCCATTGAAAACTGCACTTTTGAAATGTTTAGAATATCTCCTCTCAACCTCAACCAACCGACCACCATATGAGCATTCCACAAATATATCGATTCGCTACAGCTACTTTTCTCAGCGCGCTCGCCGCGGCGGCATTCGCCCAAACACCGCCCATCTTTGACGCCGTCAACCGCGTTGATATTTCGCCTCGCCTCACTACCTCCGGTCAACCTACTGAGAAGGCCTTGAAAGATTTAGGCAAGCACGGCTATGAGGCGGTGATTTTTCTGGTGCCGTCAGGCACGCTTGGTAATGTGGAGAACGAAGCGGAAATTTTGAAGCAACAAGGGATCGAGTACGTACACATCCCGATCAAGTTTGACGAACCAACAGAGGCCCACTACATGGCCTTCGCAGCGGCGATGTCTCGCCTCGCCAAGAAAAAAGTGTTGGTACACTGCGAGGTCAACTTGCGCGCCTCATCGATGACGTTTTTGTATCGCACTATTACGCTAAAGGAAGACGCTAATGTCGTCTATGAATCAGTAAGCCGCATATGGACACCGCGCTACGCGTGGAAACCTTACATTGAGAAGATGTTGGCGATGAACAAGATTGCGTTTGCAATTGATTAGCGCTGCCTTAAACCCCAATATCTGCTTGCATTGAGACGTTTTCTTCGCTTAGTTCCTTTTTAAGGAGCTAAGCGAAGGAGATACTTCTGGTTTTTTAGTTCACCATGTTCGGCTGATAGCCTGCCTTGCCGAACATGGTATGTCGCACATTGTGGCGATGCCAGCCACTGAGGCTTCTCCAAGGCATCATTTCACATCGACAAACAAAAAACGACGCCCGTTTCCGGAGCGCCGTTTTTATTTTTAACGAAGCGTTTTAGTTCTTCGTTTGATCTACCAATTTATTCTTCTTAATCCACGGCATCATTGAGCGCAGTTTTTCGCCTACGGTTTCAATTTGATGCTCGGCTAACAAGCGACGCTTGGCTTGTAGCGTCGGCGCACCGGCGCGGTTTTCCAAAATAAATTCTTTGGCGTATTCGCCGTTTTGGATGCGCTTTAGGGCTTCTACCATGGCAGCTTTGGCTTCACCGGCGATTACTTTATGGCCAGTGACGTATTCGCCAAATTCAGCGTTGTTGGAGATTGAGTAATTCATGTTGGCGATGCCGCCTTCATAGATTAAATCCACGATCAATTTGGTTTCGTGTAGGCACTCGAAATAGGCCATTTCAGGGGCATAGCCAGCTTCTACCAAGGTTTCGAAGCCCATTTTGATGAGCTCTACCACGCCACCGCACAACACGGCTTGTTCGCCGAATAGGTCGGTTTCAGTTTCTTCGCGGAAGTTGGTCTCAATTACGCCGCCACGGGTGCCGCCGTTGGCTTTGGCGTACGATAAAGCGATGTCTTTGGCTTTGCCGGATACGTCTTGATGTACCGCAACCAAGCTTGGGACGCCGCCGCCTTGGGTGTAGGTGGAGCGCACTAAATGGCCCGGGCCTTTTGGGGCGACCATGATGACGTCTAGGTCTTTACGTGGGTTAATTAAACCGAAGTGGACGTTGAAGCCGTGGGCAAAGGCTAAAGCTGCGCCTTTTTTGATGTTTGGCTCAATTTCAGAATGATAAACTTGGGCGATATTTTCATCCGGGAGCAAGATCATGACGACGTCCGCGCTTTTAACGGCGTCGGCTACTTCGGCTACTTTTAAGCCCGCTTTTTTTACCTTATCCCAAGAGGCGCCGCCTTTGCGCAGGCCGACCGTTACTTTTACGCCAGAATCAGCTAAGTTTTGGGCATGTGCATGGCCTTGTGAGCCGTAGCCGATGATGCTGACTTTTTTGCTTTTAATGAGGGCTAGGTCGGCGTCTTTGTCGTAATAAACTTTCATGGGATTTCCTTTTGGTGTGTATGTATTGAACTGCGTATTTTAAATCTAAAAAACTGTTTAGCGGGTTTTTAAACCTTCACAACCCACTCGCCACGGCCAATGCCACAGGCGCCGGTACGCACGGTTTCTAAAATTAGGCCACGATCGATGGCTTCTAGAAACGCATCGAGCTTGTAGCCAGTGCCGGTGAGCTCAAAAGTGTAGGTTTTATCAGTAACATCGATAATACGCGCGCGAAAAATATCGGCCATGCGCTTTAGCTCTTCACGGTCTTTGCCCGCTGCACGTACTTTGCAGAGCATGAGTTCGCGCTCAACAAATTTACCTTCGTTGAGGTCGACAATTTTCACGACTTCTATGAGCTTATTGACTTGTTTGGTAATCTGCTCGATCACTTCATCCGAGCCAGAGGTGACGATGGTCATGCGTGAGAGCGTGGCATCTTCTGTGGGTGCTACCGTGAGCGATTCAATGTTGTAGCCGCGCGCGGAGAATAATCCTGCCACGCGGGATAACGCGCCGGATTCGTTTTCAAGCAGTATGGATAATATGTGTTTCATGGTTTTCTAATGGGCTTAAGCGGCTAGCTTGAGTGCCTGAAGACGCCCTATTTACGGGTATCTTCAGGCATTAACACGATAAAAATGGTTTATTTTATCGTAACAATAGCCTTCAATTTTCTAACTGATTATCGACAATTGCGCCCTGGTTGGGGTGGTTTGCCGATGGCTGCAAGCGGATGGCTGCGTTCAGTTAGGAGGAGGATGTTGCTAAGGCTGAGACGACTTACAAATCTTCAGCCAAAATCATTTCCGATATGCCTTTGCCGCCTGGCACCATCGGGAATACGTTTTCTTTTTGGTCGGTGATGAAGTTCATGAACACAAACCGATCTTTCATGGCGAAGGCGTCTTTTAACGCGCCTTCGACATCGCCCGGCTTCTCAATATGCATACCCACGTGGCCATAGGCTTCAGCAAGCTTCACAAAATCAGGTAGCGCGTCCATGTAGCTTTCGGCGTGGCGATTACCGTGGAAGAAGTCTTGCCACTGGCGCACCATTCCTAAGTAACGGTTATTGAGCAGCACCACTTTGATTGGCAAATTATATTGCTTGCAGGTGGAGAGTTCTTGAATGTTCATTTGAATTGAACCTTCACCCGTCACGCATGCGACATCTTCATTTGGGAACGCTAGTTTGCAACCCATGGCATACGGCAAGCCCACACCCATCGTGCCCAAACCGCCGGAGTTGATCCAACGCCGTGGCTTTTCAAATTTGTAATATTGCGCCGCCCACATTTGGTGCTGGCCTACGTCGGAGGTAACAAAGGCGTTGCCTTTGGTTACTTCGCAGAGTTTTTGGATTACATATTGCGGCTTAATGATGGTGTCATGCATTTTAAAGCGCATGCAATCTTTGGCACGCCATTCTTCAATTTGCTTCCACCAATCTTTAGTGTTGGCAGGATCTACTTTTTGTTCAGCCTGATTGATTTGGCCGATTAAATCGGCGAGCACGTCGTTGATATTGCCCACAATTGGCACATCTACTTTTACGCGCTTAGAAATGGATGATGGATCAATATCGATATGAATAATTTTGCGGGTTGGATTACCCGCGTTGTAGTGCGCTGGGTTGCCGATTACGCGGTCATCAAAGCGCGCGCCAATGGCTAACAACACATCGCAATTTTGCATCGACATATTGGCTTCAACCGTGCCGTGCATGCCGAGCATACCGAGGAATTGACGGTCGCTCGCCGGATACGCGCCTAAGCCCATAAGCGTGTTACAGCACGGGTAGCCGAGCATTCGCACGAGCTGGGTTACTTGCGGGGCAGCATCACCCAAAATAGCGCCGCCGCCGATGTAGATCATTGGTCGCTTGGCTTCTAGCAACAACTGCATGGCGCGCTTAATTTGGCCAGTGTGTCCCTTTACAGACGGCTTGTAAGAGCGCATTTCCACTGTTTTAGGATAGAAATATGCGGTTTTTGCCATCGACACGTCTTTAGGTACGTCAACCACTACCGGGCCCGGACGGCCGGTGGTGGCGATATAAAAGGCTTTTTTGATGGTGAGCGCTAAATCAGCAACGTCTTTAACTAAAAAATTGTGCTTTACGCACGGCCGTGTAATGCCAACGGTATCGCACTCTTGGAAGGCGTCTTGGCCGATAGCGTGGGTTGGTACTTGGCCGGTGATAATCACCATCGGCACTGAATCCATGAATGCGGTGGCAATGCCGGTAACAGCGTTGGTAACGCCTGGGCCTGACGTAACTAAGGCTACACCTGGGCGACCAGTCGCACGCGCGTAGGCGTCAGCGGCATGCACTGCGGCTTGCTCATGACGGACGAGCACGTGCGTGAAGTTTTTTTGGTTATGAATCGCATCGTAAATCACCAGCACCGCACCACCAGGATAGCCAAACACGTATTCCACACCTTCGGCTTGCATGGCGTGACAAATAATTTCTGCGCCGTTTAGGATGGGTGCAGGTTGTGCTTCTGTTTTAGCGGCTTGGATGGCGGGGTTGTCTGCGAGCTTCATAAGAATCCGAAAAAATACGAGGTGGGGAAATTAATTAAACTTCAACTAGTACGGTTTGCATGGCTTTCGATGCAGTGCAGCATTTTTCGCCAAAGCGCCTACTATTTTACTGTGCTTTGCGCGGCTACGGTGGCAACTTGTCCGTTTTGTTGCAGTGCGCAATCCTCAACCTTACCGAGCCTTAAGCGTAAGGTCAAGCCAGATTTGATGTGGATACGGCATAATAGCGGTGCAGAAGAAAACTTTTGTGGATTCGCGCCATGGATTCAACAAAATCCGCGTTCTAGCGTTGCATAAAGGTAATAATAAGAAAAGCGTTTCGGCGTCGTGGTTTATGCGATGCGGCGCTAATGAGAGGTATTTCTGGCTACAGTCAAAGAGATGGCAGATTTTTTAGCTTCGGTCGAACGTCGCGCGTTTAAGCAGTGCGTATATGCCGTGCGCGATGAAGATGCTGCATTGGATATCGTGCAAGATTCTATGATGAAGCTTGCCGATAAATACAGCACGCGGCCGCCAGAGGAGTTGCCGCTCCTGTTTCAGCGCATCACGCAGAACAGCATCCGCGATTATTACCGTCGAAGCAAGACCCGTTCGACTTGGATTAGCTCGTTTTCGTCCTTTGGCAAAGGCGGCGATGACGATGATGACCATGACATTTTGGAAACGCTGGAAACCGAAAATGAGGGCAATATTTCACCCAGCCCCTCTGCGCAACTAGAACAGTCACAAACTTTAAAGATAATAGAGGATGCGATTGAAAAGCTTCCAGCGCGTCAACGTGAAGCGTTCTTGCTGCGTTATTGGGAGGAGTTGAACGTGGCTGAGACGGCAGAAGCGATGGGTTGCACCGAAGGTAGTGTAAAAACACATTGCTCGCGCGCGACAGATACTTTGTCAAAACTGCTCTTGGCTAAAGGCATTTCGCTAGAATCTGTATTGAAATAAAACCTTATTGGGTGTCACCATGAATGAACAAGACTTTGGGCGTGCAATCGCTAAAAAATTAAACGCGGGCTTGGCAGATTTGCCAGCTGAGCAAGTTTCAAAATTAAATCAAAGCCGTAATCGCGCTATGGCGGCTTATCGCAAACCTATTTCAATTTTAAGCTTGGCCACGGTCGGCGGCCCTTCAGCTAATTCTAAATTGGGTTGGCTGGTAAAGCCCATGATTTTGGTGCCTGTTGCGCTAATTGCGGTTGCGATTGTGAGTGCCAACATTTGGCATGACGAGTTGCAAAATGATCAAGGCGACGGCATTGATGCGGCCATTTTGTCCCAAGAGTTGCCTATCCAAGCCTTTTTAGATAAAGATATGGAAACTTGGATTAAGGCTGGCGAATAATTGATGAAGGCTAGCGCAATCAAAAACTTGGTGAGTGGCTCCGCGCACAATTTTAGAGGCTCGATTTTAAGCTCGTTAGTGATTGGTTTTTTTATTGTTGTGCAAGCACCCACTTTCGCGCAAAAGCCCGCACAGCAGGATGCGCCCAAAGTTGAGGCAAAGTCTGAGATAAAAATTGAATGGGCGAAGCTCTCGGCAGAACAACATTTGGCCCTGGCACCGGTGCAGCGTGAATGGGCGACGATGAGTGGCGCGCAGCAAAAACGTTTGGTGAGTGCTGCAAAGGATTATGCAAAATTG
Source organism: Betaproteobacteria bacterium (assembly GCA_031409495.1). GTDB lineage: Bacteria > Pseudomonadota > Gammaproteobacteria > Burkholderiales > Usitatibacteraceae > JANMDR01. Next base: position 6,886 of record JANNXI010000010.1, read on the forward strand.
CAGCCCATTCAAAAAGAGCGCTTTCAAACACGCCTGCGCGACTGGGCCACATTGACGCCTGAACAACGCAAAACCGCGCGGACTAAGTACGAAACACTGTCAAAGCTTCCACCAGCGAAGCAATTTGAAATCCATGAGAAGTGGCAGGACAAGCAGGCTTCTAAGACTACTCCAAACGCTCCAACTCCTTCGGAGAGCGGGAGTATCGGTGGGAAAGCAGCGCCTGCAGCAACCCCATCCACATCTGTACCAAGCGCAAACCCGGGCGGCGCAGCCAACGCAAGCACAGCGAAGCAATAGGAATAATGGCAATTCAACCACTGGCCTTTAAGCACTGGCTGCACTTTATGCGCTTGGCAGGGGTCAAAGCGTGACAGAATCAAACCCTGCAGCTTCTGAGCAGGTAGCGGGCACGTCAGCGCCAGTACGGGCGGCCACGCCAAGCATTAAACGGCGTCTAGCTTGCTTACCCTACGAAGGCTTGATCTTACTTGCGCTACTGCTGATTTTTACCTTCCCCTTTGCTGGCATGAAAGGGGCGGCGGAGTCGGGCAGAATGCATGCGGTACTTCAAATCTATTTTTGCTTCGTTGCAGGCGCTTATTTTTTAGTTTTTTGGTTACGCTCAGGCCAAACACTAGCAATGAAGACGTGGCGGGTGAAAGTCTGCGATGCAAACGCGCAACAGCTTACTTTCAAAAGAGCGGTAATCAAACTCGTTATTTCTGCATTGTTCTATGTCCCTGCTTGCGTAGGGTTGGTGCTCTTTTTTTTCCCAGCCCGTATCCATCCGGCGGAAACCGCTTGGTTGTTCCTGCCACTTGTTGCGACGGTTTTGTGGGCGTGGTTTGACGCCGACCGCCAGTTTTTACACGATAGGCTATCTGGCACACGCATAATAGAAGCGAAAATATAGCCTTATCATGCCCCTAAATAGGCTAAAGACGCCCTGTTTTCGGCTATCTCCAGCCTGTTAACTTTGAATCAACGAGATCTCTGCATGCAGCGGAAACAAAAAAGCCGATCAATCGATCGGCTTTTTTATGCTAGCTGCAAAATTATTCTGCGGCTGGCACTGTAACTTCAGCTGTCGCATCAGCAACTGGGCGATCAACTAATTCGATGTAGGCCATTGGCGCATTGTCGCCTTGACGGAAACCATACTTCAAAATACGCATATATCCACCTGGACGCGCTTGGTAGCGTGGGCCTAGCTCTTCGAATAGCTTAGTAACCATGTCGCGATCACGCAAACGATTAAATGCCAAACGACGATTAGCCAGTGTTGGTGTTTTACCCAAAGTAATAAGCGGCTCAGCAATTTTGCGTAGCTCTTTTGCTTTAGGCAAAGTTGTTTTGATCACTTCATGCAAAAACAACGAATTAGTCATGTTGCGAAACATAGCTAAACGGTGTGATGAAGTTTTATTTAATTTACGAAGACCATGACGATGACGCATTGTAGTTCCTTTGCTGTTTACACTCTTGGCCAGAACATACCGGCCTTATAATTATTGTGATTATATGAACTACGAACGCCGTTTTTTTGGCAGTTCGTAGCGGCTTAAAACAATGATTTCAGACGCATGCCCAAACCATTTACTGCAACTACCTTACAACTAATTCTTACTTAGCCAAGCCGGCAACTGGCCAGTTTTCAAGCTTCATACCTAGCGTCAAACCCTTGCTTGCCAATACTTCTTTGATTTCATTCAAAGACTTACGGCCAAGGTTTGGCGTTTTGAGAAGCTCGTTTTCCGTACGCTGAATCAAATCACCAATATAGTAGATATTTTCGGCTTTAAGGCAATTCGCCGAGCGAACGGTTAACTCTAAGTCATCAACTGGCTGAAGCAAAATTGGATCAATTTGCGGGGATTTAGCTTCTTCAGCTTGCATTGGCGTGCCTTGCAAATCAGCAAACACTGAAAGCTGATCAACTAACACGCGCGCTGCATACCGAACCGCTTCTTCAGGCTCAATCGAACCGTTAGTCTCGATGTCCATTACTAGACGATCTAAATCCGTACGCTGCTCTACGCGTGCGCTCTCAACTGCGTAGCTCACACGACGAACTGGGCTATAGGAAGCATCGAGTAGAATTGCGCCCACTGCGCGTTTTTCTTGTTCCGCGCGGCGAGCTGTAGCTGCGATGTAGCCGCGGCCCTTTTCTACTTTAATTTGCATATCTAACTTGCCACCGGCCGTTAAATTAGCAATGACGTGCTCTGGATTGATAATTTCAACGTCGTGAACAGCCTCAATATCCGCACCAGTGACTACACCAGCCGTGGATTTCTTCAACTTCAATGTCACTTCGCTACGATTATGCAGCTTTAATACTAAACCCTTAAGGTTCAGCAAAATATCCACAACGTCTTCTTGCACACCTTCGAGGGCGGAGTACTCGTGCAACACGCCAGAAATTTTCACTTCTGTTGGCGCATAACCAGTCATGGAGGACAACAAAATACGGCGCAAGGCATTGCCAAGCGTGTGACCATACCCGCGCTCAAACGGCTCCATCACGACTTTAGCGTGAGCTGGCGAGATGTTTTGAACGTCTATGATGCGCGGCTTCAGAAAGGACGAGGAAGTGCTTTGCATGGACGGGTAACCTCAATAAAAATTGACGAAGCGCTATCTGCACATATAGTGCAAATAGCGCAAACGGGGAGACTTACTTAGAATACAGTTCGACGACTAGCTGTTCGTTAATATCTGCTGCGAACTCGCTACGATCAGGCTTTGACTTGAATACGCCAGACATTTTCTTTGTGTCCACTTCAACCCAGCTAGGAAAACCATTAGCTTCAGCAAGTTTCAAAGAATCAGCAACGCGTAACTGCTTCAAGGCACGCTCACGAACGGAAACAACGTCGCTTGGCTTCAACAAATACGAAGCAATGTTTACGTTTTTACCGTTAACTTGAATAGCACAATGACTTACAAGTTGACGCGCTTCAGCACGCGTGGAACCGAAGCCCATACGATAGACAGCATTGTCTAAGCGACACTCAAGAAGTTGCAAGAGATTCTCGCCCGTTGCGCCTTTTTGACTTGCTGCAACCGCGAAGTAACCGCGAAATTGCCGCTCAAGAATGCCGTACATACGACGAATTTTTTGCTTCTCACGCAACTGCGTACCGTATTCGGATACGCGGTTTTGCTTAGCACCGTGCTGACCCGGACGAGATTCAAGTTTGCACTTTGATTCCAGCGGGCGACGCGCGCTCTTCAAGAATAAATCAGTACCTTCGCGACGCGAAAGCTTACATTTAGGACCAATATAACGAGCCACAGTTTTCCCCTAGCAATTACATACGACGACGCTTGGGTGGACGGCAACCGTTATGCGGCACGGGCGTCACGTCGGCGATCGACAAGATTTTAATACCTAAAACGTTCAACGCACGAACCGCAGACTCACGGCCAGGACCAGGGCCCTTAATGCGCACTTCGAGATTCTTGATACCAGACTCCTGAGCCGCCTTACCAGCAGCTTCCGCTGCGATCTGGGCTGCAAATGGGGTAGACTTTCTAGAACCTTTAAAACCTGCACCGCCTGAAGTTGCCCATGAAAGCGCATTGCCTTGACGATCGGTAATTGTAATAATCGTGTTGTTAAACGAAGCGTGAATGTGCGCAATTCCTTCTGACACATTCTTCTTAATTTTTTTACGCACACGAGTTGCAGCTTGCTTAACCATATATTTCCTTCGCTTGCTCTAAAATCAGGACACTAAAAATTGGTTGGCTTGTTTCTTTGCCTTACTCATCCATCTTACTTAGCTAAACGAATAGCCTTCCGCGGGCCTTTGCGGGTGCGCGCGTTCGTACGCGTACGCTGACCTCTGACTGGCAATCCCTTGCGATGGCGAGTGCCACGGTAACAGCCTAGATCCATTAACCGCTTGATATTCATTGTTACTTCGCGGCGCAGATCACCCTCAACAGCGAACTTGCCAACTTGTTCACGAAGCTTATCCATCTGCGCATCGGTTAAGTCTTTAATCTTTGCACTATTAGCAACGCCCGCAGCAACGCAAATCACTTGTGCGCGGTGGCGGCCAATGCCGTAAATCGCTGTAAGAGCGATCTCAGTATGTTGATTATTAGAAATGTTTACGCCTGCAATACGTGCCATGATTTACCTTAATGTCTTCAAAATACCGCCGGTGCTTGGCCGACGCTAGTTTACGGTAGTAATATTGTTACTTTTACGAAAAGCCTTCGATTGTAGCAGCAATCGTCGACATTGGCAATAGACTTGCCCGCTTGCTTTAACCTTGACGCTGCTTGTGACGTGGCTCGCTGCAGATTACGCGCAACACACCTTTACGACGTACTAGTTTGCAGTTACGGCAAATTTTCTTTACAGATGCTTGGACTCTCATTTTATTTCCTTTTTATCAAATTTCTTACTATCACTTTTGCTGTTTATTTAGCGCGGAAAGTGATTCGAGCTTTTGTTAGATCGTACGGCGTTAGCTCTACAGTAACCTTGTCACCTGGCAAAATCCGAATATAGTGCATTCGCATTTTTCCAGAGATATGGCCGAGAACAATGTGTCCGTTTTCCAGCTTCACACGAAACATTGCGTTTGGAAGAGTTTCGACGATCTCTCCCTGCATCTGGATGGTTTCTTCTTTTGCCATTAACTATTCATTTCTCGTGAATCGGCTCAGCGGGCTGGATAACCAGCGCCCTTGAGGTTTGCCTTTTTCAGTAGGCCTTCATACTGGTGTGACATCATATAAGCTTGCAGCTGCGCCATAAAGTCCATCGTGGTCACAACGATAATGAGCAGTGATGTGCCGCCAAAATAAAACGGTACCGCGTATTGCATATGCAGAAACTCAGGAACTAGACAAACGATCGTGATATAAACCGCACCAACTAAAGTCAAACGCATTAAAATTTTGTCAATAAATCGTGCAGTCTGCTCACCTGGACGAATGCCTGGAACAAATGCTCCGCTCTTCTTGAGATTTTCAGCTGTTTCTTTTGAGTTGAAAACTAAAGCCGTATAGAAAAAGCAGAAAAAGATGATAGCTGCTGCGTAGAGCATGGTGTACAAAGGCTGGCCTGGTGATAACGCTGCAGCAATGTCTTTTAACCAGTTCACACTATCATTAGCAGAGAACCAACCCGCAATCGTTGCCGGAAATAGAATAATCGACGATGCAAATATTGGCGGAATCACGCCTGCCATATTCAACTTCAGAGGCAAATGCGACGCTTGCCCACCATAAAGCTTATTACCTACTTGGCGCTTTGCGTAATTCACGACAATTTTTCGCTGGCCACGCTCTACAAACACCACGAACATGGTTACCGTTACCACTAGAACAACTAAAAACAAAAGTACAGGGATAGAAATCGAACCAGTGTTGGCAAGCTCTAATGTTGAAGCAATCGCTGAAGGCAATCCAGCAACAATACCTGAGAAAATAATTAGAGAAATTCCGTTACCAATACCGCGCTCGGTAATTTGTTCGCCCAACCACATTAAAAACATTGAACCAGCAACCAGTGTTGCGACAGTAGCAATTCTAAATGTCAGGCCTGGGTCTAAAACTAAACCTTGCTGGCCCTCAAGCATGATCGAAACACCAACAGCTTGAAACAGCGCCAGCGCAACTGTGCCATAGCGCGTGTACTGCGTAATCTTACGACGACCCGCTTCACCCTCTTTCTTCAAAGCCTCAAGCTGCTTAGATACAACGGTAAGCAACTGCATAATGATCGAAGACGTGATGTAGGGCATGATACCAAGCGCAAAAACTGAGAAACGCGACAGGGCGCCACCGGAGAACATATTGAAAATCCCCAATATGCCACCAGATTGCTGATCAAACAAACGCTTTAACTGCAGCGCATCAATGCCAGGCACAGGAATATGTGTACCAATTCGGAACACGATTAGAGCTAAGACCAGAAACAGCAAACGCCGCTTGAGATCCGCAAATTTTCCTGTCGCTGCTAATGGATTAGAGGCCAAAAATAGTCCTTAACGTTCTGGGCTAACTACGCCGCTTTGTTCGCCTTGGCGGCTTTACTGTTTTTAATTAGTGCGCGTGCCACGCCCGCTACAAAGGAACCACCCTTAGCTTCAATGGCTGCTTTTGCACCTTGGGTTGCGCCGATACCAACAAGAATAACTTTCTTGCTAATTTCGCCCTTCAAAAACACTTTTGCGGCAATTGCTTCTTTCGGAACTAAGCCCGCGTTTTTGAGCGCTGCCAGATCGATCGATTCAACCGGTACGCGTGCCAAGTCAGCAAGCCGAACTTGGGCGATATCCTTAATTGTCATAGACACAAAACCACGCTTTGGTAGGCGGCGATGCATTGGCATTTGACCGCCTTCAAAGCCGACTTTATGAAAACCGCCGGAGCGGGATTTTTGACCTTTGTGGCCACGACCCGCTGTTTTACCTAGACCAGAACCAATGCCACGCCCAACACGGCGGCGTTCTTTTGTCGAGCCTTCAGCAGGCTTAATTGTATTCAATTCCATGACAAACCCTTTAGATCTGTTGCGTCAAACAACAGAGTAGTATTTACAACGAATGGCTTAAGCTTCTACCTTAACAAGGTAGCTCACTTTATTGATCATGCCACGCGTCGAAGGAGTATCTTCAACAGACACTGTATGGTGACGGCGCTTCAAGCCAAGCCCACGAACGCATGCACGATGCGCTTCTATACAACCAATTACGCCTTTAACTAGGGTAACTTTAATCATTTTTTTCTGGGACATAGTCGTCTTTCTTAACCCAAGATTTCTTCAACTGTCTTACCACGCTTGGCGGCGATTTCAGAAGGACGACTAATCTTAGCCAATCCATCTAAAGTTGCGCGTACGACGTTGTAAGGATTTGTGGAGCCGTGGCATTTTGCGGAAATATTAGTGATGCCCATTACTTCGAACACTGCGCGCATCGCACCGCCAGCTTTAATACCGTTACCTTCAGCTGCTGGCTGCATAAACACTTTAGTACCGCCGTGCTTACCGTAGACTTCATGATGCAAAGTACCACCCTTGAGCGGGATCTTTACAAGCTTACGGCGCGCCATTTCCATAGCTTTCTGCACAGCAACAGGCACTTCACGAGACTTACCTTTGCCCATACCGATAGCGCCATCACCATCACCAACCACTGTTAGTGCGGCAAAGCCCAAAATACGGCCGCCTTTAACCACTTTAGTTACGCGGTTTACAGCGATCATCTTCTCGCGTAAGCCGTCGCCTTTATCTTCTTGCTGATCGTTATTTCTTGCCATAATCTTGAATCCTTAGAGGAGAGCTTGCGCGCATAAGTAGCACTTATACGCGGCTTCTAAAAGTAGAAATTAGAACTTAAGACCGCTTTCACGGGCTGAGTCAGCAAGCGCTTTAACGCGGCCATGATAAGCAAAACCGGAGCGATCAAACGCAACAGTTTCGATACCGGCGGCTTTAGCGCGCTCAGCAATACGCTTACCGACAGCGACGGCAGCAGCCACGTTAGAACCTGTTTTCACTTCGGCACGCAGCTCTTTTTCAGCTGTGGAAGCAGAAACCAATACCTTAGCGCCAGATCCGTCAAGAATTTGTGCGTAAATATGCGTATTGGTGCGCAATACGCACAAACGGACCGCTTTCAAACGTGCAAGTGTTGCACGGGTTTTTGCGGCGCGGCGTAGACGAGAAACTTTTTTGTCGATCATAATAATCCCTACTACTTCTTCTTAGTTTCTTTGATGACAATCTTCTCGCCGAAGTAACGAACGCCTTTGCCTTTATATGGCTCCGGTGGGCGATAAGCACGAATTTCTGCAGCAACTTGTCCGACTTTTTGACGATCAATGCCTTTGATAAGGATTTCCGTCGCGATCGGCGTTTCAACTTTGATACCTTCAGGCATGTCATGCACAACTGGGTGCGAGAAGCCTAAAGTTAAATTTAGCTTAGCACCTGCTGCTGCGGCTTTATAACCAACGCCAACAAGTTGTAGCTTCTTTTCAAAACCTTTATCAACGCCCTGAACCATATTCGCGAGCAAAGCACGCAAAGTACCGGACATTGCATTTGCAGTCTTACTATCACCCACCGCTTCAAGGGTAACGGTATTACCGTCTTGCTTGATCACTACATGGTTAGATGCAGCCTGCGTCAAAGATCCCAATGGGCCTTTAACCGTAATTTGAGTTTCAGTTACAGATACTTCAACCTTAGCAGGCAGAATAATTGGGAGTTTACCAACGCGTGACATTATGTTCCCCTTAAACTACGATGCAGATGACTTCACCGCCAACGCCAGATTGGCGAGCAGCTCGGTCAGTCATAACGCCACGCGACGTTGAAACTATCGCCACGCCAAGACCATTCATAACAGGCTTAATATCTTCATGGCCGCGATAGATACGGAGACCAGGACGCGAAACGCGCTCAATCTTCTCGATAACCGGCTTGCCTGCGTAATACTTGAGGCCTACACTTAACTCAGACTTCCCATCAGCTGTTGAAACAGCATAGTCTTCAATATAGCCTTCAGCTTTAAGTACTTTGGCAATAGCAACCTTCACTTTTGATGAAGGCATCATTACATTTACTTTTTCCGACTGTTGCGCATTACGAATGCGGGTCAACATATCGGCAATTGGATCACTCATGCTCATAATTTATCTCCGCTCAATTACCAGCTAGCTTTTGTTACGCCGGGGACTTCCCCGCGCATAATGGCTTCACGCAGCTTGATGCGGCCTAAACCAAATTTTTGATAAGTACCACGTGGACGACCAGTCAGTGCACAACGGTTACGTTGGCGGGTAGGGTAGGCGTTACGCGGAAATGCTTGCAACTTTAAACGCGCCTGATAGCGGTCTTCTTCGCTTGCACTTGCGTTGTTGATAACCTTCATCAACTCTTCGCGTTTTGGAGCGAACTTTTCAGCTAGCTTGCGACGCTTTTGCTCACGGTTAATCAGTGAAAGTTTAGCCACGTTAGCCTCAGCCTCTGAATGGAAATTTGAATGCTGACAACAGCGCTTTTGCTTCAGCATCTGTCTTAGCCGTTGTTGTAATCGAGATGTTCATGCCACGCAACACATCAATTTTGTCGTAATCAATTTCAGGGAAAATGATCTGCTCTTTAATGCCCATATTGTAGTTACCACGTCCATCAAATGACTTACCCGGAATACCGCGGAAGTCACGAACGCGAGGTAGCGCTACGGTGATTAGACGATCAAGGAACTCATACATCGTGTTTGAGCGCAAAGTAACCATACAACCAATTGGATAGTCATCGCGAATTTTGAAGCCCGCAATAGATTTCTTTGACAATGTAACTACTGGCTTTTGACCAGCAATTTTAGTCATGTCGCTAACCGCGTGGTCCATAATTTTCTTGTCTGCAACCGCTTCGCCAACACCCATGTTCAAGGTAATTTTGGTGATGCGCGGTACTTCCATTGTTGATTTGTAGCCAAATTGCTTAATCAACGCTGGTGCGATTACTGCTTTGTAATGATCTTGTAAACGTGCCATATCAGTTCCTTTTACGCGTCGACCTGAGCGCCAGTAGACTTGAAAACGCGCACTTTACGTGGCTTTTCACCTACTTTTGCTGCCTGCAAAATCTTAAATCCAACGCGATCCGCTTTACCCGAAGCCGAGTTAAAAATCGCAATATTGGAAACCTGAATCGGCATTTCTTTTTCTACAATACCACCCGTTGTATTTTTCATCGGGTTCGGCTTCTCGTGTTTTTTCACACGATTTACGCCTTCAACAACGACTTTGTTATCGGCCATTACCGTATGCAAAACCGTGCCGCGCTTACCTTTGTCTTTACCAGTCAAAACTACAACCTGGTCGCCCTTACGAATTTTATTCATGACCTACTCCTTACAGCACTTCTGGCGCTAGGGAAACGATTTTCATAAAGCGCTCAGTACGCAATTCACGCGTTACTGGCCCGAAAATACGTGTGCCGATTGGCTCAAGCTTTGCATTTAGAAGAACAGCAGCGTTGCCATCAAACTTAATGAGCGAACCATCTGCACGACGTACGCCTTTGGCCGTACGAACAACCACTGCAGTATATACTTCGCCTTTTTTAACACGGCCACGTGGCTGTGCAGACTTAATACATACTTTAATTACATCACCAATGCCTGCGTAACGGCGCTTAGATCCACCAAGCACTTTGATACACATCACAGAACGCGCGCCAGTATTGTCGGCCACGTCGAGAATCGACTGCATCTGAATCATGATTTTTATCTCCAACTTGGCCGCAATGCGGTTAGTTTTGGATCCGTCTTAGGTCGGTATCAAAAATACCAACAGGTTGAGAAATTCTGTGGAAGCTTAAGCGCTACTTTGCTAAAACTTTTTGCTGCGCACTACGACTGCAAACTCAAGCTCATAAGTATACATGGTATTTGGTTCGATGCGCAAGTGGTGATAGAAGTTTTTGTGCAGTTTTGCCTTTCATTGCAAATTATAGTTAGGTTTTCAGTGGTTTGACCATCGGAAAGTCTTTAAAATTGGCGTTTTGCTTCCCTCACCAAACCAACAATGGCAGCACATGCTACGCATAACTGAAATTCGCTTACCAATTGATCATGACGACGTTGCACTCGAACGCGCAATTTTAAAGCGTTTAAATATTGCGCCTACCGATTTGCTTTCGTTCAGCATATTTAAACGGAGTCATGATGCGCGTAAGCGCATCGCTATTTTGTTGGTGTATATCGTTGACGTTGAAGTACTTAACGCTCTATCAGTACTTAAGCGATTTGCGAATGATCGTCAGATACTGCCCACGCCAGATATGGCCTACGTATTTACAGGTTCCGCGCCCACTGATTTTTTTGAGCGTGTGTCGCAAACTAATGATACTAACGTTGCTTTGCGCCCCGTGATTGTCGGTTTTGGGCCTTGTGGGATATTTGCCGCACTGCTGCTTGCACAAATGGGATTGCGCCCCATTGTGTTGGAGCGCGGCAAGTCTATGCGGGAACGAACGCAGGATACTTGGGGACTATGGCGCAAGCGAACACTGGATCCTGAATCAAACGTCCAGTTTGGTGAGGGTGGCGCTGGTACTTTTTCTGACGGGAAGCTCTACAGCCAGGTAAAAGACAAACGATTTTTAGGCCGTAAAGTAATGGAAGAGTTTGTTAAAGCTGGCGCTCCGCCGGAAATTATGTACGTAGCCAAACCGCATGTTGGCACTTTTCGCCTTGTAGGTGTGGTGGAAAGAATGCGTAATGAAATTATCGCACTGGGTGGTGAAGTACGATTCATGCAACGCGTTACTGATGTCGAGATCGATAACGGTGCATGTAGGGGCGTCTCTGTATTTGACATCAAATGCAACACTAGCTACTTCTTACGGACTGACAATGTGGTGTTTTGTGTCGGCCACAGCGCACGCGACACCTTTGAGATGCTTTATAGACGGGGCGTTGCAATGGAAGCGAAGCCGTTTTCGATCGGCTTTCGGATTGAGCACCCGCAGGCGGTGGTCGATCGCGCACGGCTCGGCGCAGCCGCCGGGAACCCGATAATCGGCGCTGCTGACTATAAGTTGGTACACCATGCTTCAAATGGCCGCAGTGTTTATAGCTTTTGCATGTGCCCAGGCGGCACCGTAGTCGCGGCAACTTCGGAAGAAAAGCGAGTGGTCACTAACGGGATGAGCCAGTATTCACGCAATGAACGTAACGCCAATGCGGGAATTGTGGTGGGAATATCGCCAGCAGATTATCGTGCGACGACTGTAGAGCCTGATGCACCAGACGCGCTTGCAGGCATCGGCTTTCAGCGCTTTTGGGAAAGCCGCGCATTTGAGCTCGGGGGCGGAACTTATTGCGCGCCGGCGCAGCTGGTGGGCGATTTTTTAAGCGGCACGCCTTCATCCGCTTTTGGCACCGTTGAACCTTCCTACAAGCCGGGCGTGAACTTGTGCGACCTAACCAACCCTGACAACAGCGCCCTCCCAAGCTATGCGATTCGCGCGATTCAAGAGGCCATTCCGGCATTTGACAAGCAAATACGCGGCTTCGCAATGCACGATGCAATTTTAACCGGTGTAGAAACCAGAACATCTTCGCCGTTGCGGATCCCGCGCGGCGCTGATTTTCAAAGTACCAATACCAGAGGCCTCTACCCGGCTGGCGAGGGCGCCAGTTATGCAGGTGGGATTTTATCCGCAGGCATTGACGGGATTGAGGTTGCGGAGGCCGTAGCCAGAGCGCTGCTCGGGTGAGTTTCATCAACCGCTTGGAAAATATCCCCGTTTGGCTCCGCTATATTGGCGTTATGGGTACATCTTGGATAGTCGATTTCGCGGCCTTTGCATTGGCTGGATTATTTTTCGACATCCCCGTATCGCAAGCAATTGCCCGCGCCTGCGGTGCATTAACGGGATTTTTACTGCACAAATTTGCTACCTTTCGGCCTATCGCAAACCCAGCGACCGTCCCTGCGCAAAATTTCTTCGTACGCCAATTTTTTGCGTACACGCTACTTTGGTTGTTCGGCTGGATTGTCTCAACTGCAGGCATTTTAGCGATGGTGCAATGGACACCGCTCAATAAGTTTGTTGCCAAATTTTCGGTAGAGGTGTTATTGGTTCCCGTCAATTACTTGATTATGCGGCGGTTTATTTTTCGTAAAGACAGCACGTAGATGATGTTAGGCGACAAGAAAATACTCGGTGAGCCAATTACCATCAGTGACCGATATTAAAGTTAAAGGTAACGAATCAGACCGAGTTTTCAACTTTAGCGGCGTGATTGTAGCGGCTCCTAGTGCACTAAAAACTCGCTTACGACGTAAGATTAAACATCCAAAAACCGCTGAAGACGCCCGTATTACGGCGCTTTTCGAGGCATCAAGGACAAATCTTGATTTTTTTCAATATTTCCTTTGGCATCCAAACTTGGCCTAAAACCAGCAAGTGTGCTTAAGGTAGTGTCTTTTGGGTCGTCACGGGCTGACAAATCAAATTCCATCGTCTTAATGCTATTTACGGCTTCGCCCCGTTTAGCGGCAGGCTTAAACTTTGCAGCGTAAATTAACGGAAGCAGTTTTTCTCGCAATTCGCCAGAAACATCAACGATATTCAATAAATCAATGCGCTCCACCGTGCCGTCCTTACGCACATAAATACTCATTTTTAAGCTGCCCGAAAGCGCAAATTGATCCTCGAACCAAGTCATTTCCATTGGCAACAACATCTCCGCCCGATAATCGAGGTCATTAGCGCGATAAAAGTACTCAGGTACCGCTAATGGAGTATCAACGAGTACGCCGGGGAGGCGTTGAGAAGAAACGCCGTCATGATCTACGACGGGTGCAATCGCGCTTATCAGCACGTTTTCCTGCGCAAGCAGCGGTGCGATAACGGGGGTTGCATATTTGGCCGTCAAACCGCGCGGCGGATTTACGTTTGTAGTGCTAGCCAGGTCGGGGGCTAACGTAATCATCTGAATTGCCTTGCCAGCTTTTGGCTGTGCCAGCTGACCACTGGCAGGCACAACATCCGAACGTATGCTTCTTTCTTGCCCGCCAGGTGCGGGGCTTAAAAACAAGAACGAGAGCCCATGGAATAATATCGAAAAAAGCGCGCTAATCCAAAGCACCTGCGTTGACCCTCGATAACCAACCATGCACTACCTCGACGCTTTGTGCCGCACACGCTGAAATCATGCAGCCGATTCAAATGGGTACATCGCTATCAAAAAAATGACATACCCATTCAAATTATTAGGTTCTCGGGTTACTGAATCACCTCACGCCAATTTAGCTGACGTGGCAATCCGATGGTATTCAAAGCGCCACCAGAAAGTGACGGTGTACCTTGCTGATCGGTAATCAAGACCCGCGTAGTGCCGTTTCTATTCACCAATTGCGACTTCACAACCGCGCTGCTAGAAACATTCTCATTTAAGGTAATTACCCCGCCCGCGCTGACGGTGCGGAAACGCGATTTTCCTGTACCGTAAGTTGTAGCGTACAGATAGCTCACACCATTTGGGTTACAAACGCTAATATCGGGCAAATTTCCTGTCCAACTAATAATATTGTTACCAGCGCTGTACTGCAAATTAACCCGTTCTCTCGCAATTTTAGTCACAGTGCCTTCAACTTTAGTCACAGTTCCTTTGAGCTCATAGCGCCAACCCATCGGCTTGGCAATAATTTGTGCTGCACTTAAGCCAGTAACCGTTGAGCTCAACACGGCAAGATCAGCCTTACCGATAGGGAAGCTCACGCCAGATGGCAGAGCAATACCGGTTGCTGTGTCTGTCGCCTCATAGCGTTTTTCGCGCAAACCGTCTCTGATTGCATAAAAGTGCTGCGCTTGTGGACTAATGGTATCGGCGGTGTCGAGGAGCTTGCCGGTACCCACAAATACGTAACGCTTCAGATCATCCGCTGAGTATTCGATAAAAGGGCGCGTGGTAATCGGCTGGACCACATCATTATCGTCTTTAACAATCGCAAACGCTGTGGTCGGTGTCGGCACATCGGCGGTTGCGCTGGTAAAGTCAAAACGCCAGACATTGCCTAATAAATCGCCACCGTACACTTCATCGGTTAGATAACCCGCAAACGAGGGTGTATAGCCACTAAGATGCGCCAAACCACTAGGATTAGTTGCTGTTCCCGCTGGCGTACCCACTTTTTGGAGTAGCAAGCCAGTTTTAGCATCAAGGATAAAAATAAACCCTCGGCCTTTGTTAGCCGCAATCCCGTCAAGATTATTGTAGCCAGACGCCAAAACAACGACCCAGCCCCACTTGCGTGTCTTAACGATGATAGGCAGTCCGTAGGAAAAACCCATGTCCGCATCGGTAAATTCCCACATAACTTTAGCGGCTACATTAGCCTCGCTTGTAAACAAACCGGGGTCAGTTACATCGATGGCGAAATAGCTACGTCCACCCTTACCCAGCCCAGACACATAAATAGTACGCCAATCAGGCGTTGCGGTATTTGTGACGCTGGTTTTATTAAAATCGATATCGCGAGAATTACCGGTGGCGTTTACGAAGTACTTGTGCGCATAGTTTGTATCTTTCAAAATCGTGATGCCATTCACACTCGGCGTACCGGTGGGTCCCGCGTATACGGCGTTAGGCACGAAGGCAAATACTTCTGCGCCACGCGTAGCGTTTGTGGACGAAACCTTAGCGTCAAATGCGTGCATCATGCCGTCATTCGCACCGACATAAACCATCGGCTTACGGCCTGCCTTGGCGGTTTTAAATGCGGAATATCCGGCATTTAAATCGTCGGCGTAGTCGGCATTTGGCGCGCCGACATAGAGGGCTTCGGCATCAACGATATCACCTAAAATACTCTTGCGCGTACGATACTTGCCGCCAGGAATGTTCACTCCAGCCAATGTTTGCTCGTACTTACTGGTATCACCGCGCAAGTAATCAACGACTTCTTGTTGGTCGGCAACCACCGGTGTGAGCGCAGTCTTTTGATTAGTTGTTAAATCGTTCAATCTAAATGGCTTACCAACGGCACCGGCTCCGGAACCATTGATGGTCGCAACGATTCGCGAGTTATGCCAACCAGCAACGGTTGCTCTAGTATCAAGCAACGTACCAGCATCCCAATTTGCGGAGATAGAAATTGTGCCTGTAACATCATCTACCGCCGTGATATCAAAACCTTTAACGCTCCCCGTCCAACCAGATGTATCAAATTTAACCTGATACAAACCATCGTCGGCGTTGGTTTCAGACACGTTTGTTGTGGCCAAACCAGCACCAGCACCAGCACCGTTCAAAGAATTAATATCCCTAAAGGCATCTCGTAGACCATTTGCTAATTTATCTGGTTGGTTTGCGGCAAAATAGTTTTTAGGTACGGGGTAGCCCTGCACTGCACCGGCGGCAACATTGGCCCATTTTTCGGCTGGTTGAAACAACCCATCTTTGTTGGAATCTTCAAACCCACCATACTTCGCAGCTAGCCAAAGTTGGTTGCGTGGGTCACCCGTCGTGCCCGCGCTTCCGGCTTCGCGCACATCGACAAAATACGTGCCTATTGTTTGCGGGCCGTTCAAGTTATCAAAGTCTGCGCGTAAGTCTTGTGTATGGGCATAGTACGCAAGGCCAGCAATATACTCACCACCATCACAGCAATGTCGCTTTGCACCCAAATTTGCCATGACGGGTACTTCTGCATTGCCAACAGCGTCTGTGAGTGTTACCACATTGTAGTCAGTGTCAATCGACGCAGGCGTTGCCGCTGGCTCTTGAGTTCGATCAGTATTGCCATTCAGATTTTTATCTTTATGGGTATTGGCATCAGCGATACCAATAATAAAGTTTTTCTGGCAAGCAAATTGAATAGGATCATCCCACGTGGTAATGATGGGCGATCCATCCGCCATGCCGGCATTCGCACCAGCAGAATATTCTGGGGTTGCGCCTTTATTCTTAAAATATTTGAGTGCTTCTGCATACAATTCACTCACCGGGTCAAAGCCCTTATACCCACTCTGCCGCCCGAATTTATTTAGGTAAGAAATTACGCCACTCTGCGCCACGCCAAAGCCAGTAGCGGTGGCATCCGCGCTATCGGAGTTAAGGATATAGGTGCCATCAGCTGCATTCCACTCGGCGCGGGTGTTGGTCACAGGCGCTTCACCCGGCTTGGCCTTCATGGGCCCCACGTCTTTCATTTTCGAGCGTAGTACACCGCCATCTCTTGTGGCCGAGTTATCCCTCAAATATCCAATCGCGCCAAAACGCATTTTCAACGCATTTTCTTGCATAATGCCCGTCGGCTTATTACTGGAACCGTAAATAGTGCAGGTTGAGGCACTTTCAGGGAAACTCGTATCACATACTTTCACCCTGACGTAATACGCTGATACTGTGGTGGTGGTATCGGCTACTCTTCGTGTTGTTGTTGGTACGGCAGGTGTTAACGCCAAGCAATTGACCGTACCTGCGACCGCAACGCCCGGGCAAACTCCTGCCACGTCTTGTATGGTCTCGCGAACCACGGTACGGGTACCGGCAAATGCGGGTATTGCTGCAACCGCAGTGACGGCCGCCACCGGTGCAGTTGTATTTACGCAACCAACTATGACTGGGCTAGTCGGGCATTGCCCTGAAGTCGTAATTGGAACAGTCCGACGGTCTACAGTGGGGTTAGTGCAAGAGCCCGACACAAACGTTCGTCCAGCTCCCGGGACTGGATTCGGCGAACAAGAACCCGCTTCACCAATTCTTACACGGCGGGTTGGAGAGGTTGTGACTGAACAAGTCCCCGCAACTAACACACGGCTCCCAGTTAAGGGCGGTGACATTGCCAACGTCGGTCCTGTGGACGCACATCCCGCACCGTTGGTAGCAGTACCAGAAAAGCTCGCGTTAGTAATCCTACGTGATGATGCGCTCAACACAGTACAGGTGGCGCCGCCACTTGGAAAACCAGTACAGTTACCGATACTTTCCGTGTAATTAATTCTAATAACCCCAACCACCGTTTGCGTACAGCTAATAGCACCCGTAAACGCATCACATCTGCCTGTCTCTGTAAATTCATACTCACGCGTGAACACACTGTTTTGCGTGCAGCCAGGAATTGCGCCGCAAAGCCCATTTTCTAATGTTGGGATAGTTTTTGTGCCAGGCGAAGCCGTGACCCCGATAATTGCAGGGACAAAGGGCGTTGGCGCTAGCACTGTGGTGCAGCTTACCGAAGGGCTGACGGGGCAAGCTCCCGACTCACTAGCGCTAGTATGAATTGTGAGTCGACGCGTTCCAGCGGAAAAGGTGGTGAGTTGCGTGCAGGTTGCGGGGCCAATATAGTCCGCGCAAAGCCCATTCTCGTCCCGCGTAAAGCCGGGGGGGGGCACGTCCAGCGTATTGTTGGGATTATTATTATTGATCGGGTGATTTTGACTAATCTGTGCTCGATCGGCACCTACCCACATTACGGTGTTAAGCCCTGTCACTCGCGCAAAAATTTGCGCATCTAAAAATGGCGTCACTGTTGAAGGCACCACTGGCGTAACTGGGCCAGACACTGCGCCACCGATGCGTTTCAACGGAAACTGAGTAAACCCGCCCTGACCATCATGGCGGGCTTTTTCAAGCACGGAAAGTGACGCTGTATCGGCGTGCCGATCGCCACCGGTGAGTGCCCATCTAAAAACGTCTGATGTTTGGGTAGTAGCCCAATTCATAAAGTTACCACTCCACTTGCCGCTACAAGAGTGATCGCCCGCCTCCAGCAGACCGGCACTGGTACCGGCGGTGAAGCCAGAAGGCTCAAAATACCGCTGCCCTGTATTGTAGGTATAGCATTTATAGGGGTCAAAATAACCCAGATAGGTTCTATCTGAAAAATAGCAAACCGAATCACCATTGCCATCGCGGGCGGTACAACCATTGCTAATATCGTTATGTGCTTGCACAACCCCCGTTGGCCATTCCACAGAAAGCAGCAACATCACGTTTGCAGGTACCGCCGTAGTCGAACGCACGGGCTGATCCGCTAAAATTGTTGGGGCGCTGTACGAGAACGCGCTAAAAAAGCAGAGACCTATCGCTGAAAGCACTTTGAGCGGAGACGTTGCGCTGTGCTTTTTTTGCGTTGCCAATACATCGGATCTAACAGAGCTTAAGAATTTCATGATATTTCTCCACCAAATAATTTAAAGTGCGCCCTAAAACTGAAGCTTCTTGCAGCACAGCGGCCTTAGACCATACGATCTCACGAAGCATTACATTTACAACATCATTTTTCTGAGACAGTAAATTGCGTTTGTGCGTAGGAAACCGTATTTCGTGGTCCCGTTATTTTTATAGTTGCACGAAACAACGGTGGTACGTTGGTGCTTGGACGATCAGCGGGTTGTGTCCCGCCTTTTGCGATGCGCCCGCCCATGATGCAACGCACTTCAAGCGCGCCCTGCCCTGCTGCATCTGTTGAACACAATCGCTCGATCATGTAATAACCAACCGTGCTTTCCCCTAACGAGATGGGATCCGCTGTCCAACTGGAGGAAAAACTACTCGACTTTAAAATGATCGGAACACCACTGTTGTCAGTACTGAGCATCAACGCAGAATAGTTTTCTGAAACTTTATCTGCCAAGTGATCATTTTTTAAGCCAAGCACGGCGTAGTATGTTCCGCCAAGGCGAAACTTCTGCAATGCAGCCTCTATGCCAGCATCATTGCGGGCAATGGCATCACGCTGAAACGAAATATTTCGCGCAAGCAAGGTAGATGTATCCACGGTGCGAACCAGCGAAACCGCCGCTAGCGACATCGCGCCCAAAACAATTAACGCCACAATAAGCACGAAGCCGTTTTGCTTTTTTTGTAGGCTAATGGTTTGAAAACTGCCAACACGAGTAACACCGTGGTGCGATGGAATTAAATTAATCATAAGCTCACCGCAGGCTGTGGAAGACGTAAATTACGAAGCGGCACGATAGATTCAAACACTTGATGGCGACGTTTTTGCTGACTGGATGCAATACTTACGGTCTGCTTGAGCGTGGCGATATCTGCAAACATGACGTAGGTGGTTTTTGGCTCAGCATCAGCAGCAGCCTCAGTCGAGCGCACGACCAAGGCAGTACGAATGGCCAGAATTTGCTTAATTTGTCGTGCTGCCGCGGCGGTTCCGGCTGAAAGCGTCGCAGCGCTCCATGTGCCGGAGGGCGCAACCCAATCGTCAAGTGCACCATCGTCATCCGTATCAACACCATACAGCACTCTAAAATCAATGATGTTTTCGGCCATGACTGCAGACGCACTGCCGGTTAACTGCAACAAATCCTTTTGCAAAAGCCGATTTTTATCGTCCACGCCATACATGTGGAACGACGGGTTCTGACCCAAATTTAACATGCGCGTTGATAAGGGGAACGCGGCAAGTGCGCTCGTTGTGTTGTATACGCTAGCAGTACCAATGGGAACCACTTGCGCCGTAGCGAGCCGCGCAGCCGGCGCTGCGGTGTAGTCATACGCAGCAAAAGTAGAGTTAACCTGCACGACGTTACAGGCCACAGGATCACTCGTCACAGGGTCAACCGGATTAGTGGCAAGTAGAAAATCGTTAGCCCTAATGCCATTACTATTAATTAGCGCCACCGATGCGGTGCCAGGGAGGCCATTGGTGTCGTATTCCGCTGCAGCAGCTTCAGAGCTACCGGAGACAGTGACTAAAACATCAGATCCATTGGCGCCAGTTCCAGGGTACACAAGAACAGGGATTACGCGGATGGTCACGCTAACAGCGTCAAAAGGTGCGGCAAATGCCGCTGTTGCGGGTAAAATTTGCCCCGATTTAGACGCCGCAATAGGGCAGCCAAGTACGCTCCGCGCATTAATAAATCCGGACCCACCGATGCGGAATACTCGGCCCATTTGAAAACTAGCAACGCTCGCAATTTGTTGCGCTTCGGCACCGCCCACGATCACACTTTTGCGGCTATTGCTGACTGAAAACACCTGCAGCACGACGATCAATGCAATTAGTGACAACGCAAGCCCGATCATCACTTCAATTAAAGTAAAACCACCTACAGCGGCAGATTTAACCTTATTGCTAGGGTAAACCGCTTTATTTTTAAGCATCGACATGGTCATGAACTCTTAAGATTTGGACTATAGATCAGTTGTCGGATTAGCAATTGCGGTGCGCGAGATGTGCTGACTCTTGATCGAAGTTCCATCGCGACCAGGGGTTAACCACTTAGCCGTAACAGTGACTAATCTACCTGACCCACCGGGCGCACCGGTGCTGCTGACTGCTGCAACGGTGTCCACCGCAGCTATCGCAACCGTAAATTCTGCACTTGGCAATAAAGGATCGACGCGCGTGGTTTTAAAATTTTCGGCTTTGGTGCCCGGAGAAACAAAATCCGTGCTGAGCGTTTTAAAATCAGACACTTGCATGAGCGCGATAACATCGTCAGCAAGCTGCGCGGCATCCGCGCGAATAGCTGCGTCTACTGAAGTTTTCGCAGTCACTGCATACAAGCCGATGATGCCGAGAATGCCGAGCGCAAAAATCAGAATGGACACCAGAACTTCGATCAGGATTACACCAGCTTCCTTTGACGGCTTGGCGGAAGTAATTTTTTGTCTATTTTGTCTAAAATACATCGGCTTCATGGACACTCCGTTGTAGTTAGCACCGGTGCGCAAGCTGCGCCAACACCGGATGTTGCCGCGGGATCGCATACTTTTACCGCGCCGCCCGGAGAAATGAATACACAGCGTCGACGCGAATCGGCTTCCGTATAAAATGGGTTGATAATTCTGAAAACAGTATTAGCTGAAACATTCGTTTTAATACCTCCAGCATCGAGCGTGTAAATCACTTTGCCGAAGGAATTAAATCCTACACCGGCTACCCCGGCAACTCTTGCGTGCGTTGAGCCAGAGGCTGTATTGGAATCTTCGCCGGCCGTAACCCCACTAATACGGTCATCAAGAGTCGTACCACCGGCAACACGGGACATCAAATTTACAACTGGCGACGTCACACTTACCCCACCCACTGTAAGGGTTAGCGCACTGGGATCTAATCCAGAGATGGGCGCCACAGGGGACGTAGTCATCACGAGCTCAACGGTGCCGTTGCGCTTAATGGCTTCAATTTGCGACTTGCGCAGCTCGCTAGCAAGTACTTCGGCCTGAGAGGATGCGTAACGGTTTTCCATGTAAGAGCGAAAGCTCGGCACACTTAAGCCCAACAACACGGCTATGATGGCTATAGTGATCATCACTTCAAGTAACGTAAACCCTGCCCCGGGTGACTTTCCCGAAGGTGAAAAACAAATTATTCGAGCAGATTTCATGAGTTTGCTATCCGCCTTTTTTTGTTATCCAACGCGCCGCTGGCAGCGTCACACCGCTATCCCAGCCTGCGCCGAGCGCGGTAGTGGCTTTTGTGCCTGCCTCATTGGTGGTGTAGGAAAAGCCGGCAATAGTGCCACTGCCGGTCGCGGTATAGGTAAAACCTTGGGACGCATTAGTGAGCACGCAACTCAGCGCATAATTTGTCTTAGTAACATCGGCCACCGCACATTTTGTTGTATCGCTGGTGCTGGCATAATCTCTGTTATCGCCAAAGCGCTGCTCCATGCGTAGCTTGACATCCTGGAGTTCGGAGAGCATATCGGCGAGTGCTCCGCGGCGCATATAGTCAACATAGTTCGGTACAGCAACGGCCATTAAAATAGCAAGAATAGCTACAACGATCATCACTTCAATGAGCGTGAACCCCGATTGCTTTTGGGGTAACCGAGAATTAATTTGGATTTTAGGGGCGGTTAATCGATCACGCATTTTAGAAGTCCTTAAGTTTGACGTATTGTAATAGTCTCATTGCTGGGTATGGCACACAGAACGATGAACGGAGTGAAAAGTAGAATTAACGGTTTAGAACGGCGACATTCTCGAAAGTACTGCAAATGTGCGCTTAGTTAGCCCATTTTTTGAGTTTTATTAGATAATCTTAGCCTGCAGCAGCGGTTTGCGCAACACCACTTTTTTCTAGGTGTAAAGCGTGGTGCGCGAGTCAGGATAACAACATGTCGGTGTCGTTCCAAGGTATTGAACGAACTCTGTCTTAGATGCGACGCGGAGCATTGGTAGTAGAACCACTGGATTAAAAAGTACAATCAACAAGAAATGAACGTTAACTTTAAATACTCTAGGCGCCGCAGTCACGATATCGCCCTCTCCCCTAAATTTCGCGGCTTCACCCTCCTAGAAATGGTCGTAGTCCTAGCCATCATCGCCACCATCGCGGGTGTGGCGCTACCCAATTTTGCGCGGATGGTCGAAAGTTACGAACAAAAAGCCAGCTTAGGTACCGTGACGTCAGAGCTCGCGGGGCTTAGTTTTCGGGCTTTTTCTACGGCTGTGCCAATTACCTTGTCGGATGATTCGGTTCGCACATTACTTTTAAGCTTGCCAGCGGACTGGCAATTTGTTGTTGATAAACCAATTAGCATGCAAGCAAACGGCTTTTGTCTAGGTGGGGACGCGACGATGACGGCTAAAAATGGCGCAACGTGGCGCGTAAATCTAGCACCACCTCTTTGTGCGGTTGAAATAAAATGACTAAACCAGTTGAGCTTAAAGCGCAGGCTGGATTTTCGCTACTAGAAGCGATTGTTGCGCTCACATTGCTGGCGGTTGCGGGATTGGCACTGTTTAGCTGGATAAATGCCAGTTTTGATAGCTTATCGCGGGCGGATGCCGCGCAAGCGCGCGCGCAGGCGCAAAGCAATGCGCTGGCTTACATTCAAACGGTTAACCCGATGCTGCGGCCTTCGGGCGAAACGAAGCTGGGTTCATTAACAGTACGTTGGCGCTCAGAAGAAATCGGCCCGAAAGTTAAGCCAAGCGAGGATTCACCTGACGGCACAGGTAATTTTATCGTGGCACTCTACGATATTGAACTGACGATGACGGACTTACCGCGCGTTCCAGCATTTACCGCAAAAGTGTCGCAACTGGGGTTTGAGCGCTTTACAAAAGACGAAATACCTTAAAAAAGTTGGCGTCAACACTTCCAAAAACACCCTTGTTGCGCTATACTGCGCAGCTGTTGTTGTTTAGGTGGCGCAATCGCTTCCATCTTCTCTAGTTTTATTGCCGGCATAGCTCAGTTGGTAGAGCACCCGCCTTGTAAGCGGTAGGTCCCCAGTTCGAGTCCGGGTGTCGGCACCAGTTTTTATTCCCTGTTTTTAATTTTGCTTGCTGCCAATCGTTACGGCTATTTAGGCTATTGGGTCATTTTCGTTCGCGAAATTTTCGCCCATATAAAAATAGCTACCAAATCCTTGAAAACGCCCTAAATACGGGCATCCTCATTCACATATCAACGAAACTCTACTTTTGGTGTATTTACGTGAGAACGCCCAAAATTCAGGTGTTTCCACAGACTTTTAGCGATTTCTCGGGAGCGACTGCGAATCACCATGTATTCGATGTTTTTATTGTTAGCGTTGATTCGGATTTGCCGCAGCGCATCGTTTAAAACGCAATCTTGCCTTACACTCTCTTATTGCCCCTATTTGATTGTCCCTTCATGTTGAATCACACTGAATATTGTCGACGACTTGCAGCTTTTGGTCTTTTTTTATTACTCTGTGGAATTTCGCTGAGCGGTCAGGCTGAAACGCCGACCGATGCCGCTAGCAGTAAGAAAACAGTTAGTAGTAAAGCTGTCACTCCGCACCTAAAGGCTGAATTACTAGCACGAGAAAGCGCAGTAGTTGCCGGGCAGCCGCTTACCGTTGCGCTACGCTTCGACATTATTGCCCATTGGCATACTTATTGGAAAAACCCAGGGGACTCCGGCCTGCCGACCAAAATTAAGTGGACGCTTCCTGAGGGTTTCAAAGCAGGTGCGATCGAATGGGCAGCACCGAAAAAGCTACCGTTAGGCCCGCTGACTAATTTTGGCTATGAAAACACCGTGATGCATGTGGTACGCATCGCCACACCAAACACGTTGCCAGCTAACGGCAGTGTTAGCTTAAAAGCGGCCGCGACGTGGCTGGTGTGCCACGACGTGTGTATTCCGGAAGAGGCAGAGTTTATTCTCACACTACCCATCGCGTCCCCCGCAACGCTTACAGTAAAAAACGCAAATCAAGCGCTGTTTGACTTAGCCAATACCGCCATTCCAAAGCCTAATTCAAATTGGAAAGCCACCGCAAACATCACCGATAAAATTTTGCGCCTACAGCTATCACCCGCTACGCCGCAAGCGATGTTACCAACCGAAGTTAGCTTTTATCCTGATTTAGAGGAGCTAATTTTAAACGCCGCTCCACAGAAATTAAGCACAGCTAACGGCGTGCTCACACTAGAAATTCCGCTTGCGACGCCAGTAAATACCGATGCCACGACCATTACCGGCGTCGTGGTTACTAACGCGCCGTTGGGGGACAAATCATCGGCGGCCATGATGACAATCAACGCGCCCCTCACACGCACGGGCGCGCAAGCCACCACAGCGGCAACCACCCCAAGTGCAAAAGTAACCACTGACACTACCACACTGACCCTCCTATCTGCACTATTTTCGGCCTTCTTGGGCGGTTTGATTCTAAATCTAATGCCTTGCGTCTTTCCGGTTCTGGGCATAAAAGTGATGGGGTTTTTACAACACGCAGAAGCCGCCCCGCGCCTGATGCGGGCGCAGGGCTGGGCTTTTTTGGTGGGTGTTTTAGTCTCCTTCTGGATATTGGCCGGGATTTTGGTAGCAGTTAGCGCTACGGGTTCAGCGTTGGGCTGGGGATTTCAGTTGCAGTCGCCACTATTTGTATTATTTTTAGCGGCATTATTTGTGCTGCTGGCGCTTAATTTAGCGGGCGTTTTTGAAATAGGCGCGAGTTTGCAATCGGCTGCAGGATCGGTGAATGTTGACGCTGCACCGGGTGAAAAGCGCAAAATTCTTAGTGCGGCGTTTGTTTCGGGTGTGCTCGCCACAATTGTTGCCACACCTTGCACAGCGCCCTTCATGGGTGCAGCCCTTGGATTCACCATCGGCGCCCCAGCATATGTGGTTTTCATGGTGCTCACAGCCGTCGCAATCGGCATGGCGCTGCCAGTCGTCATGTTGTCTTGGTTTCCGCAATGGTTAAAAGCGTTACCGCGCCCCGGCGCATGGATGGAAAATTTAAAGCAGGCAATGGCGTTTCCGTTGTTTGCGACCGTGGCTTGGTTAGTTTGGGTGCTCGGTTCGCAGCTTGACAATGATGCCGTATTGGCAACGCTGATGGGATTAGTATTGTTAGCGTTGGGAGCATGGTGCTTTGGCAAACTGCAGGCGCGCAAACCGTTTGCGGCCCTTGTCACCGCGACGGTACTTGCGGTTGCTGGCGGCTATATTGCCTGGCCAAATACCATCGATAGTAAAACCGGCGCCAGTGCGAAGGTCACGGATTGGGAACCCTACAGCAAAGCTAAAATAGATGCATACATTGCCTCGGAGAAGCCCATATTTATTGACTTTACAGCCACTTGGTGCATCAGTTGCCAAGTGAATAAAAAAGTCGCATTAACCACTTCTGAAGTAGAAGCTGCATTCAAGAAGCAAGGTGTGTTGCGCATCAAAGCCGATTGGACTAAACGCGATCCCGAAATAACCGCAGCACTCGCCAGTTTTGGCCGCAATGGCGTGCCGCTGTATGTTTTTTATCCAAAAGGCGCCAACGGCAAACCAATTATTTTGCCAGAGGTGTTAACGCCTAATATAGTCTTAGATACTTTGAACGGCGCGAAGTAGCTATGGATTGGCGGGGATCGCGGCTGGGCTGGCTAATTTTTCCGTAGCAATAGCCCAAGTGCCGAGCTGACGACGAAAGGCTTCGCTTATTGCTAAGATCTCATTACTATCATTCAAAATGTAGGGCGTGACTAGCATCACAAATTCAGTGCGCGATTTGTACCTATTATCGCTGCCAAACAAACGACCCAGCAAGGGAATGTCTTTAGCGAACGGCACACCTTTGTTTGTTGCAGAAATACTTTCATCCACTAAGCCACCCATCACGTAAGTTTCGCCATGGCGCAACGTCATTCTAGTTTCGATATTTTTAGTGGTAAACACCGGCGAATTACCTACGCCACTTTCATTTTGTACAACAGAACTTACTTCTTGGTTAATTTCCAATTCTACCGAGTCAGCGGAATGTATAACTGGCTTCACGGTAACTAAAGTACCTGTATTGCGGTACTGCAGCGTTTGATTTTGGATCAAGGAAGTGTTGCCGCCGGTATTGTTGGTGGTAAGTTGACTAGTCACAATTGGCACTTCCCTACCCGATCTAAATCTCCCAGTCTCACCATTACGCACAAAAATCAAAGGACTTGACCTCACTGTGGCCTTGTTGTCCGTCGCTAGCGCTGAAAGCGTCGCGCGGGGGCCACCATAAATATCAAATTGCTTAAACGCAAATCCAGCGACCGTATTGCCGGAATTTTCTGATTTCTGCCTAACGATGCCCTTGTCATTTATCGAACTAAATACCCAGTCAACACCCGTCTGCAGCCTGTCATCCACGAACACCTCTGCCACCGTAACTTCAATCATCACCTGCCGCGTTACCTTATCTAACTCACGAACAATGCGGATAATATCACCGTACTCTTCACCCGAGGACTGGAACAGTAGCGTGTTGCTCGATTTATCAACTGTAACTGCATCTCCTCGCGACGGTGTTGCAGCGGCTGCACTCGAAGCTGGGGCGGAGGCGGCCGCGTTAGGAACGCGCGCGCCGCCAAGCAATTGGGATAATGTTTCTGCTAAGCGACTTGCGTCCGTATTTTTTACTTGATAACTGAAGTACTTTTTCCCTACCGATTTCTCAGGCGGTTTATCAAGCTCCCGCGCCCACTCAACGATATGATTCGTAATTTCTTTAGATTGGGCAAACACAATAACGGTGTTGATGCCCGAAATGGGCAAAAGTGTAATTGGAAACTGTCCTGAACCCACTCGCGCGTCGCCGACAGCATAGCCTTCGGCAACCAAAATCTCGGTTAGCCGCTTCGTTAATTCTTCTGCCGACCAAATTTGCGGAGAAATTCTCACCGCACTACGCGCTTTCATTTGCGGTTGGTCTAACATTTGAATCACTTCAAGTGCTGCAGCGATGTCATCAGCAGTGCCAGATAGCAGAAATATTTGCCTAAGCGGATCAGCAATTACGTTGATGCGTGTTCCAAAAACCACTGATAGATAAGTTTGAATATCAATTTTAGTTACTGCTTGCAGTTCGACCATGTGAAAAATGGGTCTTTGCGCAAGGGGCGTGTCTGGAAGGGATCGTCCCCGGCGGATTTCCGGCAACATATTATTAAAGTTTGTTTCAGGAACCACACGAGTAAGCCCACCAAAATCATAAACCGAGACGTTGTACGTTTTCAACAACAGCTTGACCATGCTTTCTGCATTAGAAGCTGTCATGGGTTTTGATGAGCGTAAATTGATGAGCCGCTTATCAGTGAGCAAAACTGGATCCACACTTACAGTTTTTTTGAGTACAGTTGGATACACGGCCTGTATAAACTGTGGCAAAGGCAAATTCTCAAAATTAAAGGTGATATCTGCTGGCTCATTTCCTGGCGGTAATGGCGCAGTAATTGGCGCTTGGGAGTTACGAGGCGAGTAATCCGGTGGTATCGCCGGCGTCGGGGTGACCTGCAATCCGGAGGCCGCCGTTGTTTTGGACGGACTAACCGCTCCAGGCTGGATGCCTTGACTAGGGTCGGATACTACGCCGGATGGACGCATTGGTGTAAGTAACGGCTCCGGAATCAAACCCTTCTGGCTTACACAACCAGTCAAAACCAAAGCGCCAAGCACCAACAGTGCCGTCGGTTTGCACGAAGACGGCTCAAGAATGCCAAAGCCACTGGTTGTGCCGAGACTCAACAAAAATTTAAGTGCCATATTAAATATTAACCAAAAGAAAAAACAAATTCAAAAATCAACGATATCAACTAAGTGCCGCTACCACACCAGAGGGACTGCTTGTTCGGGCAACGGCAAGAATCTTTTTTTTCCGAACAAAAAAATACAAATGCCGGTATTGCGGATTTCTGCAATTTTTGTTCCGTCTGGCAATAATTCTCCTACCTTAAGATGGATTATTCGATCTGGCCCCTGTAGCACTAAAACCTGCTTAAGGCCACCGCTATTGCTAGTTCCAACCAAGCGCCACGTGTCATACGTGGTATCAACGATGGGCGGTGCAAACTGCCCTCCCCATAAATTACTTAACGTCAGCGATGCAGCCTGGCGCCTCAAATCAGCTTTCGGTGCAGCGCGGGGGACGCGCCAACCCACTTCAAGATTAGTGGGTGGGACGGCCGGCGGCGGCGCTGGACTAAAATAAATAATTGCAGTCGCCGCCAAGACAACTGCAACGAGCCAATTCCTAGCCAAAACTGTTAACTTCATTTCACACTCGGCAAAGCTGGATTTGACGCCGCACCCACCGGGGCTTCGGGTTTCGCCTTCAAAACGTACGCGACCAACTCAACATCGACCGTTGGCGAGGGCACACCGCGCACGCTTATCGATTCTATGACAAAACTCGGCCGACGTTCCTCTCGATCACGCGCCAACTGTTCAAGCCATGCGTAAAACGCGTTTTGTTTAAACTCAAACTGCACCTTAACCCGCATTGGCATAATCTCAGCTGGCATCAAGGCTGGCTTCGACTCCACTCCACTCGCCACCTGCAGGATCCTTGGCGTAATTGCCGCTCGGCTCAAACTTTTAGTGATTTGCTCACCGACCAATACTTGCGCCAACCCAACACTTTCCGCGCGCCATAAAAGGGCCTGCGCATCAGTAACGCTTTCCTTTGCCGCTATGGCACGTGCGCCCCAATCCCCTTCCTTAGCTATTGACTCCGCACGCAATCGCTGTGTTTGCGCTAGCTTAACTTTAGTAGTTTCTGCTTTTACAGCGTCTTGCAAGAGCAAAATTCCATATACCCACATAAAGCCAAAAACCAAATACAGGCCCAAACGCAATCCAAATTTCTCGCGTAGTTCATCGCGTAGCCCAGCAAGCCCACCCAAAATAGGCAAACTAGACTGTGATGCTTGAGAAAACAAATTAGCACCCATTTTTTAACAATATAAAACGACTCTGGATCATTTTTTAGTAGCCCCAACAATTGGCACGTTCGGAGAAATTATCGAGCTCTTTGTATTCACCACCGCCCCACCTGCCGAATCTGCTTTTAACAAATCAATTTCGGGCGCATCAGTTAGGGGTGCTACATTTGCTACGATGATCCAACGCGTTGACTCTAAATTGATTTGTACATTCTTCAGTCGATCGCTCAACTCCAACGCTTTAATCACCGCAGTGGCCGAAGGCGGCGCCGTTGTCCCGACGACCAAACGTAGCTTGGCATCGCGTATTTCGAACTCTTGGATTTGAAACGTACCGATCTTGACGGTTTGATTGAACCGTTCTGAAATATCTGACAAAACCGAGAATGTATCCGGTGCCATAAACAATCCGTGCAAAAAAGTGGCCGCCGCCGCTTGGTCAAGCGCTAAATTCCGAGACTCAAACAAGCCGGCAAACCGCTTCTGTGCAATCACAGCACTCGCCAACTCTAGCTGTGTAATCGTGCGACTCGACCACCATGCGTTGGCATACCAGATTGTCGGCAGAGTCAGCATAAATGCAACTGCTGCCAACCAGAGTACTTCGCGATTCGATATTGGGCCAACCGCGCCGGTAATGACTGTAGAAAGCGCAAATCCATCTGGCTCCAAACGCCATGCACTATTAGTCGCGAGTGGCATAGTTGCGAGTCTCGTTGTGCCATCCATTCCAACGCTACGCTGGAAGTTCTGCCAGGCCAACGCATCGGGCTTTGCCTCCCACCATCGACTATGCTGCAGTACACCACGCTCCCAAATTTGCGTTTCAAACCCGCTTTCATCACTACCCAAAACACGTAGGCCAGACTCAATCCCTAATTGCAATGATGGCGCGGGCACAACTTCGGGCAGTTTGGTCATATCCAACTGATTGAGTCCTTGCGCAGTTTGTGCAATTTCAACGCTGTCGCGATCCCAAGCGAACAGCCACGCAACAGCGAACCCGCTTCCGCTAGCGGGCTTCACAATTTGCGCATAATAATCACAAACGGCAAATGGTCTCCACGCAAGCGTTTCTAAGCGCAATGCATCTGCACGTTTTTTTTCTGGTACACCCGCCAACGCAACCAACTTTAAACGCAAAAGACTGCGCTCAATCACCCAAAGCGGCTTGCGCGCGCTACGTAAGGGCACAACTACCCCAGACTTACCGTGTTGATAGTGGCGGGTAATATCAAATTTGGCGGTTTTAAAAAGATTCATCTGTATTGTGTATCGCAATTTTACCCGTTGCGCGCGTCGGTTTTTGGTATCACACGGTTAAGCCACTGCAGAATCAGCGTGATTCCACTAGCGCGATCGGAAATGCAGGACGTTTAGCATCAATGCTAGGTACTTCGACATCTGTAGTCGATTTTTGGTTCGAGGAACCTCTTGATAATCGCTCCTGCCGAGAGCAGGCATCAGTGAAAACCGGTTGTTCAATGCTATAACTTTGGATTCGCAAGCGACATTTTAGCAGGAACGGCAGTCCTGCCCGGTCAAATTGCACAATCCAATCACGACTTGGAAAAATGGCAATCTCGTCATTCTCTTGTTTCCTGCGCAAAAAAACATCTAGCTGAGGCCACGAAATGATTTCACCGCGCAACCGCGCCGCAATGAGAGCATCGATCGTATTGCTCTCAAAGGCATCCGCTGCATCGAGTACCCGCCGCGGCGCGGTGTTGGCGTTCAATCCATTCAATCGACCAACACTCATTTCGGCTAGAAACTGCTGCTTCCTGCCAGGTTGTTTGTCAAAACCTTCTAAGAGCGTTTGCCAAACCGGTATGCGATTGAGCTCCAGCACATTTGTCATAGCGGCATTCGATGGTTCAGGCAAATTTTGGGCGCGATATTGGCTACTTTCGGCACCATTAAGCCTCTTTGTATCATCGCCATCAATATAATCGTAAAGCGTATCCACAAGCACATTATGCTGTGCAGCCGGGATATCCCAGAGGGTCATAAATCGTCGCAAAGTTAGCTCCGGACTCAAATTAATATTGAGTAAGCCGCGTTCGTCCTGAACCGCCACGCCGGTTTGCGTGTCGAGCTGATGAAATGCGCCATCAAGGGCAAGACGTGGACGACCCAAATGCGCTTCTCGAATAAGCATATCTGTTGCACCTTGCTCCAATCCGCGTGCAGTCACAACGTTGATGTTCGCCGCGTAACTCAATTTCGCGCGAAATGAGGCAAAATCGGTCTCCGCTTCAACGGACACCATCTCAATACCAGCGGCATCACGAATTTGTGCGACGCGTCCCGCGAAATACGCCGCCATGATACTGATTACGACCAAAGCAAACAGGGTCGCCAAGAGCACGAAGCCGCGCTGCCCAATGCACCCAATACACTTTTGTTGCATTCGCTGAAATTTATCCATAGCGCAGTATAGCGTAGCGTCTCAACACCTGAAACACGTCTAATTTGAGCTATCATCACATAACAAAAAATGACTATCTCACTTTACCAACTTAAAGCGGCAGCTTCGCCTGATTTTTTACAGCGAAGCTATCCAGTCAATCGATCGCGACGGAGCTCGCGGCAACGCATTGGCGGATTCACGCTAATCGAAACATTGGCCACTTTAACCGTCTTCGCAATAGTCATGGCATTGTTAAGCGCATCGCTATTTCAAGTAGCTCATCTGGCGAATCTGAGTGAAACTCAAACCACACAGAGCCGTGATGATGTCATTCGCATTTCATGGTTTAAGACCACTGTCGGCGGCAGCGTCAACGATTGGGTTGACGGGTCACATTGGTTTCGCGGCGAAGCGCGAAAAATATCAGGGCTTACCGTCCTTCCCTTGCAACACGGACAGGCAGGCCGAACGGTATTTAGCTGGCGCATTAGTTACAACCCAGACACAGGTATGTCGGAGCTACGCTATTGGGAAAGCGACATGGCAAACACCTCTGTAGCAAATAAAATACGACCAGATGAAATCTTGGTTCACGCCTGGAGCGGCGATTCCGGCCGCTTTTCATACTTGCAAGGAAATGGTGAGTTTACCGAAGCTTGGCCAGTGCTTTCCGCTGAAAACTCTAAATTGCCGTCTGTACCATTCGGCGTACTTTTGGAGTACGGGGAGCAACCGCAGTCCGCGTTTTCGTCAATCCGCGACCGAAGCTTTGCGCCTGTCCGCGCGAAGGATATTTAGCCATGCCGCGTCTCCAACAATGGCTGCCTATTGCCTTTCTGATTTTACTCGTCGCGCTGACCTTCTGGCTCAATCAAGTGGTGCAAAATACCCCAGCTGTGCGCAAGTCTAGTGATGCGAAGCATGAGCCAAAAATTGTAATAGATAATTTTTCTGCGCGCAGTTTGAATGCTGCTGGCGAAGTACAATATGTGCTGAAGGCAAAGCAAATGCAGCACTTTGACGATGACAGCTCTTCTCAATTAAAAGACGTAAAGCTGGTCGCAAGCGCACCAAATCAGCCGCAACTCACGGTTACAGCTGAAACAGCGAGCGTACTAGATTCGGGAAGTGAGATTACGCTCAAAGGCAATGTTCTATTGCGTACGCAAGCCAGCGTGAAAATACCTGCGTTAAAAATTAGCACCCCCAAACTGACCGTTTTACCTGACGAAAATATTGCCAAAAGCGTGGATGGCGCAGTCATTGATGGAGCAAGGCAGCGGACTACCATGTCAGCATTTACTTTAAACAACGAAAAGCGCACTTTTGAGATGAGAAATGTGCGGGTAGTAATGGAGCCTAGAACTAGATGAACCCAGAAAACCAGAGGAACCAGAAGAACCAAAGGACTCAAATGAAATTAACACTCAGTCGGACGACCAAACTTTGCGGTGGTGTTTTAATCCTAGCTTCCTTAACATTGTTGGGATTAGCACCGCAACCAGCCCGTGCCGAGAAAGCCGATCTCACCAAAGAGCTTATTGCCTTGGGCAACTTCGCAACCGTTACTGATGGCGACAACAAGGGCGACGGAGAAACCAATATCTTTGAGGGCAATGTCGATATAGAACAAGGCACGTTAAAAATATTGGCCCATAAACTACTACTGAAGAATCTTAAAAATGGCTACCGCTACGGTGAAGCTTTAGGCAAGCCAAACACGGCCGTTAAATTTCGACAAAAGCGCGAGGGCAAAGATTCTTATGTAGATGGCACCGCTGAGCGCATTGTGTATGACGAGCAGAAAGAGACAATTCAGATGTTTGGCAACGTGCGCGTAAAATTTGGCGAAGATGAGTTCAATGGCCAGTACGTTACTTATAACATGACGACAGATAAGTTTATGTTAGACGGCTCGCCATATCCTGGTGCAGCAATGGCCGCCAGCGGCGCTGTGGTCAAAGATGGCAGAATCCGTGTGGTCTTAAAGCCCCGCATGCAAACGCCACAGGCAGATGACGCCGCAACACCGAAAAAATAACGTGGACGATTCCATCATTCAATCTCAGCCAGATGTCGCCGGCAGCACCGAAACAAACAATGGGCCGCCTTGTGTCTTACGCGCAGACAATTTACGTAAGCAGTATCGCAAAAGAGTCGTCGTCAAAGATGTTTCGTTATCGGTAACCAGCGGCGAAGTAGTCGGTTTGCTAGGCCCAAACGGCGCGGGCAAAACCACGTGCTTTTACATGATTGTAGGCTTAGTGCCCGCTGATGGCGGCAGCATCAAGATGGATGATCGCGAAATCACTAAGTTACCTATTTTTCAGCGCGCACGACTTGGCTTATCGTATCTGCCCCAAGAAGCATCGATATTTCGCAAACTTTCGGTGTCAGAAAATATTCGTGCGGTACTAGAACTTCGCGATCTTTCTGCTGAAGAAATTGATTTGAAACTGGAAGCACTGCTTGAAGAACTGCATATTAGCCATTTACGCAATAGTGCTGCCATTAGCTTGTCTGGCGGCGAGCGGCGACGCGTAGAAATTGCCCGCGCATTGGCTGTAGACCCCCGATTTATATTGCTTGACGAGCCTTTTGCGGGTGTTGATCCTATTGCCGTCATTGATATTCAACAGATCATTAAGTTTCTAAAGAATCGCGGCATTGGCGTACTCATTACCGACCATAATGTTCGAGAAACATTAGGCATTTGTGACCACGCCTACATAATTAATCAAGGTGAAGTGTTGGCGTTCGGTAAGCCCACCGAAATCATTGATAACGAAACGGTTCGCAAAGTTTATTTGGGTGAAAATTTTAGACTGTAATTTTTCAGCGCGCAGAACAGCAATAATTGGTTTTTGATGAAACAAGCCCTCCAGCTAAAACTTTCTCAGCACCTGACGCTGACGCCGCAATTACAACAGTCGATAAAACTGTTGCAACTTTCTACGCTTGAGCTAAATCAAGAAGTAGAGCGCTACTTGTTAGAAAATCCGCTGCTGGAGCGCGATGAAACTGATGAATTTACGCCCGCTGCCACGGGCGAGATTCTCAATCCGTCTGCCTCCTTAAATGAATCCAGCTTTAGCGACAGTCCAAATAGCAATGCTGACGGCAGCGACTTTAATTACGACGCCCCGTCTAATCCCGACAATAGTTCTACCGCCTCAGAATCAACGGCAGAGTTTGCTGAAGATGGCAGCGGCGGTGATTTTTCTACGTCCGGCTTTGATGATAGCGGCATGCAAACCCGCACCAACAAAGATCCTGGCGACGATGACGGCGAACGCACACAGATTGCGGCAGCAGAAATATCGCTGGCTGACCATTTAATTCAGCAATTGCAATTGATGCAACTCAGCGATTACGACAAAAAACTAGCGAGCTATATTGTTGCCCATCTTGAAGCAGATGGTTACTTGCATCAGCCGCTAGATGAGCTAGAAACCGCATTGGAAGGTGTTGTGCCACTTGAGGAAGGCGACTTGATGGTGGCGCTGCGGTTGGTGCAAAGCCTTGATCCGATTGGCGTTGGCGCGCGAAATTTAAGTGAATGTTTGTTGCTACAATTGCGCGCACGCACAACGCCCAAAACTACCAAAGCCGAATTAGCAATTATTGCTATTGCAAAAGAACTTGTTAGCCACCACCTACAATTATTAGCGGTGCGCGACTTTGCCAAACTAAAACGCGCACTCGGTTGTGTTGATGCCGAATTGAAACTTGTCCAAGAATTAATTGTCTCACTTGAACCTAAGCCGGGGCGGGATTTTGATAGCGGCGATGTGCGTTACGTCATGCCCGATGTGGTGGTGCGAAAAAAAGGAGGTAAATGGAAAGCGATGCTTAACCAAGATGCCATGCCTAAGCTACGCGTGAACCGCATGTATGCGAATTTACTGCAATCCACAGCAGATGGCAGTGGTAAAAATTTGTCGGGGCAGTTGCAAGAAGCGCGGTGGCTCGTAAAAAATATTGCGCAACGCTACGATACGATATTGCGCGTCACGCAGGCCATTGTAGACCGGCAACGGCATTTTTTTGAGCATGGCGAAGTAGCAATGCGGCCGCTAGTTTTGCGCGAAATCGCTGATGAAGTTGAACTACATGAATCAACAATTTCAAGGGTCACTACGCAAAAATACATGATGACGCCGCGGGGTATTTTTGAGTTAAAGTATTTCTTTGGGTCGAGTGTGGCGACCGATTCTGGGGGCACTTGTTCAGCAACGGCAATTCGCGCATTAATAAAGCAATTTGTGGATGCGGAAAATTGTCGCAAGCCGCTCTCTGACAACACAATTTCGGATATGCTGAATAAACAGGGAATCGTCGTTGCGCGGCGCACCATTGCGAAATACCGCGAAGGGTTACAAATCCAGCCAGCAAGCATGCGCAAAACGATGTAGCAGCTGCGCGTCAGTTAGGTTTTTTAAAGTCAACCCTGCTATTGAATTGTTGTTTGTGTCTGTTTGGTTGCAAATGCAGTTGTGCTTAAGCAGTTGATTTTGAGCGGTTGTATTTAGGTAGTTGCATTTGTAGATAGTTGCGTTTGTAGTTAGGTGTATGTGTGTGTGTATGGCTGAAATAATTCGGCGCATCGGCCAGCGCTAATAACTTGGAGGCATCACAAATGAATTTGCATATGACAGGTCACCATGTAGAAATCACCCCTTCCCTTCGCGAATATGCCAATACCAAAATGCTGCGCGTCAAGCGCCATTTTGATCACGTGATTGACGTGAATATTATCCTCACCGTTGAGAAGCTGCGACAAAAGGCCGAAGTGAGCGTGCATCTGTCGGGCAAAGATATTTACGTTGAATCTACTGAAGAAGACATGTATGCAGCCCTTGATTCAATGATCGACAAGCTTGATAGGCAAGTCATGAAGCATAAAGAAAAATCAAAAAGTAAGCATCAGGTAGAGGCTGTAAAACGGATGGTTGAGCAATAAAAGCCAAAATGGCGGCGGACTGGCAGTGCTTAGTGAGTAGTGCGATAATGTAAAAATCGTGCGCTACGTTACAAAAGCCACACCAGACTGCCGCAGTTTAATTTACGCCACCACCAATGACAACGCTCGCATCAATACTGCAACCGAACCAAGTAATTCTCGACGCTAAAGTCGACAATAAAACCGCGTTGTTTGAAATCCTGGGCGACCACTTCGCCCTATCCACAGGCCTGAACAAAGCCAACATTACCGCCAGCTTTATCGCGCGCGAAAAAATAATTTCTACTGCTTTAGGTTGCGGTGTTGCCATCCCACACGGCCGCATTAAAAATCTACGCGACACCCAAGGCATCTTTATTCGCGCCAAAGCCGGCGTGGCTTTTGATGCACCCGACGGCGAAAACGTAAACCTCGTTTTCGCAATGCTGGTACCCGAGCATGCGACGCAAACACATTTAAATTTATTGTCTGAGCTTGCGCAAATGTTTAGTGACGAGGATTTTCGAGCGCAACTTCTACAGGTCAAAGATGCCACCTTGGCGCATCAATTGCTAAAGAACTGGTCACCCTATGCCACATCTGAGCATTCAAGCGCTGTTTGAAGCGCGTCGCGAAAAACTTCAACTCACCTTTATTGCAGGGCATGCCGGTGCAGACCGCACGCTAACGCAGGATGCGCTCAATCGCGCAGGTGTGGGTTTAGTAGGTCATTTAAATTTAATACATCCCTTGCATATTCAAGCACTCGGTGCGAGCGATCTTGATTATCTAGCACAACAGTCCGAGGCTACCCGCACTAAAAGTGTTGAGCAGCTCTGCACGGGCGAAACGTTGGCCGTGTTCATTTGTGATGCGCTTGCGGCACCCGCCTACTTAATTACAGCGTGCAATAAGTTTTCAACGCCACTTTTTACTTCACAGAAAGCTGGCCGCAGTTTTGTAAATATGCTGCGCCCATTTTTACAGCGCGAGCTCTCTGAAATTTGTACCGTCCATGGCGTATTTTTAGATGTGCTTGGGTTTGGCACATTAATCATGGGCGAATCGTCCATTGGTAAAAGTGAGTTGGCACTAGAACTTATCTCTCGTGGCGCGGGCTTAGTGGCAGACGATTCAGTGGAACTGTTTCAAATTGGCCCAGAAACAATTCAAGGCCGCTGCCCGGCCTTATTGCGAGATTTTTTAGAAGTACGTGGCTTAGGGTTTTTGAACATCAAAACAAATATTGTTGAGACTGCCGTGCGTCCGCGCAAAAAACTGCGGCTAAATTTGCACTT
>JANNXI010000011.1:0-18573 GCA_031409495.1 Betaproteobacteria bacterium
GCATCCGCCTACGACGCGCGTGAGAACGACACCGCAACCAAAATTGTCGTCACGTCAGAAGAAATTAAAAAATATGGCGACACCCAAATACTCGACGTGATGAAGCGCCTACCAGGCGTCACGGTGCAAAACTGGTCGGTATACATGGGTTTGCGCTGGGAAGGTATTGAAA
Source organism: Betaproteobacteria bacterium (assembly GCA_031409495.1). Lineage (GTDB taxonomy): Bacteria > Pseudomonadota > Gammaproteobacteria > Burkholderiales > Usitatibacteraceae > JANMDR01. The sequence goes on from JANNXI010000011.1 coordinate 173, forward strand.
CCACCAGCAGCGGAAACGGCATCGCCACGACGGTCAATAAGTCGAGCGTAGCCAGCCCCTTGCTTCAAACACTCTATAAATTTCCTGACAAATCGGGTCGCCAAGTACGCTTTGCCCTCACCCGCACCTACAAAGCGCCCAATACGCAAAGCTTGGTGCCGCGCCTATTTAAGTCCATCGTTAACACTTCTACGGCGGCTGACTTTCAAACTGGCAATCCCGATCTAAAACCCGAATTAGCCACTGGGGTGGATGTTGCCTACGAACATTTTTGGGCAAAAGGGGCTTCGATGAGCATCAGCGGCAGCGTTCGCACCTTAAGTGACTACAACACCAGGGACACGATTTTAGTGAACGATCGCTGGGTGAATAAACCCGTAAATAAAGGCCGTGCAGCCAGCAAGAGCATCGAATTTGATGCCAAGTTTCCGCTACAAAGCCTCTACAAAGACGCGCCGCCGATTGATTTTAGGTTCAACATGGCGCGCAATTTTTCGAGCATCGATGAGGTACCGGGCCCCAATAACAGGCTGGATCAACAAACGCCCTTTAACGCCACTTTAGGGCTTGATTACCGCATGAACGGCGGGCAAATTACCGCAGGCGGCAGCTATACATTTAGAAGTGGCGGCGACGTTCGCACGGCCATTACCCAAAGCCGCTACCAAACCCCAAAACGTGATTTAGACATGTATGTGCTTTACAAATACACGCCTAAATTGCAGTTCCGCGCCCGCTTCGCCAATATTTTGCGCCAAGATTCGATTACCTCATCCACCTATTTTGATGCAGCAGGCAGCACGAAGTCAGGTTCCGTCAACCCATCACAGATGAACATTGGTGCGAGCGTAGAAATTAAGTTCTAGCAAAGAATTTAGTCGATAAAAAATCTTTGGAGATGCCCGTATTTAGGGTATTTCCAAGGCATTAATTTTTGATATCAGGCGGCTTTAGCAACCTCTGCGGTAACTTTAAAAATACCTGTGGCATTTCCCGAATCGAACGCTAAATCCAGCTTAGTACATCCCGGCAAACAATCACGGCTAATAAATTCGTAAAACGACCCAGACACTTCGCGAGCGCTCAAGCTACCATCGGCGGCCACAAAATTACGGCTAACTTTATCGGCAAGCAATGCCGTTTGCCGCACTCGACCGGAAGCGGAAACTTCAACTAGCGCTTTGATCGCACGCCCGGCCAGCCGTTGCTCATCAGCCACCGCCATCACATTCGCCACGCGATCGGTAGCGTGATTAAAGACATTGCCTTCGGTTGCAATCCAAGCCATTTCAGCAGACTCCGCTTTAAGAGTTTCGTAGGCTTGCAAAGTTGGGTCATTGTGCTGACGCGCAAAGCAGCCAACAGCGGCCTTCAACACAGCACAGGCCTCGTTAAACGGTAGCTTCCCCTTGTTGGTCAGCTTGGCGAGCAGCCATTTATCAAAGGTAGTTAATGGCTCGCGTGACGACGACAACACCGATGAAACAGCATCTTGAAATGGCACTGAAAATTGCTCAGGATGGAGCTCGCTGACAAAATACTGCGGCAAGGTTTCAGGAAACTGCTGGTGCGCATAGGCGTATCCGGTCATACGCAGCGTGGGCAGCGGATACACTTCGCACTGCGCATAACCCAATGGCTCAAGCACGCGGGCAATCGCTGCGCGCCCGGGTGGCAGTGCGCCATTATTCGCCCACAATACCGTACGCAGCGCACCATGATCAAACACAACTTGATCGCCAGCCCCTACCTTAACGGCAACATAGCTGGCGCCACTCGGCACGCGATCAAGCAAGCCCACAAATAATGCCAAACCTAGCGCTTCAGCAAGCTGCCCTGGCGCGACTGGTGCGTCTATCGATGCCTGCTCTAGCGCTAGTACTTCAGCGCTGCGCTGCACGCTTGCCAAAGCGCGCAGCGCATGCATCTCACCCAAAACGCTAACTAATAAGTCTTCTACAATGGTAGCGCGAGCCATGCATCGTCCAATGAGAATTTAAGCGTAATGTTGACCAAAGCGGTTTGCTAAAAACTGCTCAAGCGACACTTGTTCTTGGCGCACAAAACCAGCTTGGTTCAATGTACCGTTAGCCATTAAATCAACCATGGCGCAAATACCAGCGGCCGTTGTTAGCTGAATCGCTGAGAGCAAGTGTCCATTTACTTTTTTAGCGTAAATTTTCTTCGTCCAGCTTTCTTGCGCTAATCGCGCGTCGCGCTGACCAGTGACCGATACAAAAATTAGAACTACGTCTTGCAGCGTCATTGGGATAGATTTTTCCATCACGTCTTTTAAAATATCGCGGCGCTGACCTAAGCCTAAATCTTGCAATAGAATTTTCATAATGGCGCAGTGACCCGGATAGCGCACGGTTTTGTAGTTCAAATTACGTACTTTTCCTGCCAAGGTTTCGCACAAAGTGCCCAGCCCACCGGATGTATTAAACGCCTCGTAGTCTAAGCCGTCTAATGAAAAATGCTCGAGCTCTTCCATCGGCGGTGTTTCACGAAGCGTGCCGTTAATAATGGCTTCGCAAGGGTTTAGGTATTCGTTAATTAGCCCATCTGTGCTCCACGTTAAGTTATATTTCAACGCATTGGTGGGGTAAATCGGCAAGGCGCCTACGCGCATATTTACTTGGTCGAGAGACGTGAACTGCTCCGCCACGTGAGCCGCTGCAATCGAGATAAAACCAGGTGCCAAACCACACTGCGGCATGAACATGGTGTTTGCACCAGCGGCAATTTTTTTCACCACGCGGGTGCTTTCAACGTCTTCGGTTAAGTCTAAATAGTGCGCACCGACATCAAGTGCCACTTGTGCCAATACGGGCGTTAAATAAAAGGGGCAAGCTGACACCAATATATCAACTTTGCCAAACGCATTGAGTGCGGCCTTTAGCGCTGCGGCATCTGCTACATCGGCAAGCTTGGTTTTTGCGCCAAGCTTTGTCAGCGCGGCAAGGCGCGCATCATCTTTATCGACAACGACCAATTCAAAATCACCCGTAGGCACCAACAAGGCTGCAATGGCTTCGCCAATTTTTCCACCACCGATAAGGGCTACGCGTTTCATGATTATTCCTTGTCTTTATTAAAATTTGAAGTTGCCATTATTGCCGATGCTGCCTTACAATGTGTAGCTGCAAATCGCACAATATTTAAGGTTAAATTGAGCAAATCGCCACAAAAATTAAGCACATTGCCAGAATTTGCCCTCGGCGACGCGGATAAAGCTCTGCTAAGCCTGCTGCAAAGTGACGCACGTACCCCCGTAGCGCAGCTGGCGCGCGAGCTAGGCGTAGCGCGCGCCACCGTGCAAGAGCGCATTCGTCGCATGGAAGAAAAAGGCATAATCGACGGCTACACCGTGCGACTTGGCACCAAACTCACTCACGCGGGTGTACATGCGCACACCTTAGTGCGCGCAAGCCCAAAAGGTTTGGACGCCATGTATACCGCCCTAAGAAAAATGTCCGAAGTACAAGCGGTAGCGGCACTTTCAGGCGAATTTGATGCGTTAGTAACCTTGCATGCCGCCACCACCACGCAGCTCGACGATGCGCTCGACGCGCTAGGCCGCATACCTGGCATTGAACGCACGCAAACTTCGATTTTGCTGAGTATAAAATTTCAACGTTAATTTGGGATTACTGTTTATGTATTAATTAGAATGCCGGATGACCTATGATGACAGTTACCGTCAACGCACACGGACATATAACTTTTAGCAAAGCCGTACTCCAGCACCTCGGTATCAAAGCCGGAGAAAAGCTTGCACTAGTTCTGCTACCGGATGGTTTAGCCACACTCAAAGCCAATCGACAAACCGGCACCATTGCCGACTTCATCGGGGTGCTGTCAAGTCGCACAAAAAAAGTCGCCAGCTTAGAAGAAATCAACCGCGGTAACTGATAAACCACACTAAATCGCTATGGAACCGACACTTACACCCTCCTACATCCTTAATCTCACCAGCGCTGACAAGCCCGGCATCGTCCACGCCGTCACGGGTTTTTTACTCGAGCACGGCGGCAATATTGAAGAAGCCGCGCAGTATAACGACCACAGCACCGGCCTATTTTTTATGCGCGTCCGTTTTGCTTGCGACAAATTAGCGCAAGCGCCGTTACACGCGGCACTTCAGGCATTTGCAGCGCCGCGCGGCATGACGGTAACTTTACACAACAGCGCTGCACCTATGCCCACGGTGATATTTGTAAGCCGTGAAGGGCATTGCTTAAATGATCTTTTGTTTCGTTGGAAATCTGGTTATTTGCCAGTCGATATTCGCGCCATTGTAAGCAACCATCGTGATTTTTATCAACTTGCGGCAAGCTACAACGTGCCGTTTCATTACATACCGGTAGCTGCCGCGACAAAGCAACAGGCAGAAGCAAAGCAACTTGAAATTATTGAGTCTGAAGGTGCGCAATTGATCGTGCTGGCGCGTTACATGCAAATATTTAGCAATGATCTTTGCGCAAAAGTAGCAGGCCGAGCCATCAATATTCATCACAGTTTTTTACCTAGCTTCAAAGGTGCCAAGCCCTATCACCAAGCCCATAAGCGAGGCGTAAAGCTGATCGGCGCAACGGCGCACTACGTAACGGGCGATTTAGATGAGGGCCCAATTATTGAGCAGGATGTAGCCCACGCTGACCACGCAGATACGGTAGAAACGCTAACCGCAAGAGGCCGCGACACCGAAGCGCAGGTGTTGGCCCGCGCGGTGAAATGGCATTCCGAACATCGGGTGCTGATGAACCACAGCCGCACGGTGATTTTTAAATGAGTGGTCTCACACCTACATGGCCGCCCAGCCTCCTCGGCCGCAATGTGCGTCGCGATCACCCAGAATTTGTTGCACAAATGGAAGCACTCGCCATGAAAAACCAAACCCGTCCACTCGACAAAAACTCAATCGTCACGTTGCGCAAAATTACTCCCGATACGCTAAGAGCTGTTTGTTGGCTTGATGTCGCGCCGGGGCAGGATGGTTTAGTGGCACCAAACGCCTTCTCGATTGCGCAAGCGGGCTTTCATGCGGAGGCTTGGTTTCGCGCGGTGTATGCCGACGAAACGCCTGTGGGTTTTGCCATGCTAGAAGACCCACTGTTAGCAGATAACATCAATCCAAAACTGCATAACGGCGAAAGCTACATAGCGCTTTGGCGCTTTATGATCGATGCGCGTTACCAAAAATTCGGCTACGGCGCACAAGCCATAAAATTGCTTATGGCACACGGCAAATCGTGTGGTGCAAAAATTATGCTGCTATCTTTTGTACCGAAAAAGAACAATCCTGAACCGTTTTACGTCAGTATGGGCTTTGCGCGTAATGGCGAAATGGATGATGACGAAGTGGTGATGGCGCAGCGACTAGATGCAAAATAGTCGATTTTAATGCCTTGAAGACACGCTATTACAGGGCATCTTCAAGGCATTAGTAGGAAATTCTCCAAGAATCCGTCTTCATATTCATCACCGCACCAATCGACGTGAAGCCGACATTGGTATTCGATTGCACTGCAGTTTTAAACTCACCGGTGCATAAAATTTCACCCGATTGCGCTGTGTCTTCACCTAGCTTGGAGGCCGCATTAACCTGCGCGCCGTAAATATCCACATTGCCAATTTTTAGCATTGGCCCAAATCCCAAGCCCACGCACAGCAACACTTGTTCTTCGGGCAAGGTATTTTTGTTGTACAAAACTGTGGCTGCCTGCATCGCTATGGCCGCACCCAGCGCGTCAACCGCGGTAGGAAAAATCACCAATAGCGAATCGCCCTCTGTTTTCAGCAGTGTACCGTTATGCCCATCAATGCAAGGCAAACATAGTCCATACGATTCATGAATAATCTGCAAAAAGTGGATCACACCAAAGGCTTCCACCCCTCGCGAAAAACCCGATAAATCAGTAAACATCACCGCCCAAGTTTCACCAAATTCCGCCCATATTTGCGCGTCAATGGCGGCTTTATCAGCGCCCTTCAACACGCGATTACTAATCAAAGTTTCAAGCGTATCGGCTTGCGGCAGGTTTGGGTAGGCGCGGCGAAAAGGCATAGTGGCTGCTTTGGTTTTTATCGGGATGCAGCTATAGTAGCTAAAATTTGCGGTCAAATGCGCGAACACATGTTCCACGTTTTGCGCCGTGCACCATGCACCAACGCGCTGCACGCGCTGCCGAAAAACGTAGCGCTGTGCACGTTCAATTTCTCCAAAACCAATTGGACGCTCTTTAGCGATAACGTTTTGGTAATTGAGTTGATTCGGTCTATTGCTAAGGTAACGGTAGCATTGCCGCACTGGCGACTCCCTATCCGGCCGCGTTGCAGGGTTGCCACCAAAAACTAATGTCGCGCTGCCGTTAGGGTGGGCTATGCTTATTTTTGCTTCCTGCCATCGCAACGTCTTATCCTTGCGCTTGTCCGCTCATGTATTGTCAATATCAACAATAGGCACCATACCGCCGTCTGTGTCAACAATGATGACGGCGCTAATCCCTGTTTTTGTAGGCCAACTTTGCGCGGGAGGTGCTGACTCAAATATTGCTTTGGCGTGCTGTTGCGCAGTACGCGCGGTGGTACTTTCGCAAATTAAAATCCAGTAATGTTCTACCGGCTTATCGACAGCTTGGCGGAAGGGTTGGTCTGCGCCAAAAGCGGTGATTGCGCGTTGCAGTGGGCGTAAGCAACTGCGATTGCTGATTTGGGCACTTTGCACGAAAGGTCGAATTCTCTTGTTGAGCTCTCAGTACTGGGGCTCAACGACGCTGGTGTCGCCAAAGGTGGTGTGCCAGCAAAGTTTTTTACCCTTACGCTAGGCATTGGCCTTTCAATTTACTTCTTGCTCACTCTCTTTTACTTGCAGATTTGCCCAAACTTGTAGGGCACCTTGTCTGGTGCAGCGCTGCTAAAAAGTGCAAACGCTGCCTAAAGGCCCGCAAATCGGCCGGTTTCGCTTTGGCGACCGTTATTTGCACCGTGAGCGATATTCATACCCGCTGTTAGCCGACAATTCGCGGCGTTGGTCTGACAGATTCGAAGCTGATTGCGCCGAACTTTATCGACGCATGGTGTTCAATGCTGCCGTTACCAACAATGATAACCATCCGCGCAACCACGCGCTGTTGCGGCACGAAAAGTGTTGGCGGCTTTCCCGCGCGTACGATTTAATGCCTACACCACTCATCAGTTTAGAACGCCGCGATTTAGCGCTTAGCGTCGGCAACGATGGTCGCACCGCTATCGTGTACAACCGACTTTCACAAGCTGCCCGCTTTGGCTTGTCAGCGCACGTGGCGTATCGGCCCGCAATATCGCGTACATTGCGCCAGCAATGCTGTCCGAATGCTTTTTCTACCAACAACCGCTGGTATTTAGATATGCCTGAAGGCGCTCGTATTTAGGGCGCTTTCAGGCATATCCCAAAACAAATTGCAGCACCTATTTACAATCATCTCATCAAAGTACAATTTAATGGCACTTTAAGCTGCTCAAAGTCTATACTTACTGTTTTCGATTTTTGAGTGCATGACATGCAAATTGCTGATACAAATCCCCTACTTTCGGTCTGGAACACACCACACGGCGTACCGCCATTTGCGCAAATATTGCCAGCACACTTTCCTGATGCTTTAAATAACGCCATGGCGCAACGGATGCGGGAGCTGGATGCAATTGCGGCTGAACCCAACCCTACGTTTGCAAATACTTATGTGGCGTTTGACCGCGCTGGGCAGTTGCTATTCCAAGTTGAAGCGTGCTTTCAAAACTATTGTGGTTCCGCTACTAACGCGCAATTTCAAGCCATTGAGCGCGATTTTGCGGCACCTTTGGCTGCGCACCACAATGCGGTTTTTACGCATGTGGCATTGTTTGCCAAGCTTGATTTGCTTTACACCAAGCGTGAATCCTTAGCCCTAGATGCTCAATCACTGCGGCTTTGCGAGCGGGTGCATTTTGATTTTGTGCGGGCAGGGGCTAAATTAAATAGCGATGCACGGACGCGCTTAGCAACGCTGGTTGGCAAATTGGCAGATGCCACAACACAATTTAGCCAAAACGTATTGGCGGATGAAAATGAGTTTTTTGTAACGCTTGACTCAACGGACGATTTGGCCGGCCTGCCTGATTTTGTGTTGGCTGCAGCAAGCGCTGCCGCAGTTGCGCGTGGCTTAAAAGATAAACACGTCATCACCCTTTCGCGCTCGCTGGTGGTGCCGTTTTTAACGTATTCCACGCGTCGTGACTTACGTTCCAAGGCATTTGGGCTGTGGCTAAAACGTGGTGAATTACATGCAGATCGTAATAATTTGGATGTTGCCGCGCACATCCTAAAGCTGCGCCTAGAACAAGCGCAATTACACGGCTACACCAATTTTGCGGATTATGCGCTGGCTGATCGCATGGCGGGCACGCCAAAAGCGGTGAATGATTTATTGCTAAACGTATGGCAGCGAGCGGTTGAAAAATCTAGCGAAGAAGCGCTAGCGTTAAAAGCGCTGGGCATTGAATTGGGAGAGCTTCAATTAACGGATGAGCTGACCGCTTCTGATTGGTTCTACCTTGCCGAAAAGCTCCGCCAAGCGCGTTATGCGCTGGATGATGCGCAACTAAAGCCCTACTTTTCGCTTACCCAAATGACTGCTGCCGCCTTCGACTGCGCCGAGCGTTTATTTGGCATCCAATTCACCGCAGCGCCTCATATTCAGGGCTATCACAGCGATGTGCAATGTTACGAAGCACACAACGCGCATGGCGATTTGATTGCTATTTTCATGCATGATAATTTTGCCCGTCAGGGTAAATCCGGTGGCGCGTGGATGAGCAATTTGCGCCGCCAACGCGCCGCCCTCACCGCCAGCGAAACCAAGCAAATTCCGATTGTGCTTAACAATAATAATTTTAACAAAGCGCCTGAAGGGAAGCCCACGCTGTTGAGCTATGACGATGCACGCACTCTGTTCCATGAATTTGGCCACGGCTTACACGGCATGTTATCAAACGTAAATTATGAGCGGTTGTCTGGCACCTATGTGCTGCAAGACTTTGTAGAGCTGCCATCGCAATTGTTTGAACACTGGTTAGCGCAACCAGCGGTGTTGAAGCAGCACGCGCTACACGCAGAGACCGGCGAACCAATTAGTGATGCGCTTATTGCTAAGCTTCATGCCGCGCGTAAATTTAACGTGGGTTTTGATGCCGTAAGCTCGACATCGAGCGGCTTACTCGATATGCAGCTGCATCAAAAAACTGATTTTGATAGCTTCAACATACATACCTTCGAGGCAGAAGCGCTTAAAAATATTGGTATGCCAGCACCATTGTTTATGCGCCATCGCTTACCGCATTTTTCGCACTTATTTGCGGGCGACAGTTACGCCGCTGGTTACTACGTGTATTTGTGGGCAGAAGTGTTGGATGCCGATGCCTTTGATGCATTTGAAGAAGCCAACGACATTTTTTCACCTGCCGTTGCTGCACGCTTACTCAAAAACATTTACAGCGGCGGCGCAACGCAACTGCCAATGCAGGCATACGAAGCGTTTCGCGGTCGCGCGCCAACGTCGACGCCGATGCTGCGCAAAAAGGGCTTGCTAGCTGAAGCTGTATAAAAGGGCGCTTAAAGCAGTTACACTTCACCGTTACTGCATTTAGAACGCACCTTTTAGAACACGCCGTTAAGAACGCACCCTTTTACAACGCACCTTTTAGCGCGCACACGTATTGCCAACAAAAATAAGCCATGTCAGAAAACACCCCAAAAGAACACATCCGCCCAATTCAAAAGCTGCGCCGTGCTGGGCGCGGGCTGCTTGACCCGGCGCGGCGAAAAAAAGGCATCTATATTTTGCCTAATCTATTCACCACGGCTGCCCTATTTTCGGGCTTTTACGCGATAGTGAATGGTATGAACGGGCAGTTTCACACTGCCTGCATCGCCATATTTATTGCCATGGTTTTAGATGGGTTGGACGGACGTGTGGCACGCATGACGCACACTGAAAGTGAATTTGGTGCACAGTTTGATAGCTTGGCTGATATGGTGTCGTTTGGCGCAGCACCCGCGTTAGTGATGTATGAATGGGCGCTAAAACCAATGGGCAAATGGGGCTGGGTGGGCGCGTTTATTTACTGTGCCTGCGCGGCGCTGCGCTTGGCGCGATTCAACACCAATAGCGAAGTGGTGGATAAGCGGTTTTTCCAAGGTTTGCCAAGCCCGGCGGCGGCGGCTGTTGTGGCGGGCATGATCTGGGTTTTAAGCCAACACTTTGCGGTGAACGAAGTACGCTATTTTGCGTGGGCAATTACCGTGATTACTGGTATCACCATGATTACCAACATCAAATACTACAGCGGCAAAGAAATTAATTTGCGCGGCACCGTGCCATTTTGGGTAATACCGCTGATATTTTTGGTGTACTTAATTGTCACCATTGAGCCGTCGCACGTGCTTTGGGGATTGTTTTTATGCTATTTGATTTCAGGCTATGTGCTGGGCGTAATTTCATGGTTTAAACCTGATCAAACACCAACGCCTACGATTAAACAATAAAACGAGATAACTTAGCCTAAATGGAAGCCACGCCAACGACTCCGGCCGAAGCGGCGCTAGCAAGGCGGGTCGCCGCCCTCGAGCAACAATTACTCGAACAAAAAGAGGCAACATCTCGCTTGCTAGACACAAGCCGAGAAGGGCTTTGGGATTTTGAGCTAAAACCAGATGGCGCGTATTTTTTGTCGCCTCGCACGGCAGAACTTTTAGGCTATGAAAAGTCTAGTTTGCCGGTGATCTTTGATTTTCGTAATCATGTTTACGCCGAAGATTGGCCGATGGTTCGCGCCGAATTGGAAGCCACATTAAAAGGCCTAAAAGCGCGCGCGGAGGCCGATTTTCGCGTTGTAAAGCCCGACGGGCAAATAAACTGGGTGCGCATTTGCGGCATCACCGTTCCCAAGCGGGATACCTTGAATGGTGAGTCACTCGGCGAGCGCCAGATCCGCCCTGAGCGGCTAATCGGCTCCGTGCTCGACATCAGTCGCGAGCATTCGGCCGAGCAAGATTTGGCGACGCAAAAAAAACTTTTTGCCAATGTGTTCAACGTGCTGCCGGTTGCCGCTTTCATCACGGATGCTGAGCACCGAATTTTAGACGTTAATCCAGCATGGGAAGCACTCATGCTGGCCGCGCCGACGAGTGCCATTGGCGTCAATACTCGTGTTTTTGGCTTACGGCCGCTTGCAGCGAGCGCTGCAACCACTGCGTCCGCGAGCGCAGATTCAGCTACTGCCGCGTCCGTTGTGGAATGGCATGCGATCGCCCAAACCGCCAAAGGTGGACAGGTATCAGTAATAATTCGCACCTCGCAAATAGTCGATACCCATAGCAAAGTTATCGGCGAAATAGGGGTCATTACCGACTTAACCGCGCGTGAACTCACGCAGCGGGAGGTCATACGCAACCGCGAACAGTTGAGCGTCGTCGTGACGACTTCCGGCGCGGGATTACTTACTTGGTCGCAGGCCGAGGGTAACCTCGAAATATCACAACGCGCGCGCGAAATGCTTGGTTGGGAGGCCGATACCCAAACAATCCGCCCAAGCCACTTTATGGCAAAGGTGCATCCTGACGATGAGCCAGACGCAAGAGCAGATATAAGCCGCGCATTTAACCAGCACGGCTTGCTTGAGAAAGAAATGCGCTTGCGGTGCGGCGACGGGCACTATCGCTGGTACTACGCCTGCGGTCAATTTATCGCCGAAACCATCGACGAACCCAAGCACTTTGTCGGTTCGTTGCTTGACATCACCGAACGTAAAACAACAGTCGATAGCCTTGCGCACGAACGCGAGAGTTTACGGCTCGTGTTAAGTGCTTCCAATATCGCCACCTACACCGGCGATGTCGTCAACCCTGCTTTGCAAGTGTCTCCTGAATTTACGGCCATGCTCGGTTATACAAGCGCCGATCTTGCGCCTACCGGCTTCATGGTCGACTCCCTGATTCATTCCGAGGATTTGCCTACAATTCTGAGATTACGCGCACAAAACGCCACATCAGGCGCCCCGTCTTCCGCGACCATGCGTTTCAAACATAAAAATGGTCAATTTATGTGGATTGAAGCTCACTGGCGCAATGTTCTCGATAAGTTTGGGAAGGTGACGCACGCAGTGGGTGCAATACGCGACATTAGCGCACAAAAACTATTGGTAGACAGTTTAGAGCACGAACGCCTAAACTTAGAACTAGTACTTGAGGCCACTAATATCGCCACCTTTTATCGCAATTCTGATTCAGACTACTTACACGTATCGCCAAAGTTCACGGATATATTGGGTTATGACGCGGCGTTTTTCGCCGAAAATCCGCAGGCACACGAAGAGATAATCCATCCCGATGACATTGAAAGAGTCCGATTACATCGCGCTAAATATGCAAATTCAGAAGACGTTTCGGCTATTGTGGTGCGCGCCAGACACAAAGACGGGCAATATATCTGGCTAGAGTCCTACGTACGCCGCATTCGCGACAAGTCGGGTCTGATTGGCCGCTCAGTCGGCGCCATTCGCGATGTTTCTGAGCAAAAACAGCGTGAGCTGCAGTTACTCGGGGCAAATAAGCTTGCCGAAGCCGCCACCCAAGTCAAGTCTGATTTTTTAGCCACGATGAGCCACGAAATCCGCACCCCGCTTAATGGCGTGATCGGTGCAGCTAACCTGTTGGCTGAAACCAAGCTGGCGCCGGAGCAGCGCGAATATGTGAATGCGGTGCGTTTATCAGCTGACACCTTACTGGCACTGCTGGGTGATGTGCTCGACCTATCCAAAATTGAATCCGGTGCGTTTGACCTTGATCAAGCCCCCATCTCTATCTTGCGCTTAGTTGACGAAGCGGCCGAAATTTTGGGCGAGCGTGCACGTACCAAAGGCGTAAACATCATCGTTACCGTAGCCGATTCGGTTCCATCCACACTCAAAGGTGATGCGGTGCGGGTGCGCCAAGTGGTGTTGAATTTACTGTCTAACGCCATAAAATTTACAGCGCTAGGTGACGTGACCGTTGCCGTGACGATGGAGCACTTATTTGCCGCTAACCACTGCGAAGTGCGCTTTACGGTAGCCGACACCGGCATTGGCATGTCAGCTGAAGTGTTAGCGCGATTATTTACGCCATTTACCCAAGCGGACAGCTCCACATCGCGACGTTTTGGCGGCACAGGGCTTGGTTTAGCCATTTGCAAACGCTTAATCGAACGCATGGGCGGCAAAATATCGGTGACGAGCAGCGAAGGTGAAGGCAGTGTGTTTTCTGTCGTACTTCCATTCATGATGGAAGAAGCGCACCCGTTAGAAAATGTAACGGTGCGTATGTTTGCTATTCCGTTTTTAAATAAACGCGTGATGTTGGTAGAGCCCCACGATGCGTTGCGTGCGGCGATCATCGCGCGGCTCAAGCGCTTATCGATCGTAGTTGAACCGTGTGCAACGGGCGAAGAAGCGATTGCGCGCCTAGACCGAGGCTCCCTCGCCGATGCCGTCATTACAGAAATACACTTGCCCGACATGGATGCGGGCGCATTCGCATTTGCCGTGCGTCGCATCACCGGCTCTAATGGTCGGCCGATCAAGCTCATTGCACTTACCAATACCGCGCGGTATCAATTAGAGCGAGACGCCGCGGCGCGCTTACGCGAATTTGATGCGTATTTGCTCAAGCCCGCACGCGACGCGCAATTAGCTGAAGCGCTTGCCAACGTGTGGGGCGTGCGCGCCCATCACGATAATTTCAACAAAAATAGCGATGGCTTACCCATCAATGCCGACGGCAACAGCAGAAACGCGGCGGTGCGCTTAAAGGTATTGGTGGTAGACGACAATCAGATCAACCAAATGCTCATGAAGCAAACGCTGTTGCGTTTAGGCCATGATGTCGCTCTCGCAGAAAATGGTGAGGAAGCGGTTGCGCAAGTGTCTAAACACAGGGCTTTACAGCCATTTGATCTGGTGCTGATGGATTTGCAAATGCCGGTCATGGATGGGTTTGAGGCCGCGGCCATCATCACCGCCGAAGCACCACCAAACCGCTGTCCCACCATCATTGCATTGAGCGCGAATGTTTCAGAAAGTGATCGCGTGCGTGCGGCCGAAAGTGGCATGGTTGAGTTTCTATCAAAGCCAATTTCACCTGACCGGTTGCGCTATGTGTTGCGCAGCGTGGCGGCCAAAGATTTACGACAATCTAGCGCGGCCATCGCAACGGCCGCGCGCGCTGCAGCCACAAAACCGATAGCGCAGACGGACGCGACAGAGGCTAGTACTAACGCTGTTTTTGTCGCCCCACCACCACAGATTCCTGTCGGTAGAAACGCCTCGCCGAACCCAGCTGACGATACGCGTACACAGCCCCTTAGGATAATTGATGCGCCTGCTGAGGATCGTACCGTGTCACTGGCCATCATAGGCAAAGCTAGCGAGTTTATATCCCAAGACACAATGCCACGCCAGCGTGCCTTCACGGCCGAACAACTTGCCCTTGATCCGGAGCAACTCGAAGAAATTGCCTTTATTGCTCAACACGGCGAGCCCGGTGCGCTCGATACCATTGTGGCAAATTTGGCCACTGTATCTACCGAAGCGCTCATTGTATTTACTTTGCACCACCACGATGCAGCGGCAATTGGCAAAGCGGCACACCGAGTTGGCGGCGCCTATGCCACCATTGGTGCAAAGCAAGCGCATGCTGCGTTTAAAGCGCTAGAAAATGCGGCCAAGAACAATAGTACAAGCACCATTCCAAAACTATTACAAGACGCACTAGAAAAGCGCGAAGTAGCGCATCGCGCATTTTTAGATTGGTATGCCACGGTAAAGCGCCCAGAAAAGTGACGCTATTGCCACACGTAACCGCGCATCTACCTGCGCAAGCACCTGCACACATTCCGGCGCGCGCGCAGCCGTTGGATGCGTTGCGCGGCATCGCAATTTTAGCCATGGTGTTTTCGGGGCAGATTCCCTTTGGCGTGTTACCTGAGTGGATGTATCACGCTCAAGTCCCACCACCAGAACACATTTTTAACGGTGCGCTTCCGGGTATTACTTGGGTGGATTTAGTGTTTCCGCTGTTTCTGTTTGCAATGGGCGCCGCTATTCCCTTAGCACTGCAGGCGCGTTTAAAGACAGGCGACAGGTTACGTAAAATTTGTACGTCAATAATCATGCGCGGCTTGCTACTGGCTTTTTTTGCGATATACATCAAGCATATTCAACCGCAAGTCATGAGTGCTACCCCGACATGGCAGCATTACCTGCTGTCGCTCTTTGGTTTCGCGCTGCTGTTCCCAATATTTATGCGGCTTCCCAGCCATTTTAGCCAGAAAAAGCAAGCGCTTATCCGCGTATTTGGTTGGCTTGGCGCGACGGCTGTTTTGTTTATTTTTAGCGCCAAAGATGGTTCGGCTTTTAGCGTAACCCGCAGCGATATTATTATTTTGGTGTTGGCCAATGTGTTTGTGGGTGCCGCACTCATTTGGCTGGTCACACGCGACCGACTGGATTGGCGGTTCGGCGTCTTGGCGTTTTTATTGGCTTTGCGCTTAACGCAAAACTTGCCGGGCTTGGGACAAATTATTTGGAACGCCTCACCTTTGCCATGGCTCGGCACCGTCTACTTTCAACAATATTTGTTTATCGTCATCCCCGGCACTATTGCCGGTGATTGTTGGTTACGTTATCTGCGCAGCCAAACCATCAACGCGGGGCAAAACTTAAGCCAGCGCAGATTGAACGCATCGCAAATTCTCACCGTGAGCATTGCCATCGTGCTGGTTGTAGCAACACTAGTTGGGCTAAAAAGCCGCGCCGTGATTGAAACAGCGTTGGGCTGCGCGACATTATGTGGTCTGGCATGGTGGCTCAATAGAAATGCTGCTGTACTGTTGCGCCAGCTTATCGGCTACGGTATTTTCTTCTTATTGCTGGGCTTGGCCTTTGAGCCATTTGAAGGTGGCATTCGCAAAGATCGCGGCACGATGAGTTATTACTTTGTCACCTCCGGTTTGGCGTTTTTTTGCTTAAGCGCGTTGCACTTGGTGTTAGACATTGCCAAGCGCAGTGTTGGTTTTAAATTACTCATCGCCAGTGGTCAAAATCCGCTTATTGCTTACGCTGGCATAAATAGTTTATTCATCCCCTTATTGGCGCTAACCGGCCTAGGTGCGGCCATTGCCAGCTTCACCACATCCCCTTGGGCCGGTGTGGCGCGGGCGCTTTGTTACACTTTGTTACTCGCAGCGTTCGCGGCCTTTTGCACCAAACGAAAATTTATTTTGCGTACTTAGTTTTTTGCACCCAACTTTAGAAAGTAAACCACCATGATTGACTACAACCGCTTCTACCGCTACGACGAATTTACTGCGACCTTAAAAGATTTATGCTCCCAATTTCCCGCGCTACTACAAATGCAATCCATCGGAAAAAGCCATGAAGGCCGTGATATTTGGGTGGTCACTGCCACCAATACCGCAACAGGGGCGGCGGCTGATAAGCCAGCCTATTGGATTGATGCCAATATTCACGCCAGCGAGTTAGCGGGAGGTACCGCCGCACTTTACTATTTGGAAAGCATCACCAAAGGCTATGGTGAGGATGCCGACATCACCCGCTGCATGGACACGCGCACCATTTATGTGTGCCCGCGCATAAACCCGGATGGTGCTGAATGGGCGATGCGCGATACGCCAAAAATTATTCGCTCATCCACCCGTACCTATCCTTTCGATGAGCCGCGCGTAGCGGGCCTAGATATTGAAGATGTTAACGGTGACGGACGCATTTTATCGATGCGCATCGCCGATACAAATGGCAACTGGAAATGCCACGACACCGAGCCACGCCTGATGGTGCCGCGCGCGCCTAACGAATACGGCGGCAACTATTATCGGATTATGTCAGAGGGCACGATTCAAAATTACGACGGCGTTAACGTAAAAGTAAATCGGGATGAGGAAGGACTTGATCTAAACCGCAATTTTCCATCCGGCTGGCGGCAAGAACACGAGCAATTGGGCGCGGGGCCTTTTCCAACGTCTGAGCCTGAAGTGCGCGCGGTGGTGGCTTTTATCACGAGCCATCCAAACATCAGCGGCGGCACGTCATTTCATACTTGGAGCGGCGTATTGTTGCGGCCGTTTTCGTCGGGCAGCGACGAAGACATGGCGCCTGAAGATTTATGGGTATATAAAACCAGTGGCGAAAAGGGCGAAGAAATTACCGGCTATCCGGCAATCAGCGTGTATCACGAGTTTAGGTATCACCCAAAAGAAGTCATCACCGGCACATTTGATTGGATTTACGAACATTTGGGGCTTTACGAATGGACTATCGAAATTTGGTGCCCGATGCGCGAGGCAGGCATTACAGATTACAAATATATTGACTGGTTTCGCAGTCACCCAGTGAGCGATGATTTAAAGCTGCTGGCGTGGAGCGATCGTGAACTGGGCGAGCGCGGCTTCGCACCGTGGACCAAGTTTAACCATGCGCAACTAGGTGAAGTAGAAATTGGTGGCTGGGACAAAATAGCGGCTTTCCGCAACCCACCAGCGCATTTGCTAGAGCGCGAAGTGGCTAAATTTCCAAAATGGCTCACGTTTAACGCCTTATTGTCGCCAAAACTAGAAGCCCATCAAACGACGGTGACGCAAATCGCGCCAGATACCTTCAAAGTCACCGCATCGTGGCAAAATACTGGCTATTTGCCCGCCTATGTGTCAAAACGCGCGTTAAGTCGCAAACAATCACGCGGCGTAATTGTGGATGTGTCGTTACCTGCAGGCGCTACCTTAATTGCCGGCAGTTTACGCGCAGAATTAGGCGAGCTTGAGGGCCGCGCCTATAAACATGCGCTGGTGAGCTTTTGGAACGATACGCACCCGACGGCTGATCGCGCCAGCGCCGCATGGGTAATCAAAGCACCAAGCGGCTCGACTATTGATTTAGTCGCCCACCATGACAAAGCCGGAACAGTAAGGCAGCAGGTGGTATTGAGTTAGCGCCCACTAACAGGCTGAAGACACCCTAAATTAGGGCGTCTTCAGCCTTTTTTCTAGGCAATTTTTAACCACAATTAGCGCTTGAAAGATGTTCACAAAGCGCATCTAAACTGCTTACAAATCAAGCATTTGGCTTGTCAGGAAGGCTCGACTACGCTATACTTCGGCACCTGTTGAAGTGCACGTTGCGCGGCGACCGTAAGTATCAGCGAAATGATACGTGAATTGATTTGGAGATTTACATGGCACAACTTATTGATACCGCCGCAAACTGATGCCATGGATGATGAACCGTTGGATTCAGTAATCTCTGACACCACACGCATCGAATAGCCAAATTCT
>JANNXI010000012.1:0-15935 GCA_031409495.1 Betaproteobacteria bacterium
ATCAACGACAATTAACTTGCGATGGGTGCGGCGCAAACGACTGCGATTTAATGCGAACATTTCTTTATCTGGCCTGAATACTTGTAACTCACCCCCAGCAGCTTGTAGCGGCGCAAAGAAGTCGGGCGCTAGGGTTCGTGAGCCGATGCCGTCAGTTAGCACCGTCACTTTTACGCCCCGCGTGGCTGCGCGCGTAAGGGCGTTGCGCACGGTAATACCGGTCACATCATCAAAAAATATATAGGTTTCAAGCCTAACTTCTATTTTTGCATTATCAATGGCCGCTAGCACTGCAGGGAAAAAATCGGCGCCGTTCACCAGTAACCGCACTTTATTGCCACCAATTAGTTCGGTGGCCCTCTTGCGAGTGGAAATAATTGCTGTCGCTGGTGTAACTGATGACCTAGACATTTGCGAGTATATTTTTTTCCGCGCGAAGCCGAACTAACAACCCCGCATGGTCTGATAAGTGTTGCCAATGCTTATGGGTGGAATTGTTGGCGAGCCGCTCCGCACTTTCTACCTTAAAGCCCCGAGTGTAGACACGATCGAGCTTTAGCAACGGCATGAAAGCGGGGAAAGTAGCCGCTGCGCCGCCGTGCGTAACCGCAAACGCATCCGTCAGCCCAAGCTCTCCGGCAAGGCGCTCGCTCACCCCACTTCGTTCGCCACGCCAATCGTTAAAATCTCCTGCAATAATGAGCGGTGCTTCAGGCTTTATTTTGCGTTTTAGCTGACGAATTAAGCTCGTAATTTGTGCCTCGCGGCTGGCTGCAAGTAAACCTAAATGCACGCACACTGTGTGCAGAGGCTGCGTTAATCCAGGCACGTCGATACTGCTGTGCAAATGTCCGCGATTCTCAAAACGATGGTGCGATACATCATGGTTTTTCCAGCGCAATAATGGGTGCTTGGAAAGCAGGGCATTACCGTGATGCCCCGCGTCGTAATTAGCGTTGGCGCCATAAGCCATATGCGGCCAATGGTCGCGTGCAATATGTTCATGGTGGCCATGCTTGGGCCAATTTTCAAACCGCTTTGCGTGCGCGGTGTTGCGGCCTTGCACTTCTTGCAGAAATACTAAATCTGGCGCCAAGTTGTGTAGGTGCTGCCGCACATCATCTACAATCAAACGCTTATTAAATAGGGATAAGCCCTTGTGCAGATTGTAGGTCGCAACATCAAGTGTGGGCGCTAGGGTTGGCATCGTTATCGAACCTACTGAGACTGCCAGTTAGCGTGCCGCATCGGTAAAGCCAGAATTGCATCGCGATTAGTGGCTGAAAAACACAAGCTTGCGGCTTTATCAACACTTAGCCAAACTGACTGCAAATGCTCACGTGGCGCTAAATGCACTGGAACGCGTGATGGCACTTGGAGGCTAAAAACATGCTCGACGTTTTGTGTCACGCCTGGCGCATATCGGTGCCGCCAAATCGGGTAAATTTCGTAGCTACTTGATTGTTGCCAGTCGCGCAATACATGGGCGTTTGCATCGAGGCCGGTTTCTTCACCCACTTCGCGAGCGGCTGTTTGCGCAACGGTTTCCCCGGCGTCTAAGCTACCGGTAACACTCTGCCAATAACCGCGATCGGCGCGTTCAAGTAGCAACACTTCAATGCGCAAATCGAGAACGCAATAGATGACTATTAGCGTGGAAATAGGAGTTTTAAAAGGTCTTTCAATTGCAACTTGTAGCACTTTGTACGCTCGTAAAAATTCAACAACTTTGATTGTAAACTACCGCTTGGTGAAATAGATATGAAAGCTATGCATGGACAAGCTAATTTTGCTAAGTAGTGATTGATGAGTATTTTCTTTTTCTTGGCAATTGTTTTAATTGTATTTGCGATACAGTATCGTGCATTCTTGCGCTTACATCCTAGCAACACGCTTAATTTTGTGAAGTATTTATTACTGGTATTGTTGGCTGGTAAGCTCTTGCAGACCGGTCTACCTGCCTCCGTGCCAATGGTAATCGGCGGAATAGAAATGCAGTTTGGTGGAGACGGGTTTTCTGGCATGTACGGCACTTTTATGAGCGACTTCATGTCTATGCCGCCATCACCATATATCACCCTTTTACTGATCATTGCAATTGAGTTAGTCGCAGGGGTGAGCGCGCGCCTATACCTGCGGGCGAGGCCGTCCGTTCGCGAGGCCTTTCAAGTTGCGCTCGCAAACTGGTGGGCTAATTTGGTGGTGTTTGTGGCCGCGCCGTTGTTTATTTGTTCAATTGTTCAAGCGATGGCGTCGGAAACCAAAGTGTATGAAGGGTCGTCCAAACCTCCGCCGATAAGCATCTATAACTTTGCCGCACCAGCTATGCTGGTCTATGGCATGCCGCAGCGCGTGCAATCCGCCATGACCGCGCCACTAGGGTCGGCCACCAAAAGCTACTGGGATCGAAATGACGGCCGTGATGTGTATTTGCAAGATGTAGCGGGCGCTGCAATGCCATGGTTTTTATTGAGTGCAATACTAGCGCTCATAGTTTTTGTAAATCAACGCGCAGCTGCAGATCGCGATGCTAAAAATGGCAGTACGGTCGTGAGCATTCCGCTGCAGCGCCCAAAAGTGCGCGAGTTACTTTTGGGTGGCTTATTTAGCACCGCAGCTGGCGCACCATCCAGCCCAATCGCAAGGCTAAAGCTGCTACCGTGGCGCGCTAAAGTCATGCTTCTGTTCTGTTTGGTATTTGGTATGTTGGGGGTTGCGTCGTTAGCATTCCAAACGGTCTATGCGCAATGGAATGGCGCTATTGTAGGTGTCTTCATGGTCATGGTGTTTTTTGGTTTTGTTGTGTTGTTTTTATTTTTGGTGGCTTGCATTGCGCTGGCCAGTTATGCAGGGCGCAAGCGCAATAGCTAGCAGCCTGTTGGTCGATAGCTAATCGGCTCTAAACCCGCCTGCGCGTCCCGCATTTGACTGATTTTTGAGTCAATGTACTCAATGTTGGCGTATAAATCGGCGAAATTTGATGCGGCGACAGCAACCCGCTTGTTTATACGTATGCGATCGGCGGCAGATCCGTAGCCCGGCTACGTGAGTGCATTTTTGAGCGACGGCACAGATATAATGAAATTATGGTTCATTTAAATTTAGAATTAGCTTGGGTTTGTTTTTTGTAACACCGTAGGACTAGGAAAATAGATGATGACAAGAAGACTAATTAGTTCAGGTTCTACGTTTGAAGCAGCAGTTGGGTATTCACGTGCCGTGGTTGATGGGGATTTTATATTTGTATCCGGCACCACCGGTTTTGATTATAAAACTATGACCATTGCTGACGATATCGTGGCGCAAACTGAAAAGGCATTGCACAATATTTCAGCTGCATTGCAAGAAGCTGGCGCATCGTTTTCGGACATCGTGCGGGTAAGGTATATCGTGCCGAACGCCGCTGAATTTGAGCGTTGCTGGCCAGTATTGCGGACGGTGTTAGGCGAAATTCGTCCGGCGGCAACGATGTTCTCAGCGGGCTTGGCCGACCCCCGGATGAAGATTGAAATTGAAGTTACGGCACGAAAAGCGCTGGGTGCTGAGTTCTCTAAGGATGCATCGTTGTAGGTAATGCTCGCTTATAACGGGTGGGCCGACTGAACTAGCATAGACTTAGGAAATGACTTCAAAAAATACAGCAACACTTTCCCGCGCCACCTATCTACGCGGTGCTGCATGGGGCATCGGCGCAATATCAATCTGGGTCGGCTGGATTTTACTCACGCGTTTTGGTGTGACCACAAACTTAAGTGCTTACGACATTACCGCGCTGCGATTTGCCTGCGCAGGCCTGATTTTGCTGCCTTTAGCGATTAAATTCGGTTTCCCGATTGCGCAAATTGGCTGGCCGAAATTTCTCATTATTTGCGCAGGCGCTGGCGTGCCTTATGTTCTCATTGCCTCATCGGGTTTGGCATTTGCACCGGCACGGCACGGCGGGGCACTGATCCCGGGCACGATGCCGCTTTGGGCTGCAATCATCTCCATGCTCTTTCTCGGAGAAAAAATTTCAAATGCGCGACGATTTGGATTGTGTTTAATTCCGGTGGGCATCGCGTTTTTGTTGGGTGTGGGTTTGGCAGATTTTTCTAAAATGATGGAACAAGGCTATTGGCGCGGTCACTTGCTGTTTTTGTGCGCTGCAATTTGTTGGGCTTCATACACCAACGCGTTGCGCGCCTCCGGGCTATCCGCGTTGCATGCAACGGCCATGGTGGCGGTGGTGTCAGCGGTGCTTTACTTGCCCATTTACGCGCTATTTTTGCCACATAATTTAAGTGCTGCGCCGCTCACAACCATTGTGCTGCAAACGCTGTTTCAAGGCGTATTGGTGAGCATTGTGTCGATGATCGCTTATGCCCGCGCCGTCGAAATTTTGGGGGCATCGTTGGGTGCAAGTTTTGCATCCCTTGTGCCTGTAGCGGCGATGTTGGCGGCCATCCCTTTATTGGGTGAGGTGCCGACGTTTCTTGATTGCGTAGGCATCTTGATTATTACGATAGGCGTATTTTTTGCCTCGGGTGCGTCAGCTATTTTTAAGCCTGCTAAAAGCTGGATTGGTCAGATTTAAGAGCTGCCGAGATTCAGACAGCTCTTAATTGTTCAACTTATCCAATGACGTTTCCGCCAATTCACTCAGCGGTTGTGCTTCCGGAAGTTTACCAACATCGCAGGAAACGCGATTGCAACATAAACCAATGCCATTTTGTACTCTACGCCAGTGCTGTAAATTGCATGTTCCGCTACAGTTAAATTACGCTGACTTAACCAACCTATGAGCAAACAGAACATTGGCACTGGAAGTATTAGCCAAACTGATGGCAATATCCAATTCAAGGGTTTTTCGAGTTTTGAATGGCTGACCACCGCCAAACGGAACAGAAGCGCAAATACTGTGCTGGCACCAAACAGTGCTACCAAAATCAGCGTAAGTTCAATCCACCCCGTTGTTATTGTAAATAACAAGACTGGTAGCGAAAACAGTGCAACGGTCAAAAAAAAGCCACAAGCGCCGGCCAACAAATATAAGAGTTCTTGAGCAATACCAGATTTTCCGATCCGTAGTTCTGGAAAAACTACGTGGATCAAATGATTTTCGGGCTTTGCAAATGAGAATTTGAACATGACTGTCTCCGAGATTAGCAATCAGCTCTGCACCGTTGATGTTTGGTTCGCATAAGTGATTTGCAACTCCAAACATGTACAAGGCCAACAAGTCCAATTCCACCACCGATTACTACGCCACCACCGCAGGCGCCAGGAATGGAACAGGAGTATCCAGTGAAGCCGGCAACGACGACTGCGTAGAAGACAGCAGCTGCATCGCACATATCAAGATCAAAGGTGAGATCAATGTCGCACCCCATCTCACATTGTGGCTTTGGGAGTCTGGGAGCGAATTCGGGATCGTCAAGGCTACCCGTGCCTGAACTCTCGATACTTGAAGACTTTACGCTACTCGAAATCGCTGGTTCCAGCGAAAGGTCGTTGAGTTGTGTTTGTGTGAGTAGTGTTTCGGTTGAAATTAGCAGTATTGTGGAGTTTAGTGCCCGACTTGCGAGGCCCTGGTCGATGGCAT
This sequence comes from Betaproteobacteria bacterium, assembly GCA_031409495.1. Taxonomy (GTDB): domain Bacteria; phylum Pseudomonadota; class Gammaproteobacteria; order Burkholderiales; family Usitatibacteraceae; genus JANMDR01. Next base: position 5,582 of record JANNXI010000012.1, read on the forward strand.
TGACATTGATGATGTTACCTTTTCCATCGCGAATAACTAGAAAATTACCAAGCTTTCCATCTATCGAATCGGTGCTGATTTGGATGCGCCTTCCCGCAAAGTGGAAGCCGGTTAGAATTCCGTTTGAATAACTCGGGAGCACGGATTTTCCCATCAGCGTAAAAGGAGGCAACCTATCATCCGAACCTAAGCGTAGCGTTGCCTGAATTCGAGCTAATTCTGCAGTGATGTCCAACTGCGAAACGCCAGAGCAGGCTGATATTTTTTCACTGCTCTCGATTCTTTGATCAGGCTCATGGGGGGGGCGCTTGCGCAAAGGTGCTATAAGAACCACAAAGAGTGAATGACCCAAAGATTGCACATAGTGCAGCGTGCTTAAATGAAGTAAACATATATTTCCTAGTTAAGTTGTGTAAATTTTAGACTAGTAGACTAGTAAACTAGATTCGTGATGATATATAAAATATGTACACTTTGTCAATTTACAGCTTGTTTTAGTAAGTGCATATTAAAGTAGTACAGACAACTTGGCGTGGCCATTTGCTATTTCTGTGCGCCGCGATTTGTTGGGCGTCATACACCAACGCGTTGCGCGCCTCCGGGCTATCCGCGTTGCATGCAACGGCAATGGTGGCGGTGGTGTCGGCGGTGCTCTACTTGCCGATTTACGCGCTATTTTTACCGCATAATTTAAGTGCCGCGCCATTCACAACTATCGTGTTGCAAACGCTGTTTCAGGGCGTGCTAGTTAGTATCGTGTCGATGATTGCTTACGCCCGAGCGGTAGAAATTTTGGGCGCATCGTTGGGTGCAAGTTTTGCATCCCTTGTTCCTGTTGCCGCGATGTTGGCGGCCATCCCCTTGCTGGGTGAGGTGCCGACGTTTATTGATTGCTTAGGCATCTTGATTATTACGATAGGCGTATTTTTTGCCTCGGGTGCGTCGGCAATTTTCAAAAAGTAATGGCTGAAAACGCCCGTATTTAGGGCATCTTCAGCCTATCTCCGGGCGCATTTTTGAGTGTTTTGGCGCGTTGGTATCGGTTTGGAGGATAATAGGGTGATGAATACAACTAATCCTCACGTCGCTACTGATGCGAAAGCTGCAACAGATACCGTAGATCCAGCTAAGCCACCAAAATTCCCCATTATCAAAACGCTTTTACCCTACGTTGCTGATTTTAAATGGCGGGTTGCGTTAGCGGTAAGTTTGCTCATCTGCGCCAAGCTCGCCAATATTAGCGTGCCGCTCATCATGAAGCAGATTGTTGATGCGCTTAATCGGCCTGCTGATTTAACCAATGCGGTGTTGGTGGTGCCGATTGGCTTACTGTTGGGCTATGGGCTGCTGCGCTTGTCCAGCACGCTGTTTGCCGAGCTGCGCGATATGGTATTTGTAAAAGTAACGCAACGCGCGATGCGGCGCATTGCGCTGCAGGTATTTCGTCACCTCCACGCGTTGTCGCTGCGCTTCCATCTTGATCGCCAAACGGGCGGCGTTACCCGTGATATCGAACGCGGCACGCGCGGTGTATCCACGCTCATGTCCTACATGCTGTTCAGCGTGATTCCGATTATTTTTGAAATCACGCTGGTCACGGTGTTGTTGGCGCTTAAGTTTGATAAATGGTTCGTCATCATCACGCTTTGCGCTATCGCGCTTTATATCGTCACCACCATCAGCATTACCGAGTGGCGCACCAAACATCGGCGGCAGATGAATGAAATTGATTCTAAAGCCAACACGAAAGCCATCGATTCGCTACTCAATTATGAAACCGTAAAATACTTCGGCAACGAAGAATTTGAAGCAAAACGCTACGATAGAAACTTGCAAAATTACGAAGCTGCGGCCAGTAAAACTGAAATGTCGCTAGGGCTTCTAAACGGCGCGCAAAGCATGGTCATCGCCACTGCAGTCACACTGCTTATGTGGCGCGCATCCGAAGGGATCGTGCAAAAGCAACTCACATTGGGCGATTTAGTGATGGTCAATGCACTGCTCATCCAGTTATATATCCCGCTTAATTTTTTAGGCGTAATGTATCGCGAAATTAAGCAAGCCATGATCGATATGGAAAAAATGTTTGGCCTGCTGGGCCAAAATAGAGAAGTACAGGATAGCCCAAACGCCGCGCCCATAGCCCTTCGCGGGGCATCAATTGAATTTGAAAAAGTTAATTTTGGCTATGATGGCCGTCGCCAGATTTTGCACGACATCTCGTTTAAAGTACCCGCAGGTAAAACCGTTGCGGTAGTGGGTGCCAGCGGCGCGGGTAAGTCAACGCTGTCGCGTTTGATGTTCCGGTTTTATGATGTTGGTATGGGTTTAGCCCAAGCGGGTACTGAGCCCGAAATTGCCAGCGGCAGAATTTTAATTGACGGCCAAGATATTCGTGACGTGACCCAAGCCAGCCTACGCGCAGCACTCGGCATCGTGCCGCAAGATACTGTGCTGTTTAACGATAGTATTTTTTACAACATTGCGTATGGCGAACCAGAAGCTACCCGCGAAGCAGTAGTAGAAGCCGCCCGCCGCGCCCATGTACTGGGCTTTATCGAAGCGCTTCCAGACAAGTTTGAATCTACCGTAGGTGAGCGCGGCTTGAAGTTATCGGGCGGTGAAAAACAACGCGTAGCGATAGCCCGCACGCTGCTCAAAAACCCCGCCATTTTTATATTTGATGAAGCCACCTCTGCGCTCGATTCCAACACTGAAAAAGCCATACAAGCCGAGTTAAGAGAAATCGCCAAAGACCGCACCACGCTAGTCATCGCGCATCGCCTATCCACGATTGTCGATGCGGATGAAATTTTGGTCATGGAAGCAGGGCATATTATCGAGCGTGGCAACTTTGAAAGCCTGATGGCGCAAAACACCAAATTTGCGCAGATGTGGCGCCTGCAGCAGGAAGAAAACCGCGATGCGGTAGCCGCGGACGGTGTGGAAAATCTGGCCGTAGTCTAGGGTTAAAGGCTGCTAAACTAGCGTTCGCGAAAGCGTTGTTTAACTTCACAATTTGGAACCGTAATGACTGAAACACTAAACATCACCAAAGAAATCGACGTGAAAGGCCTAAATTGCCCGCTCCCTATTTTGCGTGCCAAAAAAGCGCTCTCGGAATTAGAATCTGGCCAAATTCTTAAAGTAACCGCTACTGACCCAAGCTCAGTAAAAGACTTCGCCGCGTTTTGTAAGCAAACCGGGAATACCTTGATGTCGAGTGTGGAAACAGCTGCGGATTTTGTTTTTGTGATTGCGAAGCGGTAGCGATTTATACGCTCGGCGGGCCTGGCAAAATGGAAGTTTCATTAATGCGTGGACAATCCTTTTTATGGGATGTGGGCACAAGTTTCTATCCCAGCGCCAATCCCGCAAACCCCACTACCATCCCGCAAGCCGCGAATAATCTGCGTTTACGGTCTTTTTCACCTAGCAGAGTGGTGCCCAGTAGGGCTGCAAAAAGTATCGACAATTCCCTTGCCGGTGCTACGTAGCTGATGGGCGCCATTTTCATCGCGTACAACACCAAAATATAGCCCAATGGCCCCATGATGGCTACGCCCAAGACCGCGCGACGCTGGTTTTGCCACGCCAGTTTCATGCCGCCGGGATCCCGTTTGGCTGCATAGGGCATTAGCATGCACACGCGCATTGAATTTGCGCCCCAGTCGAATACGATGGGGGCGATTAAAAATACGGCAATGGCTTGCTTGTCCCATAGTGTGTAGCAGGCGATAAGCGCGCCGGTGATGAGCGCAAATTTTATGCTTCGAGCGGCTTTGGTGTCACGCAGTTTGCGCGGATCGCCCGTGAGAAATAGGGCGGATATACCTATTAATAGGGCGCCTCCAGCTGCTATAGCGCTCATGCGTTCGTTAAAAAAAGTGCAGGCAACGATGATGGTAAGTAGCGGGCCGGTGGCTCTGGCTAGCGGATAGACTACTGATAAATCACCGCCTGCGTGATACATGCGGTCGAGCATTTCGGAGTAAAACGAGTGGATGATAGCGGAACCTAAAATCATGCCAACATGCGACCATTGTGGGGTGTAGTTGGTGTAAAAAATAATGTACAGCGCGGGCGCGGTGAGCAGGACGGTGCTGATGCCGGATGCTAATGTCACCAAGCCAATGCCGCCGCCACTGGTTTTAAGCAGGTAGTTCCAGCATGCATGGAGCATGGCAGCACAAACGACTAAAGTAAGCGCCACAGCGCTCATGTTGTTGCTCTGTGTCTAGAAATCAAAACTTCTCTGGCCGCAGCACGGCAACATCAGCTAAAAACATGCTTACCGAAAAATTAGCGCAGTATTTATTCAGGACGTGCTCAGCAATGGCATCAGCAGCGTCGATGGTGCAAATGATTTCCATACGGATTGAGCGATTGCCTTCCCAATCGGCTTCGCGCGTGCTATGTGCGCCGCCGCCACGCACGTCCATCACGGTGTAGCCGTGTGCGCCAAGCCGCTTAATATCGCGCACTAACAATTTTTCCAGCGCGGATTCACAAATAACAACGAGCAGTTTTTTTTCAAATGTTTGCATGGGCGTGCTCAAATTTTATATCTAATTATCGTGGCAGCAATTGCTCGAGCCAGTGGGCAAATTGCAGATACAGCGGGATGCCAAGGGTGATGTTGAACGGAAATGTGATGCCCAGCGCCGCACCGATCGACAGTGTGGGGTTAGCCTCTGGTATGGCGATGCGCATGGCAGCGGGTGCGGCAATGTATGATGCGCTCGCGGCTAGTGCACCTAAAACGGCCATGCCTCCTATACTTAAGCCCATTGCACGGCCTACGCACACGCCGATTCCCGCAAAAATTATCGGGATGATCACACCAAACCCCAGTAAAAACCAGCCTGCCCGGCGTAGATCGGCGATCCGGCTCGCTGCCACTAAACCCATTTCTAGTAAAAACAACGCCAGCACGCCTTTGAACAAATCGAAGAACAATCCACCCATCGGGTCAATGCCTGCCGGTCCGCTAACCCAGCCTATCAGTAGTCCACCGCCCAGCAGGACGACGCTCTTGCCCAAAAAAATTTCATGGGCTAAGGCGGGCCAAGCAATATCACGATTTTGATGCAAACGTGCTAACAGTATGCCGACTACGATGCCGGGTACTTCGAGCAGGGCAACGAACAAGGGCATATAGCTTTCAAAGGCAATATTGCGTTTGACTAGGTAAGCAGTAGCCACTGCAAATGTAACCACGCTAACCGAGCCGTAATGCCCGGCAATTGACGCCGCATTGGCTTGCGATAAACCACCTAGACGCCGCAAAATTGGATAGGCCAACATTGGCAGCGCGCAACCCATTAAAATTACGCCGATTGCTTGTGGCGCAACTTGTAGCAGCGGTTGTCGAGCAAGCTCGATGCCGCCTTTTAAGCCGATCGCTAATAGCAAATAGATCGAAAGCGTTTCGTATAACGCCTCGGGCAATTTAAGGTCTGACTTGGCGAGTCGTGCGGCTACGCCCAGTAAGAAAAACAAAACGACTGGATCCACGGCAAATTTCTAGTTTAAAAGTAACAGCTAGATTAGCATGGGTTTCGCAGGGCACCACATGAATGCGCTAAAATTAGAACCATTAAAACCAAAAGTTGAAGTAGTGTATTTGGGACTTAAAGCGTTGCTTAAGCCAATTAATGTTCAAATATCGCGCGATCAATTTTTTTGAGGAAAAAACTATGCAGGTAACAGTCCTTGGCGCAGGTATTTTGGGCGTGACCACCGCGTGGTATTTGCAAAAGCTTGGCCACGCCGTAACAGTAATCGATCGGCAGCCTGCACCTGGTCTTGAAACCAGCTTTGCAAATGGTGCGCAAATATCGGTTTCGCAGTCAGAACCTTGGGCTGCGCCCGGTGCACCGTTCAAGGTATTAAAGTGGTTGTTTAAGCCCGATGCGCCGTTGTTGTTTCGGCCAAAATTAAGCTGGCATCAGCTATCGTGGGGGCTGTTGTTTTTGCGTGAGTGTACCAGCGCACGCTACCGCCACAACATTGAGCAAATGGTTAATTTGGGGCTTTATAGCCGCACATCATTGCAAGAACTACGCGATGAAACGGGTATGGAATATGATCAACTCACGAAAGGCATTTTGCAATTTTACACCGACGAAAAAGAGTATAAAAACGCTTGTGGCGCCACTGCGGTTTTGCGCGAAGTTGGTATTGAGCGCGAAGAAATTTCTGCCGACGCGGCGGTAAAAATTGAGCCGGCCTTGGCCAATGTTCGTAGCCAATTAGTGGGCGCCTTTTATGCAGAACACGATGAGTCTGGGGATGCGTACAAATTCACCGTTGAGCTTGCTAAGTTGTGCGAAAAAGCGGGCGTACAATTTAGATATGCAACAAGTGTTGAGGCCATAAATACGGGGGGCGATCGGGTAGTGAGCGTGCGGGTTTTGGCTGAGAAAAATCAAGCCGTTGAAACCGTAAAAGCGGATGCTTTTGTGTGTGCTTTGGGTAGTTACAGCACCTTAACGCTCAATAAGATTGGCGTACGGATTCCGGTGTATCCCGCTAAAGGCTATTCCGCCACGCTATCTACGGAGGGCTTCAGTGGCGCACCGTCAGTCAGCTTGACAGACGATGCGTATAAAATTGTGTTTTCGCGTGTGGGTGAACGCATGCGGATAGCCGGTACAGCAGAGCTTGCAGGCTATAACACCGAGCTGAACATGGTGCGATGCGACGCCCTCGTGAAACGTGCAAGGGAGCTTTTCCCAGGTGCAGCCGATTACGATAATCCTAAATTCTGGACTGGATTGCGCCCCGCCACACCTTCCAATTGTCCGCTTATCGGCCGCACGGCAAAGTATAAAAATCTGTATTTGAATACCGGCCACGGCACCTTAGGTTGGACCGAGGGCTGCGGATCATCACGCGCTTTAGCAGATTTGATGAGCGGTAAAAAGCCAAATGTTGAATATGACTTTTTGGGAGTGTAGAGCGTGCAATCTTTACCCGTAACAGTTGCTGATATAGAAGCCGCACAAAAAGCCCTAGCAGGTCAAGTGCAAAATACGCCCTGCCAGTATTCGCGTACTTTGTCTGAAATTACCGGTGCGCAAGTTTATTTAAAATTTGAAAATCATCAGTTCACCGCCAGTTTTAAAGAACGCGGCGCACTCAATAAACTCATTTCCTTATCTGATGATGAGCGCAAGAGTGGCGTAATTGCTGCGTCTGCAGGCAACCATGCGCAAGGGGTGGCGTATCACGCGACGCGCTTAGGTATTCCATCGGTCATCGTGATGCCGCGCAATACACCGCATGTAAAAGTGGATATGACTGAGCGGCATGGTGCGCAAGTGGTGTTGTTTGGCGACAGTTTTGATGACGCCAAAGCCCATGCCTTTGAGCTCGCCAGCCAATGCGGCTTGATATTTGTACATCCGTATGACGACGCGCGGGTGATCGCAGGGCAGGGCACCATCGCCCTTGAGATGCTGGAGGCACATCCGCAAATTGATACTCTTTGCGTGGCGATCGGCGGCGGCGGCTTAATTTCGGGTATGAGCGTGGCCGCCAAAGCCATTAAGCCAGAATTGCGCATCATTGGTGTAGAAACCCAGCGCTTTCCGTCTATGCATGCGGCAATTCATGGCGGCAGCCCAGTTTATGGGCCATCGACCATTGCCGAAGGTATTGCCGTAAAACAACCCGGTGAGCTAACGCTGCAAATTACACGGGCTTTGGTTGAAGATATTTTGCTGGTAGATGAAGGCGATATTGAAGAAGCCATTGTGATGTTGCTAGAAATTGAAAAAACCGTTGTCGAAGGAGCGGGTGCTGCCTCACTCGCAGCCCTCATGCACAACCGTGCCCATTTTGCGGGGCGGCACGTCGGCTTAGTACTATGCGGCGGCAACATTGATCCGCTAATTTTGGCCGAAATCATTGAGCGCGGCATGGTGCGGGCAGGGCGCTTAACGCGGCTTAAAGTGGAATTGCGCGATTTACCCGGCTCGCTTGCCAAAATTACTGCACTTCTCGCGGCGGCGCACGCCAATATTGAAGAAGTACATCATCAACGCGCTTTCACCAACTTGCCAGTGCAGTCAACGGAAGTTGAGTTCGTCCTTAAAACTAAAAACCACAAACACGTGGAAGAAATCGTGCGCGTGCTAACTGAGGCGGGATTTACCGCAAAAGTGCATAACTTTGGTTAGCTCGGTATTTTTTACCCACTAGGGTGAATACCCCTCAAAAATCGCATTAACCGGCGCCACCAAAATCTTTTTGAAAATCTTTGATAGTTTTTAGCAACAAATCTCGTTTACTTAATACAGACCAAAGCGAATGTGATTGCTCGGGTTGTTGTGATTACGGTAACTTTTTTGCTGAAACACTCATCTTAGGGGTTTAAAATGAACAAAAAAACGAACAATACGGTAAGGCCGAGAGCAGCGATTTTGGGCGTTTGCCTCACTGCATTTGCCGCAACCGCAATTGCAGCGCCTGCTGTGGCTTCCGCTAGCAATGTCCAAAAATACGATGCGCCGCTCATGCCCTTGATGTCGGGAAAAAAGCTCGGCGATATCGAGCTTTACGATCGCGTATTTGTTGAAACAGCGCGCGACGGCATCACGCCGACTGTCCGTACATTGGTTCGTTTTAAAGGGGACGGCATTAAGCGCATTAAAGCGCTAGGTGCCACGGTAACGTCGATATCGGGCGACGTTGCGGCCGTAGAAGTGCCTTTGCCTGCGCTTAAAAAAATGACCGATTTAAGCGACGTGATCTACGTTGAAGCTGTCAAATTTGTACCACTTCGGCTTAACAAAAGTGTACCCGCAACCAAAGCCAGCATCGTTCACGGTGGCACGGCACCCAATTTTAGCGGCATCACAGGCAAAGGCGTGATTGTTGGTATTGTTGATGACGGCATTGATTTTGTGCACCAAGATTTTCGTAAAGCTGACGGCACATCGCGTCTTCTGGCGCTTTGGGATCAGCGCGAAACCGGGGCAACAGGCCCTAAACCTGCTGGGTTTACTTACGGTGGTGAGTGCGACACAGCTAGTTTAAGTAAGGCACGCGGTGAGGCGGGTGCGTGTGCGCAGCCGTCCACTGGCAATCACGGCACCCACGTCGGTGCGATTGCTGCGGGCAATGGGCTTCAAACTGGCAACGGCAGAGCCGCGTATCGCTTTGTGGGTATGGCACCAGAAGCCGATATTTTGGCCGCTAATTCTATCGGTGATGACGTAAATGCAAGTGATGCCGTGGTAGATGGCATTACTTGGATGAAAGCCAAAGCTGCCGCGTTAGGTAAGCCAATCGCCATCAATCTTAGTTTGGGCTCGTATTTTGGCGCCCGCGACGGCACATCTAACTACGAACGTGCGATGTCAAACGCAGGCGGGCCGGGCGTGATTGTAGTGGCAGCGGCGGGCAATGAAAGCACCGATAAAATTATTGCTTTAGGCACTATTTCTGCGGGCGAAACGCAAACTGTCGGTTTTAATTGGGCAGCGACCATCAAGCGCTCTCAGAAGCTCGAAATTTGGTATCCCGGTACGAACAAATATTCGGTGCGTATTACGGGGCCCAACTGCGATACCGGTGAATTTTTAGTGGCGGGCGAATTTAAGTCTTATCCATTAAGTTGTGGACGCATCGACATCACTTCAAGCGGTATCAATGCGCTAAACGATGACCGGCAAATTTTGGTTTCGCTGAACCAGCCTACGGATGCAGCGGCAGCAGTGGGCGGCTGGACCATCGCCATCCGTGGCGATGAAGTGGGTAGTGCTAACACCCCATTTTCAATTGTGTGTGGCGAGGATTCAAACGGATTGTTGTTTACGACCAATATTGACTACATCGAAACGCCCACCATTCTCACCGATACCGCCACCGCTACCCGCAATATTGCTGTCGCTGCCTACAACACCAATTACAGTTGGGAAACTGGTGCGGGTGCGTTTGTACAAGACCCAACCCACGGGCCGCTCACAGATTTATCCAACTTTAGTAGCCGCGGTCCTCGTCGTAACTGCTCAAACTTAAACAAGTGCCCACCGATAATGAAGCCTGAAATTACGGCCCCGGGTGCCATGATTATGGCCGCATTAGGGACTGACGCCAAAAAACCTGCCAATGCCCTAACCGTTGAAGCCGATGGCGCGCACGTGGCCTACAACGGCACCAGCATGGCAACGCCGCATGTAACGGGTGCGGTGGCATTGATGCTGCAAAAGGATCCTACTCTCACGCCAGAACGGGTAAAAGAACTGTTATTTAGCCATGTACAAACCAATAGCTTCACGGCCAATTTAGCCACCTTCAACGCCGCCACCCCCACTATGCCAGCCAACCCAAATTATCGCTGGGG
>JANNXI010000013.1:0-3520 GCA_031409495.1 Betaproteobacteria bacterium
GTGCAGCCATTTAGCCAATCAATTGTGCAGTATTGGGACCGATCACATCTTCTACGAAGAGTTGGCACGGCTGTGGTATTGGCTACCCTTGCTGCCATCTGCATCAATTTTTTGTTGTCTGTTTATGGACAATATCACCGCTTGGATACCGACGCCTACACCATGTTTTGGACGCGACGCGGTTGGTTGTGGACACATCTTGCTGGCGGGGCGCTCACTATTAGTCTGGGCTTGGTTCAGTTTTTGACGCAGTGGCCGCGAGCGTACCCGCGCCTGCATCGGTGGACGGGTCGGCTATACATCACTGGTATGCTTATCGCGTGCGTGGGTGCCATGGGGTTGGTCGCCACATCTTCCGCGCCGTTCGAAATTCGCTCGGCGTTCGTTATCACCACATTTGTATGGCTGACGACGGCGTGGTTCGCGCTGAGAGCAATCTATCGTGGCCAAGTGAGCTCGCATCGGCGTTGGATGATTCGCAATTATCTTGTGACGCTCTCACCCATCAGCTTCAGGTTATTTCTTCAAGTGGCTATTGCAATGAAATTCGCGCCGTCATCCGAAATGATCGCCATCTTGCTTACGCTGAGTTGGCTGCTTCCACTACTCGTTTGTGAAGCCGTCTATCGCATTGTTGATCGCACCAATTTGCGCTCAAATAATACGTTCACGCCGAACCCGATCAGCGGGCGGAATTAACGCAGGCATGGACGAGGATTGAGTATGTTATCAAAAGCTAGTGCAGTAAAAGCGCGGGTATTTAATAGTGGCTTTAAGCACATCGCAGACTCCATCGCGTGGCGGCTTTATCTGGCTATTTCTCTGAGTTCCTTCGTGTTTGCGCTCGCTGTGGTGACGTGGATGGCGTGGGATGCCTCGCAGGACAACAGTAATGTGTTCGATAAAGACATGAAGGACATAGCGACGACTATTCTTTGGTCGATTCCAGCCTCTCTCAGCAAGTCTGATAGCGCCATCGCGCCGAGTGCAACTTACGAAGCGATGGCGGCGAAACAGGTTAATTCCGAGCGCACTTTTTACTTGCAAATTTGGTCTGCCGATGACAGGTTGATGATGAAGTCGCCGCTTACTCCTTCAGAACGTATTTGGCCCAACACTGAGCCGGGTTTTTTTTGGGTAACCGTAGGTGATGTGCGCTGGCGCGTGCTCAATTTATGGAGTGATCATCATCAAATGTTGGTGCAATATGCGCAGCCCGAAACACTACGATTTGCGACGATTTGCGAGATATTTTCGATTTTGATGCAGCGCGTTTCGTGGTTTATTTTGGTGCTTATTGCGGTGGTGTGTGTGGTGGTGCATTGGAGCTTACGGCCGCTTAATGCGATTGGTGCTGAGATTACCGCGCGGGGATCGGACGATTTAAGTCCCGTAGCTACAGCGGGAATACCCACTGAAGTCGTGAAAATCACGACATCTTTTAACGACTTACTTACGCGCCTGAGCGATGCGAGAAAAAGCGAGCAACGGTTTTTATCCGACGCCGCGCATGAGTTGCGCACGCCGTTGGCCGCGTTGCGCGTACAAGCGCAGACGGCGCTTAGAAGCATGCAACCCAGCGAAAGGGAAAAAGCGCTGCTAAAGTTGGTGGCAGGTATTGATCGCACAACTAGGGTTGCAGAGCAATTGCTCAATATTGCGCATGTTGATGCGGCGAGCAAAAAAGTTCGATCGGCTGCGTCTTTTAGCCTGCAGCAATTAGCGAAGGATGTTGCTGGTTTGCTGGCTGCAGAAGCGGAGCGTAAAAGTATCGCCATCAAAATTGCTGATGGTGATTGCGATGTAAGCGGTGACCCGCTCACAATTGGTATCGCAATTCGTAATCTGCTGGAAAACGCCGTGCGCTACACGCCGCCCAGTGGCATGGTAGAAGTGCGGGTAGCTGCGATAAATAAAGTGCCAACTTTGGTGGTGACTGATAACGGCCCTGGTATTCCTGCATCGGAGCGGCAAACAGTGCTCGAACGCTTTTATCGCCTGCATGCTTCGATGGTTGAAGGTTCGGGCTTAGGCTTGGCGATCGTCAAACGCGTGTGCGACAGTATCGGCGCTACCTTGCTCCTCGAGGACGCAGGGCTTGCACTCGACAGTGCGCTTTTTCGCGAATCAAACAGAGAGAAGTTGTCGGGTGTTGGGTTGAGGGTAACGATTCAATTTTCGCGAATATAGCGTTTTATGGCCGGGGTGAGCGGTGGGTTGTCCGTTTAGACTACTTCCAACGGCCATTAACTAAGTAATAGAAACCTACCCTTTAGTACTATTTACGCGACTATATCAGCGCTATAAAATGAACTTCGCTAGCGCGGGATTTATTCCCGCGATACTGAAGATCGCTTATGGAGAAATCCAAAAGGGCAAGTGCGGCGCTATTCGGCGTTGCTTCGCGCTATTCGCGGGGGTAACGCATCAACTACCGTCAAGGCTGCCAGTTTGATCCAATTTATGAAGGAGTCTATATGAAGAACATAGTTCGTAGTTTCGCCGAGAGCGGGTCGGCAGTTCTACTTGGTATCTCGTCCGCGAGCAAGTGCGCGACGATAGGCGTAGTGCGGGCAACGCGTGCAGCCAGCATAGCACTCCTGTGTGGGGTAGTAATGGCGGTAACGCCGACCTTTGCGCAAACAATTATCAATCCAAGTTATTCAACTCGCGTAACGGTGCTCCGCTTTGAACCGCCTAACCCAACTGTAGGTCAACTTGTGGTGCCTATTGTGGAGGGCGTTTGGCACAACGGTTGTCTGCCAAAAATTGGGCAGGCATCCGGTGGGTCGTTACCTCGTACTTTTATCCTAACATTGCCACCCGCCACCAGCATTTGCACCCAGGCACTTCAACCGTACAAAATAGAGCTGCCTGGTATCGTGTTTAGTCGGAGCGGCGAGTACGAGTTTCAATTGCTCGGAGAGGCAGGTGAATTTTTCGCGCTTAAACTTTTGACTGTTTTTGCACTTGGCAGTACCGTTCCTCAAGAGGCGCTACCGGGCCTATGGTTCGAGCCCGAAACTTCTGGGTCTGGACTATTTATGACGCGGAATTTAGTGGGGACGGTTGAGCAAGTCTTTGGCGCGTGGTTCTACTACACGCCTGCGGGCACACCTGCGTGGGTAAGCTTTCAAGAAGGCGTGTGGCAGTCACCTGGTGTTTTGGTGGGCAATATCTATGAGACGAATGCTGATCCTAAAATCTGCGTGCCGTTTGATCCCGCCTGCACGCTTAAGTGGCTGCCAGCGCCCGCGACCAAAATCACCAAAACAGGTAGCTTTCGGATAACGGTGACGAACGCCTTCAGTGCTGAGCTCGTGTTAAGCAGCGCGATTTCATCATCGAGGACGATACACCTCATAAAACAAATACGCTGATCCGAGCACGTTCATTGCAACTGCGTTCATAAATGTGTTGGCATGCAAAGTGCAACGACAAAGTTTTCTGTTGTGCGTCAGCAATGCCAGCTCCCAACTCGTCCTTAAATTAAAGTGAATCAAGTGCAAACTATTCTTGG
>JANNXI010000014.1:0-2313 GCA_031409495.1 Betaproteobacteria bacterium
CCGCTATCAACGATACGCCTGTTCAAGGCCAATGCGCGGTCTCGGTAGACACTCGCGGCTATTATAGGGCATCTTCAGGCACTGCTAAATGCGCAACGCGGCAATCATTCGCGCATGTTCACGCAGGATGCGCTCGGTTGTTGCGGTGTCCGGTTCAAGCCTCGTTAACCCACGATCGTAAGTTCCACCGACTGCAATATCGCGACTGCGGGGAAACATATACATCAAGCCATCGCCGCCGCCGCCGTGGGTGCAGTAATCCACTTTATCATCGGGACGCAAAAGCACAATTTGGCCACGAATCGGCGTAAGTTGTTCATCACCAAATAATTGTTTGGCACCTATGCCAGTACAGTTAAAAATGACTGGTTCGCTCAATGTTTGTAGCTCGCCAACTTCCATGATTTCACGCGACCGCACTTCACCACCGGCAGCGTGAAATTCTTGGATTAGCTTGGGCAAAAATATCGCTGGTTCAATTACCATCGACAAGTAACGCAGCGCATAGCGGGTGGGGAAAGCGTGTTGGTGCGGTTGCAGCGCCTCAGTTTGCGGAAAAAACTTGGGCCAGCGTTCTAAATGGGTGTAGTCGTCGATGCGTATTGGCGTATTCTTTAAATGATAATTTTCAATCAAGCGCACACCGTATTCAGTGCCGATTTGTTTTGTAAAAGTATCGTACGAGATTTGCAGCGCCTCGTCACACTGTGCACTAAAGGCAGGCGTTTCACGAGACCGGTACGAAATTCCAGTGGGCGCCCATTGGCCACCAGCGGCGTCAGAGGTATTGTTGGGTGAAAACGCTTTGGAATAAATCGTTACTTTCCACCCCTTCTGCTGCAGCAAACGCGCCGTGGTTAAGCCCATCACGCCGCAGCCAATTACTGCCGCTCGGCGGTCATCGGTTTCCGGCAATTCGCGCACCGCCAGGGTGGACGAACCCCATGAAAACGTGACGCCCGAACCACCATGGCCGTAGTTATGAATAATCAACTTTTCACCGACGCGCTCACCGCGCACCACAAAACCTGCTGCGCGAAATGGGCGCAGACCTACTTTGATGTCGACAATATTTTCCATCGTCATATCTGGGCGCGCAAAAGGTAGTTTTGATAGTGGCCTAGAGCCCCGAAATACGGGCATTTCCAGCCTATCAATATCAGCGTTTACGCAACCGCCGAGCGCTGCTGTGGCGATGCTTGCGCTGGACATTTTTAGCAGCATACGTCGATTGAAGACAAACGTACTTGGTAGTGTAGGCTGCATTTTTTCGCGGGCTATCATATTATCGCGTAACACTATTTTGGCGAATCCAATCGCTCAGTGTAGCCTCGTCAATTTCGCCTGCAGCAACGCCTAGCATGGTAACTACGCAATCAGCATCGCCCGCCTTAAGCGTAAATCCATTCAACGCCAAAAATAACTCCATCGCGACGAATGCAGTGCGCTTATTGCCGTCCACAAATGGGTGGTTCTTCGCTAAACCTACAGCGTAAGAAGCGGCTAAGTCTGCGACGTCTGGCGTACCATAAGCCGCCAAATTTAACGGTCTACCCAGCGCCGATTCTAACAACCCAGCATCGCGTAGCCCCTCACCACCGCCGTGCTCGGCGAGTTGCTCGTTATGAATCGCGACAATCGCTGCCGGATCAATCCAAATCCACGATTTCATGCGCTAGTCTCGGCCGCTGGGATCACTTCGCGAGCTCACGCAGCACCGCGCGGCGTTCTTTCATTATCATTCGCGCAATATAAATTTGCGACTCAAAGGCCGGATCATTTTGCGACAACGTGAAACCATTCGGGTTTTCACTTAAAAAAACCGTATCACCTTTTTCCAACTTCAGGCGTGCTAATACTTCCTTTGGCAAGATAACGCCTACAGAATTACCAATTTGAGTGAGTTTTAAAGCAGACATAGCGGCTCCTTTAGATGTGATAAAGTTATAACAATAGTTATAATATCGCCAAGCCGTTTGAAATGCAATAAATTCGACTTTACAAAAAAAACTGGCGACAACCTCTCCAATTGTCGCCAGCAAGCTACTACCCACTACTTGCTACCCCGTCCTACAAAAGCTGTAACAACACTTACCCCATAAAGCCCACATTGCGTGATGCGAAGCGGTTAAGATTCGGGAATATATAGTCTAAGTCAGAATTGCTGGCACCAAACCAACTGGCTAATGTTGCGCCATATTGATCCACCGACGTGGTTGGAATCCAGCGGCCTTCGTTGCCAGCAATTCTGACTTAGACTATATATTCCCGAATCTTAACCGCTTCGCATCACGCAATGTGGGCTTTATGGGG
>JANNXI010000015.1:0-17149 GCA_031409495.1 Betaproteobacteria bacterium
GGAAGTTTCCTTAAAATAACCTTGCAATGTCAACACCCTACAATTTAAAGCCACGAAGGAACAAGCGAACATGAACCCCACTGAATTTCCACCCGCTCCGCCGCAGAACGCCGATCAAAATGCGCTCGTTACAGATTCCTCCACGGAAAGCTTGGACATCACCCAGCCGCTAAAAGTAGTGAGCGCTGAGCGCGCGGTGGCGAGTGTCGCTGATACCGGAGCCGTAGTGGGAATTGCCGCAGCTGCCTTCGGTGCTACCGCCGCTACCACTACCACCACCGCTGCCACTACCACGCCAACCCCCGCGTCTATTACCCTCGCTTTCGATAGCCTGCAGCGTATGCAAGTGCAAATTGAAAAAGCCGTGGTGGGCCAAAGTCAAATTATTCGTGAAACCTTGATTGCGCTAGTTGCTGGCGGCCACGTGCTGATTGAGGGCGTACCAGGCTTGGGCAAAACGTTGCTCGTCAAGGCGCTGGCGGCTACGTTTCAGGGCCACTTTGGGCGTATTCAATTCACCCCTGATTTAATGCCATCTGACGTCACCGGCCATACGCTGTTTGACGCCAAAAGCGCCCAGTTCATCACCCGTAAAGGTCCTATTTTCGCCAATCTTGTACTAGCCGATGAAATTAACCGAGCGCCCGCAAAAACCCAGGCGGCATTGCTCGAAGTGATGCAAGAAGGCCAGGTAACGATCGAAGGTGAAGGGTTTCCTTTGCCGCTACCGTTTATGGTGCTCGCCACACAAAATCCCATTGAACAAGAAGGCACGTACTCATTGCCTGAAGCGCAGCTCGATCGTTTTTTAATTAAAGTTAATGTGGGTTATCCGGGGGACGCCGAAGAACGTGCTCTGGTTGAGCGCGTAACGCGCGGTACCGTGGGCGATAAACTCAACACTGACAATGTGCACGCAGTAGTAAACGCTGTTGCCTTGCAAGCCATGCAGTTGGCCGCCGCCGCCGTGACGGTAGATGAAAAAATTGTTGATTACGCAGTACGCCTTGTGCGCGCTACCCGGCCAAGTGAGGCATCGACGGGCAATATGAACGCCGACATGAGTGCCGGTGCGTTTGGATTTTCCAGCGGTGCTGGCCCGCGAGGCAGCATCGCCTTAATCCGTGCGGCGCGCGCCAACGCACTATTTGAGCGGCGTGATTACGTTACGCCGGACGACATCAAGCAAGTAGCGTTGCCGGTATTGCGCCATCGCGTGCGCGCCAGCCCAGAAATGGAAATTGAAGGTACGTCGGTTGATGCCTTGTTGCTGGAATTGTTCGCACAAGTACCGGCGCCGCGCACCTAGTATGCGTAAAGTAGCCAAAAGTATCCAATGATTCCACGTAAGTTATTGCTGTGGGTGGCATTTGCCTTAATCGGCTGGACGCTCGCCGCCACCGTTGGCGCACAGCTTTATCCAGACTTTGCCGAACGCATTATGCGGGGCATGAGCATTGGCGTTTTAATTGCGGTAGTGATTGCGGCGGCAGATTTTTTAGCTGTTTATTTGCCGTGGAAAAACGCCACGCCACTGCTTGTAGAGCGCCGTGTTTCGGGCACTGTAGCGGTTGGTGTATGGAGTCCTGTGAGTTTAAAAATGTCATGGCCGCATCAGCAAGCGCGCGCACTTACGTTCACTATTTATGATCAACAACCGCAAAACTGTGAAGCCGTCGGCCAGCCATTTACCGTCACTGTGGCCGCAGGCGGTTACGCGCTGACGAGCTACAAATTTAAGCCCAATATTCGTGGTGACTTGATGTTTGGTCGGCCTCATCTGCGGGTGGTGTCGCCGCTGCGTTTATGGGTGCGGCAAGTGCATGTGGGCTCATCGCAGCTAGTGCGAAGCCTGCCAAACTTTGCCGCCGTATCGCGCTACGCACTGTTGGCGACTGAAAATAGACTGTCCGATATAGGTGTGCTGCGCCGCCGTCGACGTGGCGAGGGTTTGACCTTTGAGCAGTTACGCGAATACCGTCAAGGCGACAGCATGCGGCAAATTGATTGGAAAGCCTCTACCCGTAACAATCGGTTAATTTCGCGCGAATACGAAGACGAACGCGATCAGCGCGTGGTGTTTTTGATTGATTGCGGGCGGCGCATGGCAGCGCAGGCGTCGGCTGATTCCTTATCGCACTTCGATCACGCATTAAATGCGGTGTTATTGCTCTCTTATGTGGTGGTACGCCAAGGGGATTCTGTT
Organism: Betaproteobacteria bacterium; assembly: GCA_031409495.1. Taxonomy (GTDB): domain Bacteria; phylum Pseudomonadota; class Gammaproteobacteria; order Burkholderiales; family Usitatibacteraceae; genus JANMDR01. The sequence goes on from JANNXI010000015.1 coordinate 2,207, forward strand.
GGGCTAATGACCTTTGGTAATGCCCAATCACGCTACTTGGTGCCCGGTAAATCGCGCAATATGGTGAATCGCTGCTTGGACACGCTTTATGATTTGCAGCCCAGTTTGCAAACGCCCGATTACGTGCTCGCTGCAAAAGAATTGGCGGCTAAACTTACGCGACGTTCGCTCGTGGTCGTTATCACCAATGTGCGTGATGAAGATGATGAGAGCTTGTCTCAAGCGCTTAAACTGTTATCGCGACGCAATTTAGTGCTGTTGGCAAGCTTGCGCGAAGACGTCCTTGATCTTGAAATGACAGCGCCAATTACTAACTTAAAAGAAGCGGCTAATTATGCCGGTGCCGCCGCTTATTTTGAAGCCCGAGAAACACTGTTGCGCAAACTGCAAGTGCAGGGCACGAATCTGATGGACGTAACGCCAAAACAGCTTTCGGTGCAATTAGTAAACCGATATTTGGAATTAAAACACAGTGGAAGGGTTTAAACCCATGAGCCGAAAATTTTTTGGTACAGACGGTATTCGCGGCAAAGTAGGCGATGCACCAATCACGCCGGATTTTGTCATGCGCTTGGGTTATGCGGCTGGCCAAGTTTTGGCCGGTGCCGGCAACAAGCCATCCACCGCTAATTTGCATATGAGTGCGTCCGAAAGCGCAGATAAAACTGGCCGCCTGCATGCTTATGATGGCGCGGTTAGACCCTCGGTGCTCATCGGTAAAGACACCAGAATTTCTGGTTATATGCTCGAAAGTGCCCTAGAAGCAGGGCTCTCCGCGGCGGGAGTGGATGTGCTATTGGTAGGGCCGATGCCTACACCAGCTGTTGCGCATCTTACGCACGCGCTGCGTTTGTCGGCTGGCGTGATGATTTCAGCGTCGCATAACCCATTTGAAGACAATGGCATCAAGTTTTTTTCCTCGACCGGGGCCAAGTTGCCAGACTCAGTCGAGCTTGCCATCGAAGCTGCATTAGATCAGCCGATGGCCTGTGTGCCATCGGCTCGCCTTGGCAAAGCGCGGCGGGTAAATGATGCCGCCGGACGGTACATTGAGTTTTGTAAAAATAGTTTTCCGGCGTCTTTAAACTTACGCGGTTTAAAGCTCGTGGTCGATTGCGCCCACGGTGCGACCTACCATATTGCGCCGGTGGTATTTTCAGAGCTTGGTGCTGAAGTGATCGCGATCGGCGCGCAGCCTAACGGCATCAATATCAATCATGAAGTCGGTGCGACGCATACTACCGCGATGCAAAATGCGGTGATTGCGCATGGCGCCGATTTTGGTATTGCGCTTGATGGCGATGGTGATCGCTTGATGATGGCTGATCGCGATGGAGAAATTTTTGACGGCGACCGGTTGCTATACGCAATTGTTAAAGATCGATCGCGAAGGAAAGTGCTTAAAGGCGGTGTTGTCGGTACACTGATGACTAATTTTGCCTTGGAGCAATTGTTCACAAAGCAAAATATCCCGTTTTTACGCGCAAACGTAGGCGACCGTTACGTGCTTGAGCTACTGCGCGAAAAGGGTTGGGAGCTCGGCGGTGAAAACTCCGGTCATTTACTATGTTTAGACAAACACTCTACGGGCGACGGTATTATTTCGGCGTTACAGGTATTGGCAGCGCTTAGCCATGCCGACGAAAGCCTAGCAAATACGCCCACCTTGGGACAATTTACGTCGGAGTTGCGCATGTTTCCTCAGGTGATGGTGAATGTTCGCCTAAATGCGGCTGTCTTAGCGCGATCAGGGGGTAAGATTTCGGTAAAGGGCCAGCCGCAAGTTGATGCAGCAGTTGCCGCCGCAGAAGCGGATTTAGCGGGCGAAGGTCGGGTATTGTTGCGGGCTTCCGGCACCGAGCCACTGATAAGAGTGATGGTCGAGGGTCGCAACGCCGAGAAGGTAACAGCGCTTGCGCACCGTATCGCAGACGTTGTGAAAGAAATTTACCAAAGCTAACAAGCTCCGAGCCAAAAAGCCGTAATACTATTGAAATATTTCGAAGATACTATGATGATGTCGTCGTACCTTGACTCACCCACTATTTTGGAGTTTTCATGAAAACTGTTTTTTCATATGCAAAGTTGTCCCTGGGCGCGCTAGTCTGCTCGGGCTTGTTTTCGGCTGCGGCGGTAAATGCCCAGACCCCTATCGTTAAGTTAGATGGTTCTTCAACGGTTTATCCAGTCTCTGAAGCTGTAGCAGAAGACTTCCAAAAGAGCAAAAAAGGCGCTGTTAAAGTGACAGTTGGTATTTCTGGCACTGGTGGTGGATTCAAGAAATTTTGTCGTAATGAGATTGATATCGCCAATGCGTCGCGCCCAATTCTAAAAAAAGAAATGGAAGAATGTGCTAAAGAAGGTGTGAAGTACATTGAGCTTCCAGTGGCATTTGACGCGCTGACGGTTGTCGTTAACCCGAAGAACGATTTCATTAAGCAGATGACAGTCGATGAATTGAAAACGATGTGGGAACCCGCGGCGCAAGGCAAAGTTAAAACATGGAAAGACGTAAACCCAACATGGCCAAATGAGCCCGTAAAATTGTTCGGCGCAGGATCAGATTCTGGCACGTTCGACTACTTTACTGAAGCTATCGTCGGTAAAGCAAAGTCTAGCCGTGGCGACTACACCGCTTCTGAAGATGATAATGTCTTGGTTCAGGGTGTGCAGCGCGACAGATTTGCTTTGGGCTACTTCGGTTTTGCGTACTACATAGAAAACCAGGCTAAGTTAAAAGCGGTACCTATCGTCGCTAAAGGTACAACAGTTGGCGTTGCACCGTCGATGGAAGCGGTTTTAAAGGGTAGCTATCAGCCACTAGCGCGGCCGATCTTCATCTACGTTAACGCTAAATCGCTTGCGAAGCCTGAGGTGAAAGAATTCGTCGCTTACTACATGACTCACGGTGCAAAACTGGCTAAAGAAGTGAAGTATGTGCCGCTTCCAGCAGAATCGTACAAGTTGTCGCAAGATCACGTAAATAAAATGAAGCTCGGTACCGTATTTGGTGGTCTCTCTGAAGTGGGCGTAACGATTGAAGAATTGCTGCGTCGCGAAGCGAAGTTGTAATCTGCCTACCGCGCTTTGCCTGTATTTGCCCGCATGGATGCAGGCGTAGCGCGGTGACGAACTTGAACTCACAATAAAACGTATATCGCCATGGCATCCACCTTAGACGCGCAATTTAATTCTGTACCAGCACCCCTCACTGACGGTCGTGAGGAAGGCAGACTTTCTTTTAAGTTCAGCCGCAACATTAAAGAACGGATTATTGAAGGGTTGTTGTTTCTAGCGGCTGCGTCGTCGGTACTGACTACGTTTGGTATCGTCTATATTTTAGTTTCTGAATCATGGCAGTTTTTCAAGGCGGTGCCGATTACCACCTTTTTGACCGATACCCAGTGGACGCCCCTGTTCGCTGATGCGCACTACGGCATTCTTGTGTTGCTATGTGGCACTTTAGTGACATCATTTGTCGCTTTACTAGTGGCAGTGCCGATGGGTACGATTATTGCCCTATATCTTTCTGAGTTTGCATCGTTCCGCGTGCGCGAAGTGGCGAAGCCGTTGCTGGAGCTGCTCGCTGGTGTACCAACGGTAATTTATGGTTTTTTTGCGCTGTTATTTGTATCCCCAATTTTGCAGTTTTTCTTTCCTAATCTACCGGGCTTCAGCATGCTGTCGGCTGGCTTGGTCATGGGCATTATGATTGTGCCCTACATCAGCTCCCTCTCTGAAGATGCTATGCGTGCTGTGCCCATGGCATTGCGTGAAGGCAGCTATGCCATGGGCGCTACGCGGTTTCAAACGGCATTGAAGGTAGTGACGCCAGCAGCGTTTTCAGGCATCGCTGCGGCTTATATTCTAGGGGTGTCGCGCGCAGTGGGCGAAACCATGGTGGTGGCGATTGCCGCTGGTATGCAGCCTAATTTCACGCTAAATCCAATGGAGCCAGCGGCTACAATTACGTCGTATATTGTGCAAGTAGCACTTGGTGATCTACCTCATGGCAGTATTGGTTATCAAACTATTTTTGCGGCTGGTTTAACACTGTTTTTAATTACACTTGCGTTCAATGTTTTGGGTTATGTGCTGCGTCGTAAGTATAAAGAGAGCTACTAAGTCATGGAAAATACGGAATTAAATAGAGATTTGACCGCAATCCGTAGTCTGATTGCTAAAGCAAAACGCTACGACATCGCGTTTGCAATCGTCGGTTTTGGTTTTTTGGCTATTGGCATTTTGACTTTTGTTGCGCTTTTAGTCGATATGGCGGTTTCGGGCGCTGGACGTATCAGTCTAGATTTCTTTAGCAACTTTCCATCGCGTCGCGCTGAGTCCGCAGGTATATTATCGGCATGGGTTGGCTCGGTAATGGTGATGAGCGTTACTGCTGTGTTCGCCATTCCGTTTGGTGTAGCCGCTGGTGTGTATTTAGAAGAATATTCTCGTAAAAATTGGTTTACCGATGTGATTGAAATTAATATCAGCAATTTGGCGGGTGTGCCGTCCATTGTGTACGGCTTGTTGGCGCTGGGCTTGTTTGTGTATCAATTTGGGTTTGGTCAAAGCGTGTTGTCGGCTGGCTTAACCCTCGCGCTGCTGATTTTGCCGATTATTATTGTCGCGACGCGTGAGGCAATTCGTTCCATTCCGCAGATTATTCGTGAAGGCTCGTATGCCTTGGGCGCGACCAAATGGCAAACTACCCAGCATCATATTTTGCCTTATTCCTTGCCTGGTATTTTGACTGGTGTCATCATTGGTTTATCGCGCGCAATCGGCGAAACAGCGCCCATTATTACCATTGGCGCCTTAACCTTCATTGCATTTTTACCATCGTCCCCAGTATCGGCTGAGCCTCCTTATGTTAATTTTGAATGGTTAACGTCCGGCTTTACGGTGATGCCGATTCAAATGTTTAACTGGACATCGCGCCCAGAAGAAGCCTTTCAGTCCAACGCTGCTGCGGCAGGTTTGGTACTTATCGTCATGACCTTATCGATGAACGCCATTGCGATTTATCTGCGTTACCGTTTGCGTAAAAATATTAAGTGGTAAAAGTGGTTGTTCCAGCTTCTAACCTAAACACCAATTTTTAGAAAATTAAATCTTATGGCTGCTGTTCTCTCACCCAATCCTGATGCGCTGGTACTCAAAGCGGAATCTAAGAACTTCAACTTTTTTTACGGTGCATTCCAAGCCCTAAAAAATATCAATATGCCCATCTATGATCGCAAAGTAACTGCACTCATTGGGCCGTCTGGCTGTGGTAAATCTACGTTTTTGCGCAGTTTTAATCGCATGCATGATCTGTATCCTGGCAACCGCTACGAGGGTGAGATTATGATGTATCCAGATAACGTCAATATCTTGGCGCCTACTATTGACCCTATCGAAGTCCGTATGCGTATTTCGATGGTGTTTCAAAAACCAAATCCATTTCCAAAATCAATTTATGAAAACGTTGCCTACGGTCTGCGGGTGCGTGGCGTGAGTAAAAAATCTATTCTTGACGAAAAAGTAGAGGAAGCGTTGCGTGGCGCAGCTTTATGGAACGAAGTAAAAGATCGACTCGACCAGCTGGCGTTTAACTTATCCGGCGGTCAGCAGCAGCGTATGTGTATTGCCCGTGCGCTCGCAACTGATCCTGAAATTTTGCTGTTTGATGAGCCCACATCAGCGCTAGACCCAATCGCTACTGGTGCAATTGAAGAGCTGGTGCACGACTTAAAAGAGCGCGTTACCATTCTCATCGTGACCCACAATATGCAACAGGCCGCTCGGGTTTCTGATTTCACCGCCTATATGTATCTAGGCGAAATGATCGAATTTGGTGTCACCGATACCATCTTCGTGAAGCCAAAGCAAAAGGCGACCGAAGATTACATTACGGGACGTTTTGGTTAAAAATCAGTCAAATTAGATGGCTGAAGATGCCCTATTATAGGGCGTCTTCAGGGTGGTAGTGGTACGATAAGAGCGCTAAGTTTTCCGGCTTAGCGCTTTTTCATTTGGCGTTACCCTTTCCCCCTAGTAAGGTCGCAATCAAGCGGTTTTGCCAGCTGCTGGCCGTGCTTGGTCGCCACGCTAAAAACACTTGTTCAATGCAATGATAAGCACAGTCGCTAACATGTAAGCGGGTGAGGGCGGCATTTTCTAGGACGAAATCAGGCAAATAGGCTAGTGCCTGGCCGCTGCGGACTAGCGCAACGAGCAGTTGCATATCGTCGGTCCAAAAGCGCACGCGTCGCGGAAGTTTATCGTCGCGCCAACCGTCTGATCTTGAGCCGCGGTCGATGCCGCAAAACTGCGAATGGTTGGGACACGCGAAGTCGTGCTGCAATATCGTGGCTGTGTCAGTGCTTAGGTGTGTAGGGTGCGGGTTTTGTCCTCGACTTAAGTGTGCAAACATGGGGTGGCTCGATGCTGTTGCCAGCTGCATCGTGATATGGCCCAGCGGCAATACCTCTATTCCCGGGAGTAAACCTGCACGTACGACGGCTGCGGTGATAAACGCAAAATCGGCGTGGCCCTGGGCTAGGGCAGCGAGAGAAGCGTCTTCAAATTTATCGATAAACGTGATGCTGCTTTGTGGGTAGTTCGTCGATAGTGCGTTTGAAATAGCCGGTGCAAAGCGCCATTGCAAAAGTGACGGGCCAATTACGCGGCAATGCAGCTGTTGCCGGTCGCCACGAAATTCAGCTTGGGTTTCATCGGCAAGGGCTATGATAGCCAGCGCGCGGTCGCGGAGGCGCACCCCATCGGCGTTGAGTCGAATGGTTTTGCCCACACGGTCGAAGATGGCTGTATTGATCAATGTTTCGATACGCCGCAGCGCTTTTGATAACGCCGAAGGGCTTTGATGTAGCTCCTCGGCGGCGGTGCGCAAGTTTGCGTGCTTGGCAATGACTAGGAATGATCGTAGGTCGTTTATGTCCATTTATCACACACCAATCGTTTCTTAAAAGTAAACAGTTGTTGAGTTTATAGTGCTTCTTGGTAACTAGCAACCGGCTCATAATGGCTGCTTATTCATTACCGAGTGCCATTATGTTGCCGTCTTTCGTTAATAATCAGCAGTGGATTTATTTACGCCATCCGGAAGGCGTAGTTGGCGTTGAGCACTACGTACTACGTGAAGAAGCCTTATCTACGGCACTTTCCATCGGAGAGGTATTGGTAGCAGCGCGTTTTATTAGTGTTGATCCTTACATGCGCATCAATCAATCGCTCAAGCCAACGTATAACGAACTGCCGCATCCGCTTAATGTGGTGCAGTCAGCGGGCGGCGTTGGTGAGGTCATTGCGTCAAACGCTGCAAATTTTGCTGTGGGTGATTGGGTGGAAGGCATGTTGGGTTGGCAGACGCACGCTGTGGCGCACCACAGCACCTTGCGCCGTCTCGATCCAACCCAAGCGCCCGTAAGTACAGCCCTCGGCGCGTTGGGTATGCCGGGGCGTACCGCGTGGTTTGGCCTAACTGAATCAGGCCGTCCTAAGGCGGGGGAGGTGGTGGTGGTGTCTGGTGCTGCAGGCGCGGTGGGTTCGTTAGTCGCGCAATTTGCAAAGCGACATGGCTGTAAGGTGCTGGGTATTGCTGGTGGTGAAACCAAATGTGATTGGTTGCGCGACACCATAAAACTCGATTGGGCGATTGACTACAAAGCGCACACCAATGCTGACAGCTTGCAGGCACAAATTAAAGCGCTAGTCGGCGGTGTGGACGTGTATTTTGATAACGTCGGCGGCATGATTTCGGATGCTGTGATTCCGCTTGTTAATCGCCGTGCTCGCGTGGTGATTTGCGGCTCGATAAGTCAGTATTCAGGTGGCTTGGATGCCCCAGAAATGGGGCCGCGCTTTTTGCATCATATGCTCTACCAACGTGCAACTATTCAAGGCATGCTGGCACGGGATTATGTGCATCGGATGGATGAAATGCTGCGAATCGTAGCACCGTGGGTGCAGGCGGGTGAGATTGTTGCCGAGGAAACTATCGTTGAGGGTTTTGCGCACTTGCCCGCTACGCTGAACAGCCTGTTTACGGGCGATCATCGTGGTAAATTGTTAGTTAGCGTTTAGGAAAAAATACATCATGAGATCAATACAACGCGCTATTTTAAATGCTCGATTAGGCGTTCTTTTTATGGGCGTCATGTTGTTGGCGAGTATTTACCTCGGTTCGCCGACCATTGCTCATGGAGCGCCAGCTGTAGCGACAGCACCGACAGCGGCGAAAAGTGACGCATCTTCAGGTTTTGGCGCGCACGGTATGGCCGTTTTTGGTGGTGAGGAAGGTTTGTATGCTTCGCATTTGCCGATGTTTCACAGGCCGCATGATGTGCAGTTGGTTTTTCGTTTTCATCTTGCCGATGCGACCGCTGATGCCGCTTTGCGCAGCAATTTGACAGCAAAGCCTGCGTTATGGACGCTTGATCCAACAAAATTTGATCTTTACCGTTTTGCGCCGAAGCATTCGCAGCCGCTTACGCAGTTTGCGGCGCGTTTCGTCGAAGGCCACTTCGAGCGGGGCGGCAAAGAGCGATTTGATAACCAAGTTGTGGTCGTGGACGAGGTAATTCTTTACCAGACGCTTGACTTCACCCTGCGTGCCGAAAGCCCAGGCCGTTACCTAAAAATTGGCAAGGGCGCTGAGCAATTTTTGATTAAGCGCATAGATCGGCGCCCAGATTTTGACATTATCGCCGCACTAAAATCCACAAATGGCGTTGCGCAAGTGAAACAGCGAACCTCAAACACTGCAAGTACGAAAAATGAAATTTTACTCCCGACAAAACACTTAGATGCGCCTTTAGTAACGCAATTGCAAGCGGCAATCGGTGACGCCAGCATTACGGTATCGGGCATTTTGTATTTTGAAACCAAAGATTTAAAGTGATGCCGCAACGCTTGATCGTGGTGCAGCACCACGTGGCTGAGCCCTGTGGTGAGGTGACCGCGTGGGCGGCCGCGCGCGGGGTGATTCTTGATGTGTACCGTGCGGACTTACAGCAGTTACCCATTGTAAGTAATGCACCCGTGCTATTGCTTGGTGGGCCGTACCCCTTGGGTGAAGTGCCAAATAGGTTGGAGTGGCTACACCAAGAACAGCTTTGGCTGGCGCAAATAGTGCTATTACAAACGCCGATAATGGGAATTTGTTTAGGCGCGCAACTGTTGTGCATCGCACGTGGCGGCGCTGTGCGAATGATGTCAAAGCCCGAAGTTGGTTGGACGCAAATTGCGTTTGCTGATGGTACGGAAATAGCCGCACTGCAATGGCATGACGACGAATGTCACCCTCCTGAAGATGCCCGTATATTGGGCACTAGCAGGCAATGCGCAACGCAGGTTTTTGGCTTTGCTCAGCGCCTTGCAGGGGCGCAATCTGTCCAGTATCCACAAATGGGGATACAGTTTCATCCAGAATGGAACGCGGCTGCTGTGGAACGCTTGAATGCTTATTTTGCGACGACATCCCCGCTGCGAGGTGACACAAGAGATGGCCTGCAAGGTGCGGATGAAAAGCGGTTTGCAGCAATGCGGACATGGTTTTGGATAACATTAGATGCGTGGTCGGCCGCTGCGACTTTGCCGCGTGCCACACCTAAGCGGGAGGATACGTAATGCTTTGGAATGCCATGGGTTTTATCGGCGCTGCTGCGATAATTTTAGCGTACGCATTATTGCAGTTTGGTTATTGGCAATCGCAACAGCGCGTCTATTCGGCAACAAATGCATTTGGCGCTGCCCTAATTTTGCTTTCACTAATTTTTGAGCCAAATTGGCCGTCCGTGGTCATTGAGTCATTTTGGCTATTGATCAGTTTGATTGCGTTGTTAAGTAAGCGGTCACCACAGAAGCAATCGCCACAGAAGATTGACGCCTGAGCGGTGCGGGCTTACAATTTATAGACGTTTGTTGCTGATAGTCGAAAAGTTGCTGTTTTATATTTGTAATTCGATGTTTGGCGTTAGGCGTACAAAGAGCGTAATTTCCATCAATTCTTTGCCCGTGAAAGCTAAAAATGCACAAAACCAAAGCATTACTACTCAGTTTATGTATGTTTATGACCAGCAGCGCTTTCGCAGTGGGTGCGATTGCAGTCGATGATAGCGTGGGTGATACTGAACCCGGCTATGGATTTGCCACAGGCGAAGATGACGAGGCCTCCGCAAAAAAAGCCGCTATGAAAGAGTGTAAAAAAGAGAACTCAAACTGCAAGATTGTCGTGTGGTTTAATACTTGCGGTGCCTACGCTTCATCGAAAAAGTACTACGGTTATGGCTTCGGTGCAACGAAGGCAAAAGCCACTAAAGACGCGCTAGAAATGTGTGGCAACAATAGCTGCAAATTAGTGATTGCGGAGTGCGAGTAAGCACCACTCGCATTTTTAAACCAGAATAATTTGCGCTAAACGTTACATTTTATCCGTTTCTATAGGCTGTAGATGCCCTATTTTAGGGTGTCTACAGCCTTTTTAATTGCAGATTGAAGTGGCTGAAAGACTACCCGCCATAGTGGCATTGTTGGTGCGACCATTCCGCCGGTCGCTGATCCCTTCAGATTTTGCCGTTTTGTAAACTGCTAGACAAACAAAATTTTTAAGCGCTATAATCTTGACCACTTAGTCAAGTTTATGATTTTTTGAGTTTTGGAGATCAACCATGTCCGACCATATTGTTTTGTCATCCCACCCGCAATCGCACAAGCGCGGCGCTTTTTTTGATGTGCATTGGGGTGCGATGAATCCAACCGAGCGCGGGCCAGTGATTGCCAGCTTGACTGATTTAGCACAGCGCAACGCCATAGGCACGCATTCAGGTGCATACGCGGTGTATCGCGCCTTAGCGGTGGCTTCTGGCGCGTTACAACGGGATCATCGGCCTGACTTAACCAATACCGCACCAGCAGTAATGGTGGGGCCGCATGCGCAGTGGGGCGAGGCTGATAAAATTGTATCGATGGATCCTTGGGGGCATTTGGTGTCATCCGCTTTTGCAACAGAAATTGCAGCGGGTGCGGACGTGCGTCCCACCATCGCCATTACCAAAGCCCACATCAATATGCCAGAGCTGCACGCGGCCATTAAAGCAGGGCGTTTAAAGCCCGATGGCGATATTTTGAACGTGAATGGCGATGTAAAAGTAACCAAGGCAGCAATTGATCCGGTGTGGTATCTACCGGGCTTAGCCAATCGCTTTAAGGTGAAAGAAAGTGCATTGCGCCGCGCGCTATTTGAGCAGACTGGCGGCATGTTTCCGGAGCTAGTTACGCGCCCAGATTTGAAAGTATTCTTGCCACCCATCGGCGGCATGACGCTTTATTTTTTTGGTGATATGGCCAAGCTCGGTAAGCCAGAAACCAAAATAGCGTGCCGCTTGCACGACGAATGCAATGGGTCGGATGTTTTTGGATCCGATATTTGTACTTGCCGCCCATACCTTGCGCATGGCATTGAAATTTGTATCGAAATGGCACAACAAGGTGGCGTTGGTTTGGTAATCTACAACCGCAAAGAAGGCCGTGCTTTGGGCGAAGTGACGAAGTTTTTGGTGTACAACGCGCGCAAACGCCAAGTAGGTGGCGACCGTGCAGAAACCTATTTTGCGCGCACCGAATGCGTGGCTGGTGTGCAAGATATGCGGTTTCAAGAGCTTATGCCCGATGTATTCCATTGGCTTGGTATTAAGCGTATTGATCGTTGGGCGTCGATGAGCGACATGAAGCACGGCGCATTGGTAGAGCAGGGCATCGAAGTGGTCGAGCGCGTGCCGATTCCCGACGAGCTTATTCCAGCAGACGCGCGGGTAGAAATGGATGCTAAACAAGCCGCCGGATACTTTTCAAACTACATGCCCGACGCCGAAGAACTCGCGCAGCCCAAAGGGCGTGGGTTGGAGGAGTAGACATTGGCAAATAACCAAGGTTGGCACACGTTTGTGCCAGACAATCATCCTGCCACTGCATTGCTATCGGCCGCCGCTGTGCGCAAGCATTGCGCTGAAATTGCTGCTTATGTGCAGCGGGGCGATTCCAAGCACTTTACTTGGCATGCCGATAAATTAGAAGCTATCGCAGCGTACGTGGTGGAAGTCATTCGAGAGCGTTACCCGAGCTTAAAGGTGCCCTATCACAGTCGTTGGCGGCACTTTGAAGCAGGAGGCATAAGCCGCTGGGATGCCCGTAAATCGGGCTTCTCTAATGATGCGGTTGCGCTTGCGAAAGCAAGCATTGATCTAGTTATTCCCAGTGTGTTGCTTGATGCTGGTGCCGGTGCCACGTGGAAATATCATGATGCTGAATCTGGTCAAACGTTAACACGTTCCGAGGGATTAGGCGTGGCGAGTTTGGCGTTGTTTACCGGCGGTGTGCTGTCCGATAATCTAGCGCAGCCGTTACGAACAGATGCCGCCGCGCTGGCGCGCATCGGGCCCCTGCATATCGCAAAAGCGTTTCAGGTGAGTGCTGCGAATCCATTAGTGGGGCTTGACGGTCGGGCGGCATTGTTATCGCGCTTGGGTGAAGTAGCGGTCGCCACGCCTGCGGTGTTCGGCACGCCCGCACGCTTAGGGAATTTATTTGATTACTTAAATGCCTACGCGCCCAACAAGCAGCTTGATGCTGCCTTTATTTTGGCAACAATGTTGCGCGCGTTGGGCCCCATGTGGCCTGCGCGTAGCGAGCTTGCAGGCGTGGCGCTGGGTGATTGCTGGACGCACGCAGCAAGCAGTACCGGCTACGTGGCGTTTCATAAACTAAGCCAGTGGTTGAGTTATTCGCTGCTCGAGCCGTTGATGGAAGCGGGGTTAACCATCACCAACGTAGAAGCGCTGACGGGATTGCCGGAATATCGCAATGGCGGATTGTTGCTAGATATGGGTTTGGTGGTTGCCCGCGACCCGACGTTTCATACCTGCAAATTACAAGTTGATGAAGCTGCAGTGGTTGAATGGCGCGCGCTTACCGTAGTCGCCTTGGACGCGCTAGCGGTGCTGGTACGCAAACAATTAGGGCTGATGGAAGCAGAATTTCCGCTGGCGTGTGTGCTCGAAGGCGGCACGTGGGCGGCAGGGCGCAAGATCGCAGCGCAGTTGCGCCCTGGTGGCACTCCGCCGGTAAATATTAGTAGTGATGGCACGGTATTTTAATTTTTGATAGGTAAAAATCATGCACCCGAAATTTCCAAACTTAAACGTAATTGATCATCCATTACTTGTTCATAAGCTCACTTATTTGCGCAGCGAAGACACCACCACGGATCAATTTCGCCGCCTCGTGCGCGAGATAAGTCAGATGCTGGCTTACGAAGTAACGCGTGATTTACCCACTGAAAACATCACTATTCGCACGCCAATCGCTGAAATTTTATCCCCCGTTATTAGCGGCAAGAAGCAATGCATCGTATCGATTTTACGTGCCGGAAACGGTATGTTAGACGGCATGTTAGAACTGCTGCCAGCCGCTAGAGTAGGGCATATCGGGCTCTATCGTGATCCTGAAACTTTGGAGCCGATTGAATATTACTTTAAAGTACCCGAGGATATCGCAGATCGCGCTGTGATTGTGGTTGACCCTATGTTAGCCACCGGAAATTCAGCCGTTGCCGCCATCAATCGCCTAAAAGAATATGGTGCTACGAGCATCAAATTAGTGTGTTTATTAGCCGCGCCAGAGGGTGTAGCGAATATGCTGGCAAAGCATTCCGAGGTGATCGTCACCACGGCATCGTTGGATGAAAAGCTAAACGAACACGGCTATATCGTGCCGGGCTTGGGTGATGCGGGGGATCGTATTTTTGGCACGCGCTAAAACACGCCTCAGAAAGGTCGTCGCAGGGCGCAGCCACGAAGAAATACGCCAAACTGCGCACGAGGATATTCTGCTAGCGGCTGAAAGTGTATTTGCCCGGGTTGGTTTTTCTGGTGCCACGATGGCGGCGATTGCCGAGCGGGCAGGGCTGCCCAAGGCAAATTTGCATTACTACTTCTCCACCAAGGCCGACCTTTATCGCGCGGTGCTGAACCACACATTGAGTTTGTGGCTGGCAGGCACGAGCGGCATCACCAAAGCCGCGCACCCCGCGCAAGCGCTAGGTGATTACATTCGCGACAAAATGCGGCTGACAGCGTTGTATCCCGACGCATCCCGCGTGTTCGCTAACGAAATGCTCCACGGCGCACCAGAAATTAGCGGCTATTTGCAGCAAGAATTGAAAGCGCTAATCGACGAGAAAGCCGCTGTCATCGCCCACTGGGCAGAGCTTGGGCTGATAGATGTATTGCATGCCCGCCACCTATTTTTCACCATCTGGGCCGCCACCCAAACCTACGCTGATTTCCAACCGCAGGTTTGCGCCGTGTTAGGGAAAGCGGAAATGACGGATGAAGATTACGAAATCGCAGCCGCGCAATTGGTGCGGGTTTTGTTGAAGGGGTGTGGGGTACAGGTATAACTTGGCACGGCACGGCACGTTTAGTGCTGGGCGCTGCCCGCGCGCGATGGGGAAGATAAGCGGAGGAGGATGTGTGCGCTAAAATCTGCAAGGGTGACTGGAGACCATCGAGGCTATAAAAAAAGCGATCCAAAGGATCGCTTTTTTAGATGTTGGCGGAGTGGACGGGACTCGAACCCGCGACCCCCGGCGTGACAGGCCGGTATTCTAACCAACTGAACTACCACTCCAGTTTACTGCGCAGTCTAGACAGACCTTAAAACTTGGTGGGTGCTGAGGGGCTCGAACCCCCGACATTTGCCTTGTAAGGGCAACGCTCTACCAGCTGAGCTAAGCACCCGATAAAATAAAAAAGCAATCGCTGAGGATCGCTTTTTTAGAATGTTGGCGGAGTGGACGGGACTCGAACCCGCGACCCCCGGCGTGACAGGCCGGTATTCTAACCAACTGAACTACCACTCCATGAACAGGAAATGCTGCCT
>JANNXI010000016.1:0-48997 GCA_031409495.1 Betaproteobacteria bacterium
AGACTGTTTTGGTGTGGCCGGTGACTTGCGTTTCTCTTCACCCATCTGGTGAGTCCTTTTGTGATGAAACAACCGCGCAAACCCGCAGCCAGTAGGGTTCTAGCCTAGCAGGAATAGGTTTAACTGCCGTTTACAGGTTGATACCGTTGAAGTAAAGTGCGCTACGTTAGCCCGTAGCTACTTGATTCTATTTCTATATCAACCGTGCTGTAATCGCCTTGTGTGCCACAAAGAAATATTGCTGGTTTTGTAGCTCGGATCGCGCGGCTTTTTGCGACAGCCGGGGCGGTGTTTACTGATAGAAAGTGCTTGTTTTTAGCCACCGTCTCGGTTGTTGCAAAAAGTCGCGCGAGCTAGGCTAGGGGCATGCAATACATTAAATTGCGGCAGTATTGGTATAGAAACGGAATGAGTTTGCTTATCGCGCAGTCGGGTCGCCCTATTGTCTTATTCGCGGAGCGTCGCGTTGGTAAAACCTTCTTCCTCGATAACGATCTGACGCCGATTGCTAAGCGGGCTGGCATGTTGCCCGTTTATGCAGACGTATGGCTACAGCGTACCGCGCCACTTGATGCGGTGAATCGCGCGCGCGAAGCATTATTGATCAAACCTGACCTGCTACAAAAAGTTTGGGTGCTGCGTAAATTGCTTTACGGTATGGATGAACTCGAAGCGACGGAATTTTTAGTCGATAAGCTCAAAGCCACAAAAAATAACGGTGAGTTTTTTGATTCGATGAAGAAGTAAAGCAGCGCTTGAAGCCTTTAAAAAACGCCTTGGAGGATTGATATCATCTCCAAGGTGTTTTTATTTCTGCACGGAAAATTTCCAAAACCTAATTTCTAATTCGCCCGCCAGGCCCGATGATGCTCACATCGGCAAATGTTGAGCCTATATTGGCGCCCGGTGCATAGCGCACAGAGAAGCCATTCATATCGAAATCACCTAAGCTGTTTAGGGCGTCCAACACCTTAGCGCGAGTGGGATTATTGCCTGCTTTGCGTAGTGCTTCTACCAACACTCTTGCTGCAAGATAGCCCTCCAAGCTCAAGAACGACGGTACGTGTTTAGGGGCGACTTCTTTAGCGTCTTTGTTGAAGTCATTAATGATGCCAATGCCCACTGATGTCGGACGTGGTACCACATTGGTGAGCTCGAGCCCAAGCGTAAGCGCACCTAATTCCTTAAAGTAGGCGCCAGCGTCAATAGATGATAGGTGATTGAGCCTTGCACTCGATTTTAATTTGCTAAATTGCCGCACAAATTCAGCGCAAGCCTCCAACGTGCAGGCCATGATGATTGATTGGGGATTGCCTTGCATCACTTTGCCCACAGCGCCGCCAAGGTTCACGCTGTTTCGCGCATAGTCGCCGCTTGATGCAATGGTGAGCTTGCGCTGCATCAACGATTTTTCTAAGCCAGCAGATACGTCTTTGCCAAACTCGTCATTCTGATAAAAAATCGCAAAGCGCGTTATTCCCAGCCGTTGCCCTTGCGCAACAATTTTTTCCACTTCTGCATGGTAGCTAGCGCGTACCGGAAATAAGTTTGGATGCTTGCGGTGCGCCTGAGCGCCTGTCATCGCACCGACCAACGCTACATTGCGTTGCGTAATTAAGGGTATTGCGGCTGCTACCGTGGCGTCACCAGCGTAGCCAAACAATGCAATCGCTTTGTCGTCATCTAGCAAGCGTTTGGTATTTTCAGTCACTAGCTCCGGCAAATTGCCGTCATCCAAACTCGTGTAAACAATTTTGCGCGATCCAATGCCGCCACGTTTATTTACAGCGTCAAATTGTATTTGCGCACCTTCGTTAAACGCTTTGATTGATGCCGCTGTCCTTCCGGTAAATGCAGCCGAAGCGCCGATAACGAGTTCAGCACGACTGGTCTGGGCTATGCTCAACTGGTTGAGTACACAGGCTAGCAATAGCGCCAAAAAAATTGATTTAAGAATGCTGATTTGCGAGAAATAACCGTGCGAAATCTGTCTAATTTTCATTTTAAATCCTCAAAATTTTGAATCGCTGAGAGTATTTGATTGTCACCTATTTGGTAGGTGTACGTGCTGCAAGCTTCGTGTTTTACCGCAATACCAAAGGCGAAGAAACTTACGGTTGCGCAAAACGCGAAAAATTGCGATAATTGCAGATTACCCATTAACTTATCGCCTAGAGGTTGCAACGCAATACACGCCAGATTTGTAAAAATCTTAACATGTGTTGGCTACCCTTGGATGATTAAACAGGACAGAATCATGAAAACCGGTGTTCACCCAAAGTATAACGACGTATTATTTTTTGACTCTTCGTGCGATTTCAAATTTGTGACGCGCTCAACGATTGACGTTGCGAACCGCGAAAAAATGAAATTTACAGACGGTAAAGAGTATCCTTGTATTCGCATCGAAATTTCGTCTGAATCTCATCCGTTTTACACCGGCAAACATAAAATTATGGATACCGCTGGTCGTATCGACAAATTTAATCAGCGTTATGGCCGTAAAGTTGCACCAACTGCTGAAGCCGCAGAATAAATTTGAATGTTGTAATCTTGCAACGCGGGCTTAAAGTTGTGCCGCGCACAAATCAAGCCAGTTAGATTTCAGTATCAAAAAACATCAAAAAAGCAGCTTAACGGCTGCTTTTTTGTATTGGTGCTTGGTAAGTTCTTTCGGTGCGTTTAACTTCAAATTTGCGCGTAAGCTGTTCGCTGCCTTCACTTAACCCCACATCAAGGTTTTAAATGACGCGATCTAAAGCCAGACGCGCGGGCCGCCGAGCAACACTCAAGGCGCACCGAATCAGCCGAAATTTACAGGCGCCTATTGTTTTTGACGGCTCGACTTCGCCGTTGAAAACCATGCTGTTCATCGTTATTTGCTTGGCGTGGCTCGTCCCCGGCATCATCGGGCATGACCCGTGGAAGCCCGACGAGCCGGTGCAATTTGGCATCGTGCTCAGCATGCTGCAAGGTGTACCAAACGCTTGGCTCGTGCCTACGTTGGCCGGAGTACCTTATATTGAGCACCCGCCATTTTATTACTGGGTAGCGGCATTTTTCGCTAAGTTAACGCAGCCCATTTTTGCCTTGCACGACGGCGCGCGCTTAGCCTCGGCATTTTTCGTCTCACTCACGATGGGTTTTTTAGCTGCCACCGCGGTGCGCCTGCAAAATGAACGCGCCGCACGTATCTGCGTTTTGCTACTCATTGCAAGCTTGGGTTTTCTGCTGCGCGCCCACGAGCTAAGCCCTGCGTTAGGCGCGATGACAGGCATGGCAATTGCACTTTACGGTATGACCTCGATTGCATCTGACGCTAAGCGTGCCGGTATTATTGCCGGTCTAGGTGGTGCGCTAGCCGTGCTCTGTGCTGGCGCGCTCATGGGCCTAATGGTGCTGGCGGTATTCGCCACGCTGGCAATAGTATTGCGCGAGTGGCGTAATCCGCGTTGTCGTCGAGGCTTTGGGCTAGCTCTGGTTATCGTCGGCGCAAGCATATTGATCTGGCCATTATTGCTTCTTGCTATGGTGCCAGAATCCGCGCTAAACGCCCTAAATACGGGTGCTTTCACCGGTGCGATGAGCGGATTTTTCTGTTTACTGAATCCAGCGTCACAAGCTACGGCAGCGCTTAATCGCAGTTTCGATTTTCTGTATCTGCCCAAAACCCTTATTTGGTACGCACTTCCTGCATGGCCAATTGCGACATGGGCTTGGCTGAAAGCGCGTCGCAATATCCGCGACCGCATCGAACATGCGTTACCTTTTGTGGCCTTTATCGTCATTCTAATTTT
This sequence comes from Betaproteobacteria bacterium, assembly GCA_031409495.1. Lineage (GTDB taxonomy): Bacteria > Pseudomonadota > Gammaproteobacteria > Burkholderiales > Usitatibacteraceae > JANMDR01. The sequence goes on from JANNXI010000016.1 coordinate 3,798, forward strand.
CGTATTTTTAACGATGGCGCCGCGCGATACCTCACCCATGGTACTGCTACTACCGCTCTGCTTAGCGGCTGCACAAGGGATGGATAAACTTTCCCGTACTTTAGCCAGCTTTGTAAACTGGTTTGGGCTATTTGTTTTCGGCAGCATCACCCTGTTTTTGTGGGCTATGTATACTGGAGCGGTTACTGGTATCCCTCGCAATGCGGCGCGGCGTGTGCTTTATGAGGTGCCAGGGCTGCAGCTCGAAGTGCATTGGGGCGCGGTAATACTAGCTTTGTTGCTCACAGCGCTTTGGCTCGGTGTGGTGCTACGCACGCGCTACAGCAATCGTCGCGCGGTGGTTAATTGGGCGGCAGGCGTTACGGTGTTGTGGATGTTGTTTAACTTACTGTGGTTACCTGCGGTGGACTATGCCAAGAGCTATCGCGGCATGGCCGCCAGCTTAAAAAATGCATTGGTCGCTAACAACATTGACGCAACTTGCATTCATAATCAAGACGTGGGTGTAGCGCAAGCCGCGTCACTGGACTACTTTATAGACTTACGCCTAAAGCCCCTAAATGCGGGCGTCTGCAGCTATATATTGATTCAGGGACGAACCAAAAACCCGCCACCAAGTGTCGTCACCACACCGAGTAAAATCCGCTGGCAAGGGGCACGGCCGGGGGATACTGAGGAGCGGTTTTGGTTGATGGGGAGGTAGTTACAAAGTTGTTTGCAGAAGGCTATACCGGGTGCGCTGTAGTTTATTGGCCTTTACAATCGCGCCGCTACCAACTCAATCCAATGTCCGATCGGCATTCCGCTGCTTTTATTGAGTCCCGATTCAATGTGCGCCAAGCACCCGATGTTGGCCGTGACCACTTGCGTCGGCTTATCGCTTTCTAGCGCGGCAACTTTATTAGCAAGTAAATTTTGCGACATTTCTGATTGCAATATTGAGTAGGTTCCGGCGGATCCGCAACACAAATGGCCGTCGGGCACGTTTGTTAGCGTGTAGCCTGCAGCGCTTAATAATCCTTCTACTTTGCCTTTAATTTTTAAGCCATGCTGGAGGCTGCAAGGCGAATGGAAGGCGATGCGCGTTGCCGTGCTCAGCGGTTTTAATTTGGCCTGCAATGCACTCGCTTCAGCGGCAATGATTTCGCTAATATCCTTGCAAAGCGCCGAAATACGGGCGGCTTTGGCCACATAGGCTTTATCGTGCTGCAATAAATGGCCGTAGTCCGATACCGCTGTGCCGCAGCCGCTGGCGGTAATAATTACCGCTTCCGTGCCATTTTCAATCAGCGGCCACCATGCATCAATATTGGCGCGAGCCATTACGCGGCTGCCCTCGACGTCGCCCAAATGATGCGCCACTGCACCGCAACATCCGGCGGCAGAAGCGGTGGTGAGCGATATGCCAATAGCGTCTAGCACTCTTGCTGTGGCGGCGTTGATGTCGGGCGCGATAGCGGGTTGCACGCAGCCTTGTAGCACCAACATGCGACGCGTGTGGCGGGCGGCTGGCCATACCCCTGCTGTGCGTACGCTAGGCACCTTTGCGGCAAGGGCGGCAGGCATTAGACCACCTGCTAACCCTTTTACGGTTTGACCGGTTTTAAGCACTATTCTGAAAGCCGCTGTGTTGGGTAAAATTTTCTTCAACATAGCGCGTTTGAATTTTTCAAGCGGCAGCCGGGCTACTTTTCGCTCCACAATTTCACGGCCAATATCCACTAGCTTGCCGTATTCAACACCCGAGGGACACGTACTCTCGCACGACCGGCAGGTTAGGCAGCGGTCGAGGTGATGCTGGGTGCGCTCTGTCACTGGTGCGCCTTCCAGCATTTGCTTCATCAAATAAATACGGCCTCTTGGGCTATCTAATTCATCGCCCACTAAGTTGTATGTTGGGCAAGTGGCTAAACAAAAGCCGCAATGAACGCATTTGCGCAAAATAGCGGCAGCTTCATTGCCTAGCGGCGTGTTGATGAATTCTTCGGATAAGGTGGTTTGCATAATTTTGCTTTTGGTTAATTGATTTAAGCGAAGCTGAAATTAAAAACTATCCATCCGCCCACGGTTCAAAATATTATCTGGATCAAATGCCTGCTTTAGATTGCGATGAATTTTCGCCAAGCCGGCATCCAGCGGATGAAACACGGGCGTAACGGTTGTGTGGCTCTTGCCGTTGAATAGTGTTGCGTGGCCACCAAGATCAGCTGCCCGGCTGCGAATTCACGCAGCGGAATCGGAATCACTATCAGCACTTAGCCAACGCAAACCACCGCCCCACTCAATCGGGCCTGCTTGTACTTCGGCTTGATCAAAAGCCAGTGTTGCAGCGGTTTGAGGCACCGATACACGCCATAAGGGTTTGGGATTGCTAAAGTAACCATGCTGATGCGTGCGCAAGGCCGTCCAATGGGCGCTTGCAGCCTGTGCATCAATCACTTCACCGCCAAGCTTTTGCACTGCAGCAGTCACACCGGCTTGCGCTGCAGACAAGCGCAGCATCACTACACCTTCAAAAAAAGAAGACGCCGAAATCGGCAGAGGCTGTCCCGCCCATTCGTTCATGCGGGTGATGGCTGTGGCTTCGGCCATTTCAAATCGCAACGTCGTTTCGGTTTGCGGACGCGGCAGCACCTTAAATGAAATATCTAAAATTACGCCCAGCGTACCCATCGCCCCCGTCATCAAGCGCGAAACATCGTAGCCCGCCACGTTTTTAATCACGCGCCCACCAAAATTTAAATTGTCGCCTTTGCCATCAATAATCCGCGTGCCCAATACAAAATCACGCACCGCACCCGCGTACGCACGCCGCGGGCCTGAGAAGCCGGTGGCCACGATGCCGCCGATGGTGGCGCCAGCGCCAAAATGCGGTGGCTCAAACGGTAGCATTTGGTTGGCATCGGCCAGCACATTTTCTACGTCAGCCAGGGGCGTACCAGCGCGCACGGTAAGCACCAGCTCTTTTGGTTCGTAATCAATAATACCGTTGTAGATGCCCGTACATAGGGTGTCTTCAGGGAATGCTGAGGCGGCGCCGTAAAATGCTTTGGTGTTGCCACCTTGAATACGCAGGGGCGATTTACTGGCGCGATGTTGTTTGATTTTGGCTGTGGTGTCGCTGATGAAGGAATCCATGTTTACTTAACTTTAAATTTAAAATCGCGGCAATTCGGGGTGCGGCAAATTACCGCCTGAAACACGCATCCGTCCGTATTCGGCACAGCGGCTCAGTGACGGAATCGCCTTGCCGGGATTCAAGAGCATCTGTGGATCAAAGCTGCGCTTAATAGCAAAAAACGCTTCGCGCTCGGCATCGGTAAATTGGCTACACATCTGATTAATTTTCTCAATGCCCACACCGTGTTCGCCAGTGATTGTGCCGCCTACTTCAATGCACAGCTCTAGCAAATCGGCAGCGAAAGCTTCCGTTTTCTCAAGGTCACCGGGGATAGAAGCGTCAAATAAAATGAGTGGATGCAAATTGCCATCGCCCGCATGGAATACATTAGCGCAGCGCAAGCCGTATTTCTCGCTGAACGCAGCCGTTGCCTTCAACACATAACCCAGTGCGCGGCGCGGAATCGAACCGTCAATACAGTAGTAATCCGGTGAAATTCGCCCTACAGCCGGAAAAGCCGCCTTGCGGCCAGACCAATATTTAAGCCGTTCAGCTTCAGTTTCTGATACGCGAATAGTCGTTGCGCCGCTTCGCAGCATCACTTCGCGTACGCGTGCAATTTCGTCTTCCACTTCCTCCGGTGTGCCGTCGGATTCGCAAAGCAAAATCGCCTCAGCTTCCATGTCGTAACTGGCGCGTACAAAATCTTCAACCGCATGAATCGCCATCTTGTCCATCATTTCCAAACCCGCTGGAATAATACCCGCGCCGATCACATTGGCAACTGCCGCACCTGCTAGTTCCACATCTGCAAAGCTTGCCATCACCACTCGCGCAACCTGTGGTTTAGGCGTTAGTTTTACTGTTACTTCGGTAGTCACGCCCAGCATGCCTTCGCTACCGGTCATGAGTGCTAACAGGTCATAACCGGGTGAATCTAGTGCGTCTGAGCCGATAGTGAGTGCCTCACCTTCGATAGTAGCCACGCGGATTTTTTGAATATTGTGTACCGTTAAGCCATACTTCAGACAATGCACGCCACCGGAATTTTCGGCTACATTGCCACCAATGGTGCAGGCAATTTGCGATGATGGATCGGGCGCGTAATACAAGCCTAGATGCGCAACGGATTCAGAAATTTTTAAGTTGCGCACACCCGGTTGCACTACGGCGGTACGCGATAAAGCATCAATTTTTTTAAATGCGCTAAGCTTCGCCAGTGATAGCAGCATGCCGTCTTCCAACGGTGTTGCCCCTCCCGATAAGCCCGTGCCCGCACCACGTGCCACTACTTTTACGCCGTTGGTGCTGGCCGCATTCAAAGCGGCGCATACTTCCGCATCGTTGGTCGGAAGCACGGTAAGCAAAGGTAATTGCCGATACACTGCCAAGCCATCGCACTCATACGGCCGCTGTTGCTCAGGCGTGTGCAAAATAGTGGCGTGTGGTAAGCGCTCGCTTAAGGTGTAGGCAAAGCGTGAGCGCAGCGTGTCAATTGCTGAACGCGTGGTGGAAGTATTTTCATCTAAAACCGCAGCCATAAAAACTCCTAAAAGCGCGTGTTAAAACAATCGAGAATACGGTTGTTTTGCTCAACGCATCATCATAGCGCAGCTTCGTGGCGATGGGAGTGGTCATGCAGAGATCTGATTATGCGCAGAATAATTTCAAAATTTGCTTGGAAACGCCTTAAAACAGGGCATCTTCGTTCAATTAATGAGCTAAATCACCGCGAATGAAGCGTATATGAAAACCGTTTGAAAAGCGTTTCTAGGGCTATTTTTTGGGTGTTGCACTATGATCACCTCGCCGTGGTTTGCGTATGCGTATGCCTAAGGCGTTTAGAGCGACAAAGCCGCCAACTACGGCTGCCGCACCAAAAAGAAAAATAAATGGCAACGCAAAAAATACATTGTGCCAACGTACCTTTGTCGAGAGTGCCGCTTGTTCCGGTGCGTTGGGGTTAATATAAACCGGCACGCTGCGCTCTAGTGCCTTCGCTTCTTGCAGCAAAGTTACCCAGCCTTCATGGTGCGCTTTGTCATCATCAGACCCAAAATCACCTAAGCGGATTGTTTGGTTGAAAAAGGTTTTTTCGGCGAATGTGTAACGATACTGCGCCGTCACGGAATAGGTGCCGCTGCCTTTTGTGCTTGGCACCACATGCAGCTTTGCATCAATGACTTGCGCGGTTGACAACACCCATGCTTGCGGGCGCAATGCGCTATTGGCTTCAGCGTAAAGCATGTAAAAGCCAAAAGCACTTACCAGTGCGAACGGCACCGAAAATACAACACCAAAAAGGGCTGCGACAATGTTGCGCTCAGGAGCGGCCATAGGAAATTTTGAAGTTGGAAGCGAACGAATTATTATCCGCTAAATCAGCCTTGTGGATTGGCCCAAACTGCAACCGTTGGATAAAAAGTAGAACTTTCAGATAACATCTGAAGAAGCGCTATTTTAGGCCGTCTTCTTACCCTACGCGGAGAGGGTGCGTTGGTTAGCGTTAACAATGGGGACGGTATTTTTACGGTGCGGTGGCGGTGGTATGTTAAAAAATTGCGCCAGTGCTACAACACAAAGTTTTTTTAGTCGACGTGGCGTAAAATTGGGTTTCAGAACTATTTCTTTGGTGATAGGAACCCAATATGATGGGTACGACACATACGGTTTATGCGCGTTTTCTTCAGCGGCTTGCTATGGAACGTAGCGCTATTTTGTCGGTCGAGCCAGTCAGGAAGGTAGGTACGTGCTGAGTCATATCGGCATTTTTATTGAAGTGAGAACTTGGTTTCGCAGCACCGCTCTGCTAATCGGGAGAATTTTTGCGATTGTGATATTGCTATCCGCCACGTCACATGCCTTAGTTACCCACGCGCAAGCGCAAACCCTAGCCCTAGCCCCAGCGGCGTCGCCGTCGGCCGCGTCGCTAGAAAAATTCCTTACTCAATTCAAAGTCGACACTTGGCAAACTGAGCAAGGTTTGCCGCAAAACGCCGTCCAAGCCATTTATCAATCCAAGGCAGGCTATCTCTGGGTGGGCACGGCCGGCGGCTTGGCGCGTTTTGATGGGGTGCGGTTCGCGGCTTTTGAGGCAGCGATTTTTCCGCAAGCGGCGTCTCGGCCTATTTTCGGATTTTTTGAAGATGCGCAAGGGAGCTTGTGGATCGGCCATTCACGGGGTGCGGCACGTTATCGTGATGGGAAATTTGAGGCTGCTTTTGATGCGGCCCTAACTGACGGGCGACGTGTTTGGGCGTTTGCACAGGGTCGTGATGGCGCGGTGTGGGTGGCGACAGAAAATGGTTTGGTGCGTTGGAATAAAGGTGTTGCCAAGCTGTACCAAGAGGCAGATGGGCTACCCACTAATCGGCTGCGTACCCTTGATTTTGATCGTGACGGCACTCTGTGGATAGGGACGACGGGCGGTGGTTTAGTCGCGTTTGTAGATGAGAAATTTACGGTGATGAATGCCGCAAGCGGCTTCCCGCATCCAGAAGTGCGACATCTATTGGTTGACCCTGCAGGGGGCGTTTGGGTGGCGACAGCAGGCGGTGGGTTGGTGCACATTGATACCTCGAAAAACAGAAAAATGAAAACTTACACCGTGGCTGATGGGTTGCCGACGGATCAACTTACTTCCCTTGCGCGCGACAAATCGGGCGCACTATGGATCGGTACTTGGGGTGCGGGCGTGACGCGGTTGCACGAAGGGCGCTTTACCACCATCTCAACGGCTAATGGCTTAGGGGGCGATCAAATTTGGGCGCTGCAAGGCGATGCCGAGGGTAGCGTATGGGTGGGGTCGTGGAATGGTGGGCTGAACCGAGTGAGTAGACGTGCATTTGGCGTTTTTGGTAAACCAGACGGCTTGTCAAGCGACAATGTGCGCGCCGTGATGCATGCACGCGATGGGACGACATGGGTTTCTACGGCAGGCGGAGGTGTAAATCAGATTGATGGCGGTTTAGTCAAAGTCATCAATAAAAAAGCGGGACTAGCGACGGACGAATCATCGGCTTTGCTTGAAGATAATGAGGGTAGTGTTTGGATTGGCTCCTACACGCAAGGGGTGTCCAGGTATAAACGAGGCAAGTTGGAAAGTTTCGGTGTTGCCCAAGGGCTGCCGAACGCTGACGTACGTGTAATGATGCAAGACCGCGCCGGCACAATTTGGGTGGGCACTAAATTCGGGTTGGCGCGCTTTGATGGCCAGCGTTTTGCGGCCGTGACTACCCCGGGAGCACCGCGCGAAGGCGTGGCCTCGATACTGCAGGACCGTAGTGGCATATTGTGGTTTGGTACGGCCGGCGATGGCTTGTTTCGATACAACCAGAGCGACGGGGTTTTTACCGTGCTCACGCGAAAAGAGGGCTTAGTTTCTAACTGGGTGTTAGCTTTGTATGAGGATGCCGCTGGCTCACTCTGGATTGGCACTAACGGTGAAGGTATGAATCGCCTTAAAAACGGCCGTCTCACCACTATTCGCGTGGCCGACGGATTGTGGGATGGCACCACGCACGTCATTATTGAAGATCGCTTCGGACATTTGTGGATGACCTGCAACCGCGGTTTTTTTCGCGTCGCGCGTGCAGAGCTTGATGATTTTGCTGATGGGAAAATTGCCAAGGTGACGTCTCTGGGCTTTGGCCCAGGTCATGCGTTACGCAGCACGACTTTTGCCGGTGGGTTGCAACCCACCGGCAACATGGACAACAATGGACATTTATGGTTACCGTCACTAAAAGGCTTAGTGATTGTTGATCCCACACGGTTGCCGGGTACCGAAGCGCCACCACGGGTGATTATCGAAGAAATAGCGATCAACGGCGTGATCCAAGCGGCCAATGGCGATGCTGCTAATGTTGTTACATTGCCGCCGGGCTCGGTACCGCTTGCCATTCGTTATACCGCGGCCACGTTGTTGCACGCAGATCGTACGCGGTTTCGGTACAAGATGGAAGGTGTGACGGCTAGCTGGGTGGATGCCGGTAAAGCGCGCGAGGCGGCGTTTCCTGCGCTTCCACACGGGTCGTATCAATTTAGGGTGGAGGCATCTATTGACGGCATTCGCTGGCAAGAGGCTCCTGCGTTATTGCCGGTGAAAGTATTACCCCACTACTATCAAACACCTTGGTTTATAGCACTGGCGATTTTGGCGGCCCTGGCTGCCCTGGCGGGCGCGTACCGGTTACGCACATATCAGCTACACAAACAGCACGCTGATATGGAACGCATCGTTGCTGAAAAAACCGAGGCACTTTGGCAGGCTAATGAGCATCTTTCGCGTCTATCGTTGACGGATGGGCTGACGGGGCTCGCTAATCGGCGCAGCCTAGACGAAACCTTGGAGTCAGAATGGCGGCGCGGCCTCCGTTTACAATCGTTGTTGACGGTGGTGATCATTGATATTGACAACTTTAAAGCCTATAACGATAGTCTCGGGCACCCAGAGGGGGATAAATGCCTGATCGCCGTGGCGGAAGTTATTCGCAAGGCCGCGGGTCGAGCGGGTGATTTTGCCGCACGCTACGGTGGCGAAGAATTTATGGTGATTATCCCCGGCCTTGACCATGCCGCGGCAATGGTTTACGCCGAAACGCTGCGTCAAGCCTGCGAAGCCCGCGCCCTGCCGCACCCCGCATCATCCGTGGCCGCGGTGGTCACGATAAGCGTTGGCGTTGCGGCTTGCGTACCGTCCTCCCAGTCTTCAGTTGATGCGCTCGTGGCACAAGCGGACGCAGCACTCTATCGGGCTAAAGATGGCGGGCGTAATCGGGTGCGCTAGCGCGTATTTCGGTGGCGCCGGACCATAGCAGTAATATCGGCAGAAATGGCAATGGCTGTTTACGTCGTCTATGGACTAACGCTTTGCAACGCTATAAGCGCAACTAGTTTGAAGCCAAGTCAGTGCTCGCGCGGCGCGAAACATAATTGCTTGCGTGTCTATATTGGTATTTAATCGTGCTCTTTTTGCGCATTAAATTATGCTGAAGATACCCTAAATTAGGGCATCTTCAGCATTAAATTTGTCCTAAATTTTAGGCATACCAATAAAATATTTTGTACTTAAACTACAAATTTACGGATTTCCGCCACTTTTTTCTGTAGTTATAGTATATTTTCCATGCGCTGAAATGTGAGCCTTGTTGCACTGCAACAAGGCGCGCTTGGTAAAACTATTAGGAGCCTGCGGGCGATAATTTCCAACTTTGCCCACAATTGCGTAACGCAGTTTTCACGCGTTTTGCAGGTAGCTTGTACGCAATTTGTATAAAAATAAATCTTAAAAAAGTAACACCTAGTTCAACGCATCACTTTCAAATACGCTGGTTCATCACGCCACGTCAAACTTTTTTACGTTTGTAGTGCGGATAAATTCAGCCAAAAAATTGCATCCTTAACTAATTTAAAACAATCATCTGGAGAGAAAAATCGTATGAATACTAAAATCGCCGTACTGGCATTAGGCTTAAGCATTGCGGGCTTCGCTACACCCAGCCACGCTGTGCTCAATAACCCGTCAACTTCTGTGCAAATGTTTCAATGGAGCTGGAACGATATCGCCACTGAATGCACCCAGTTTTTAGGGCCTAAAGGCTATGGTGCCGTACAAATTTCACCACCGGGCGCATCAAAAGTGGCTAATGGCTGGTGGGGCGTTTATCAGCCGGTAAATTACGCTACCCTCAATAGCCGTATGGGCACGCAGGCGCAGTTACAAACCATGGTTAATACTTGCCACGCCGCTGGTGTGCGCGTGTATGCCGATATTGTGGTGAACCAAATGGCCGACGGCAGCGGCACCGCAACCGATGGCAGCACATGGAACGCCAACACGTTAAGCTTTCCATTTTTTAGCGCGAATGATTTCCACAGTAATTGCACCATCAACGGCAATGACTACAACTCACCAGCGGGCACATTTGCGGTGCAAAACTGTCGCTTAGGCGGCTTGCCAGACCTTGCGACTGAAAACACCTACGTCAAAGGGCAGATCGTAAATTACCTAAATAAGCTAATCGATATGGGTGTTGACGGCTTCCGTATTGATGCGTCAAAACATATGCCAGCTACTGCTTGGACAAGCATTATGGCGACGGTAAAATCAACGCGCCCGCTGACCACATCGGGCGAAAACATTTGGCTAACACAAGAAATCATTCCCGATGGCGCGACCACGATTAGTGATTATTTAAGCATCGGTACCGTGAACGAATTCCGCTTTGCCTACGCCATGCGCGATGCGTTTCGCGGCAACAATGGTCAGAGCCTATCGAGCATTCCCGGCATCATGGGTACGTGGGGCAACTGGGGCGGCAGCTATGGATTTGTACAGCCGCAAAACGCCACAATTTTCTTAAACAATTGGGATACCGAGCGTAATGGTAGCTCGCTTGCCGCCAGCAATTACACGCCCGGTGTACCTAACGATAGCGTTGGTACGCAGCGTTATGCGCTTGCTAATATTTTTATGATGGCGCAAGGCTATGGCGAAGCGCAGCTACATTCGGGCTTCCGCTTTACCAATGGTGATGGTGATCGTCCAGCCGCAAGCCCATACGACAGCGCAGGGGCTGCGAAAATTAATGTCGATTGGGATTTCATTCATCGCTGGGGCAACATCGCCAACATGGTGAAATTTCGCGCAGCCGCTACTGGTGCTCCCCAAACTAACTGGTCAACTGGCAACGCGCAGCAAGTCGCATTTAGCCGCGGCACAGTAGGTTTTGTGGCGCTAAACAATACCGGTGCAGCATGGACTAATAACTTCTTCACCAATCTAGCCGCTGGTACTTATTGCAATATTATTAACGGCGAAAAAAATGCAGCTGGCAACGCGTGTAGCGGCAGCAGCGTTGTCGTGGCCGCAAATGGTTTTGCTTCCATCACGGTACCGGCAGATGGCGGCAGCGCGACACCAGCCGTGGCAATTTACACGGGTCAAAAACTGAATGGCACTGTTACGCCACCTGTAGTTACTACCTGCAGCGTAACCTTCTCCATCGTGAATGCCAATACATCATCTGGTCAGTCTTTATACGTAGTGGGCAATCAAACCGCGATTGGAAACTGGGCGCCAGCCTCAGCCTACAAGCTCACTATTCAGGGCTCAGGCGTGAATGCGCAGTGGAAAGGCACCGTCACTCTGCCCGCCAATACGGCTGTGCAATACAAATTCATTAAGCGCAACGGTACAGCGGTAGTGTGGGAAAGCAACCAATCGACATCAAGCGGCAATCGCACTTTTACTAGCTGTGCTTCCGGTACCCAAACGCGTGCAGATGGCAATTTTAAGTTCTAAGTATTAACCATTAGTTATTTATAACATCGCCGCCGGTGCCGTGGGTTGGCACCTAAAAGCGAGAAGCGTTGCAATGTGTTGAATGCTACAAGAATGCCTGAAGACGCCCTAAATTAGGGCTTCTTCAGGCTACTTTTTTTGGCAAAGTATGTAGGTTCATTGACGCTTAAACTGAGGAAGATTTGTCTTGTGCGAGGGTAAAGCCGCATTTGGCACCCTGGCACCGCATGCGTTGAGCAAGCTTTAGCTTGTCTCGCTTTATGGATGGGTTAGCGTAAAGATAACTAAGGAGTAAAACATGGGAACATCAAGCAGCTACAAGCAAATTGGAGAAATATAACGCCAGTGGGCAGAACAAACGACGCCATTGGGGTTGGTTTTGAAATGGGCGATGGCAGCATAATTAGGCTTAAATTGCCAATAGCTGCCCCCAAGCATTTGAGCCAAAGTATTCATGTTTTTTTGTGCGACCACTCTGAAACATCTTCAGGGATACCAAGCGTGGATGTATCAGCGCCATTGGATAGTGAAAAGGTATGACCGCCAGCCAAATCATCGGCGGCGTGTTGCGGGGTAAAATAGCTTCCAAGGTTCTCATCTTGGCACATAGCGTGCCAGCGACCATTGCGGTGAACAATGTAAAAAACGCCAATTTTTGTTTGATAGGAATACATAGAGCCCTAACGTAGAGGTCACCGACGCTGCGCGGCTTTATCGCGCAGCGTCCGTGTGGACTGCCAAGTTAGACCTCACTTGGCCTCCGAAATGTTTGCCTCAATCAAGCCGTTGGCATTTAGAAGGCAGCGGATACTGTGCTTCAGTTCCAGACTGAAGCTGTTCTTCGCTGTGAAAGAGGAGGTGACTGTTGTTCTTCCATTTGGATGCTCGCTTACAGCCAAGTCCATAACCCGTGAAAAACTGAATGTGCTTGGGTGGTTTGCCTTTGACTTGGCATGCGACTCGCACAGATCAATAGCGCGGCTACGGTCGATATGTTTAGCTGCCGCCAACGTTGTGCCTTTTTCAACTTCTGACTTGGAGAAAAACGCATTAAAGACGCTCCCGCCGGTACCGCAGGTGACATAAAAGACGGGGTCGGAAGGGCTGCCCTTACTTGATGAAATGTAAGCTGACCCTGGATCAATCGTTTTGCATCGCGAGTTCTCTCGATGAACTTTATTGACACCCGCAACAATTGTTTTTTTGTGGGGGGATGTTTTCTTGTCCCAAACAAAGTCAGCTTCGGTAAATTCGACGATGCCACCGCTGTCTTTCTTTTGCCCACGAAGCGAACTGCTTTGTACCCACCCAATGTGTGAGTTTTGCAGCCAATCAGGTTCTTTTACACCGACTCTTGACCATTCGCTTTGAGTGCATTCCTCGACCACGGTAACTGTATTGTCAATTGTTAGGTACTGGGTAGTCTTGAGGATTTGAGTAGCTTTCTGGTTTATCAGCTTTTCACTCTTTGCATTTGGTGCCGAGCGAAGAACAACATCTGCGCCATTTACTCGGAGGGTTTGTCCCGATTTAGTGCTGGCCGATCCGCAGGGCTCAGGCGATGCGGCCTGTGCCTCGGCATGCAGTGCAACGATGGCAAGAGCGGCAAGAAGAGTGTTTGTTACAGATGACGGCATTGCAAAGACTCCTTATTGTGACGCCCGACGTGTTTTATTTTGCATAACAGCAGTATAACTGTTATCCGTGCAACAGGCATTCGCACAAAATTCAGCGCTAAGATATTGATTATTAGCAGTTAAATGCCCTCCTTAATTTACCGCTACGGTATAACGCCTTAGCAAATTCAGTCTTGCCTTCTCGACATTAACGCCCCTAAAAGTCATGCCCGCATTATTTATTTACCGCTACCAAATCTCCCGTGTTTTTAGAATTATCTTCATTTAACCGTCGCGGACTTAAACCGCTTGGGGTTATTTAGCTTACGCTGCGCGAAAATCATGAAGTTGGTCGTTTTGCGTTTCGCTTGTGCAACCGCGACGTTTTTGGCGGCGCAGCGCGGCGGGGTGTCCACCACCGTAATTGCCGGGTACAAGTACAAAGGCCGGAAGCCCATGCAGCAGCGGAACTACATAGGTTTGCAGTTGAAAGTAGTGTGACGGCGCTTTTTCAACGAGCTTACAGATTATAGATGGGCTGGAGATGCCCGTATTTCAGGCATTTACAGCCTATTTTTGAGGGCGTTCTACCAGCTTGAAAACGCCGTCGACGCAACGGTCGATGTACCCGCATTGCTCATGCACCTAACCTAAGCTTGCCGCCACGGTAGAAGGCGAGATTGCTAGCATCAGTTTTCGCTTTGGTGCAACGCATGCTTATTTTGAGATTACCAGATGCCGTATTGCTGAGTTGCGCTAAGCTGCGCCGCAAGGAGCGGAGCGACTGGCGGGAACCAACCGCAAGGTTGGCGTCAGCTTGCCGACCCAGTTAGGCCGGCAATCGAAGAGATTTTTTTGAAGTTGTTTCATGAATACATACCTATTTCCAAAGCTCCCACCACTTTCTTGGCGTTGCAGTTATCCCGAGTGCTGGAGTCTGGGGTTCCAATCTGCTAGGTAAAGAGTAATCGCAGCAATTAGTTTTTTGCAGACGAGCTAAGATTTTAGGATTGCCGCCGCCATAGCGGAGCGCATCAACACAGCAGACTTCAATTGCGCTGCAGGCCTGCTCGACTTCTTCGTCAGTTTCTGGCTGGCGCACAAAGTAAGTATCGGAGTTTGACTCCGTCAATGGCGCAAGCAGGGTTGGGGCTTCTTCTTCAGGGAGATTACAGGAAAGACACTGCCCACACCAAGTTCCATCTTGGGTTAAGTCGCCCAGCGTGTAAAAATCGCCCGGAGCATTCTTTGGAAAGCGATTCGGATGTCGAAAATAGTCGTTGTCCATGATGTGCTTTGATCTTCAAACAGGTGTTGCACCCAACTAAGAGCCTAACGTGTTTTATTTTGTATAACGACAGTGTAACAGTTATCCCTGCAACAAGCAGCCGCACAAAATTCAGCGCTAAGTGATTGATTATAAGCGGTTAAATGTCCTACTCTTATGACCAAGACGGTATAACGCCTTAGCAAATCCAGTCTTGCCTTCTCGACATTAACGCCCCTAAAAGTCATGGCCGCATTATTTGTTTACCGCTACAAAATCTCCCGTGTTTTTAGAATTATCTTCATTTAACCGTTGCGGACTTAAACCGGTTGGGGCTATTTAGCTTACGCTGCGCGAAAATTATGAAGGTGATCGTTTTGCGTTTCGCCTGTGCAACCGCGACGTTTTTTTCAGCGCGGCGGGGCGGGGTGTCCACCACCGTGGTTGCCGGGTACAAGTAAAAAAGCTGGAAGCCCATGCCTGCGGCAGAACTACATAGGTTTGCAGTTGAAAGCAGTGTGACGGCGCTTTTTTAACGAGCTTACGGATTATAGATGGGCTGGAGATGCCCGTATTTAGGGAATTTACAGCCTATTTTTTAACGCAGTTCTACCAGCTTGAAAACGCCATCGACGCAACGGTCGATGTACCCGCATTGCTCTTGCGCCTAACCAAGATTGCCGCCACGGTAGAAAACGAGATTGCAGCAACAGTTTTCGCTTTGGTGCAACGCATGCTTATTTTGAGATTACCAGACGCCGTATTGCTAAGTTGCGGGAGGAGTGCTTGGCTGGCCAGCATGAATAAGCGCTTGGGGGCGGCCTGAAATAAAGCCGATTCGGATCGGGCGGTTAAAGTAGTTTTAAATTTTTTGTACTTGCGCCGATAACAGTGCTGAGCGCTACGCGGTGGTCCAGCGTAACCAAACAACCTTTGTTTGCAACGGCTAACGCCAATAGGTAAACGTCCGTAATTTGGCTGTGCCCTAGCACGCGTGACCATTCAACGATGCTGTTATCGCGTAAAGACAGCCTGCATTCCCAAAATTCGTGGTCAACAGCGTTACAAATTTCTTGGAGCTTTTGTTGGACTACTTCAAATCCGATCGGCCCGTATTTGCAATAATTTGGTAGGTTGAGGATGCGGATCACACCGTTTTCGGTGATGGCGCAGGACGCAATCTTAAGCTTAGTTTGTTCAAAGAAAGTTAGCGCTTGTGCGTGAAATACGTGAGATTCGTCGAGTAACGCGATCCACACATTTACGTCAAGCAGATGGCGCACCGCCTATATACCTTCTTGATCCATCAACTGTCGAACGTGGGCGGTAGTAATTATCTCATCCCGCAATGGCAGTAGTGCAAATTTGCTTTTGGTAGCCGGAAGCATAGATAACGGTGCGTTTTGCGCACGAATACCCGCAAGCGCCAACCGCGAAACGGCTTCGCCAATAGAAATATTTTCGCGTTGCGCGTGTGCACGAGCATGTAAAAATACTTCATCATTGATGGCTAAGGTAGTTCGCATGCATAAATTGTAGCATCAAAACATCAAAATAACATCATGCGCTAACCGCGCTGCACGGATCTACTGCACTATTTGCGGTGGGAAAACTGGCGTTGAGGGCGCGTTTTGCGGATCCATCGTTAGTCTTAGCGTCGAGGGTAATGCTTCAAAAAGCCGATAACTCGCGTGCGCCATAGTGTTGGACGAGAGTAGTTTTTTACGATCAGCATTTGTGAGACTAGCAGCCTGTTGGAGTATGGCAATCGGAATCAAAATTTGGCTGCGCCGATTCAGTCATAGTCCGACAGGCTGTTAGCTAAGTCGATAATGCAGCGTTCTGCTTCGCTTGCGGCTTCGATCGATACGTTTAGAAAAATACGATCCAAGCCTCTCAAGCGCGTTATCTCCGCACGGCGGATAGGCATTAATAATATGCTTGCTGTTCGCGTTTGAGCGCTGCACAAATCTACATCAACGGCTGGTGCAGCACCTGTTAGTCAGCTAGCATCGCGGCGATAAGCAAGCGTCCGGTGCGGCCATAGCCGCGTCAAATTGTTGCTTTATGTAAACACATGATATATTTAAAGTTAAAGGCATGCAGGCGACAACTGCGCAAACTGAATAATCACTTGCTTTAAAGAAGAGCCAAAAAGTATGCTGAAGTTGAACGCACAAAAAATCATTACTGGATTGCTAATTGCCATGAGCGCCTTTGCGGCTTCTGCTGCATGGCTACCACCTGCCAATCCCGATCCTCACGCAATATATTTGCAGATAGCAGAAGACTATCGTGCTAAACGCAATGAAATTGCGCTGGAGAAAACGGTGTGGTTCCACGATAACGCATTATTTCTCGACAGTAGCTTGCGTGGAGTGCGCTTATCGTTTGCTCTCGTCGACTGGAAAAAACTCGCAGATGTTTATCCGCCCGCGATGGCAGCTTATGTCGACACACGTAATCGCGCTGAAGGGAAAGCGGGTGACGCAAAAAATACGTCAGCCGAGCGAATGCAAGCGTTCACTGATGCCATTGCCATGAACGGGTATCTTAGAATTGAACAGCGCAATGTCGCGTTATTCAAAAGCTTCGTGCAAAGCAATCCAGCCGATGCGAAACAGGCTTACCGGCGCGCAGAGCGATCACTTATAAAAACCAAATCGTATGCACTTTGCAACTCTTATCTCGACCCGCAAAACGACTACACCACCCGCGCGAACCGGTATCGTGAAGATATGGCGCGAGCTGCAAAAAATTCAAAAAAAGCGAATGCAGATGATTTTGATACGCGTTTTTTTGCAAGTGACATTGCGAATTTGATTGCGTTATTGGTCGTCAACAATCGTATGGCAGGAGCGATCGACATTGCCACAAAGGTGAACGCTGAATTTAAAAACGCTAAAGTGAAACAAAAAGTCGATGCGGCGCTAAAGGGGGAGTTTCCCGTAGAAGCATATGATTCAAACGTTGCTTTCTCGATTATGCGGTTCTTCGAAAGTCTGTTCCGATTTTAGTCTCAGTAAGGCGGATTGCCTGCTGTAACGCTGTTTTTGCTGCTAGAAAATGGCTGTAAATACTCTAAAATAGGGCATCTCCAGCTATCTATAAAGTTCTTAAACCACCGCCACATTCCGCAATTTAATATGCAAATCGCGCAATTGCTTTTCTGGTACTGGGCACGGCGCGCCGACTAATAAATCTTGACCGCGTTGAGTCTTCGGGAAGGCGATTACATCCCTAATTGATTCAGCGCCGCACATCATCGTGACTAAACGATCGAGACCAAATGCAATACCGCCGTGTGGTGGCGCGCCGTACTGCAATTGCTTGAGTAGGAAGCCAAATTTAGCTTCTTGATCTTCTGGCGATATTTGCAGGGCTTCGAATACGCGGGTTTGAATTTCTTGGCGATGAATTCGCACCGAGCCGCCGCCCAATTCCCAGCCGTTTAGCACCACGTCGTAGGCTTTGGCGATAGCCGCTGCCGGGTTGGCCTTCGGGCCGCCGGGCAAATAGTCTTCGTGGCCGTCTTTGGGTGCGGTGAAGGGGTGGTGACGCGCTGCCCAAGTTTTGGATTCGTCGTCATATTCAAACATGGGGAAATCCACCACCCACATCGGCTTCCACTCTTTGCTCGCTAAGCCGCGCGCATGGCCAATCTTGGCGCGTAGCGCGCCGATGGCGTCGTTAACGATTTTTTCTTTATCAGCACCAAAGAAAATAAGGTCGCCATTTTTAGCACCAGTGCGGTTCAAAATTTCACGTAGCGTGGCCTCGCCTAAAAACTTAACGATCGGGCTTTGTAGGCCAGCCTCGTTGGGCTGGGTAACATCATTTACTTTAATGTAGGCCAGCCCTTTTGCGCCATACACAGCCACAAATGGGGTGAGATCATCAATTTCTTTACGCGTCATTGCACCCTCGCCGCCGCCCGCACCGGGCACCAGCAATGCCACCACGCGGCCATTAGCCATATCGGCCGCTTGGCGGAATACTTTGAAGTCGCACGTTTTTGCCACGTCAGTAAGCTCGGTAAATTTCAGCGGTACGCGCATGTCGGGCTTGTCTGATCCGTAGTCGCGCATCGCGTCGGTGAAGGTCTTGCGCGGGAAGTCAGGCAGGGTTACATCCAAGCAAGTTTGGAAGACATTTTTAAGCAGGCCTTCCATCATGTCTTGAATTTCGCGCTCACCTAAGAACGACGTTTCAATATCAATTTGGGTAAATTCAGGCTGACGATCCGCGCGCAAATCTTCGTCGCGGAAGCACTTAGTAATTTGATAATATCGGTCAAAGCCAGCAATCATCAGCATTTGTTTGAATAGCTGCGGGCTTTGCGGCAGGGCGTAAAACTCGCCATCATGAATACGCGACGGCACCAAAAATTCGCGCGCGCCTTCGGGTGTAGATTTGTAGAGCATCGGCGTTTCGATGTCGATAAAACCGAGTTTATCTAAATAGCTGCGGGTGGCCATGGCCGTGCGATAGCGCAGCATCAAGTTTTTAGCCATTTGCGGGCGACGTAGATCGAGCACGCGATTTTCAAGGCGCACTGTTTCCGAAATTTCTGCGTCGTCCATCATGAACGGTGGTGTGAGTGACGGATTTAAAATTTCAACGCTGTGCGCTAACACTTCAATGGCGCCACTTTTTAGGGTGTCGTTAGTCGTGCCATCTGGGCGCGGGCGCACGAGGCCGGTAATTTTAAGTACAAATTCATTGCGCACAGTATTGGCGGTGTTAAAGCTCTCGGCGCGATCAGGGTCGCACACCACTTGCACTAAGCCTTCACGGTCGCGAAGGTCAATAAAAATAACGCCTCCGTGGTCGCGGCGACGATGCGCCCAACCGTAAAGTTCTACTGTTTGGCCTAAATATTGGCTATCAATTAGCCCGCAGTAATTGGTTCTCATGGTTTTTTCTCACTATAAATTTGGCGCAAGAATGCCCCAAGGTGCTACGAATATGTGCCTGAAGATGCCCGAAAATAGGGCGTCTCGAACTAGTGCCAAAGCTTGTATGCCGCCGTTAGAGCCTAACGACGGCTACATATTGGGGTCGGTGCCGGATGTTTTCATCTCGGCACTGTTGATGGCGTTGGTAATGGTGTTCTTATGTAGATACACGGGCTCAGCCAAGCCCATTGAAATGATGTATTTCAACGCATCATCCACGCTCATTTCAAGTTCTTGAACTTCTGATTCTGGCAACACGAGAAAAAATCCAGCGGTGATGTTTGGTGTCGTCGGCACGAAAACCGAGCGCATATTTTTCCCCAAATGGTTGGTGATTTCACCTTTTGGCGTGCCGGTAAGTAGCGCCACCGTCCATGAACCTGCGCGTGGATATTGCACCAGCACGGCTTTGCTAAAAGCTTGGCCGTCTGGTGAAAATAGGGTGTCGCTAATTTGTTTTACACCGCCATAAATGCTGCGCACAATTGGGATGCGCTGCAAGGTGTTGTCCCAAATAGCGAGTAATTTTTTACCAAAAAAATTCGCGGCGATCATGCCTGTAGTTAGCACGATCAACAGTGTTAAAAACACGCCTAAACCCGGTACATGGAAGCCTAGCCATGCCTTGGTTTGTAGGTGCTGCGGCAGCAGCAACAGTGACTGATCCATCAAACCAATCAGCAGAGACATCACCCAAACCGTGATGCCGACCGGAATCCAAACAAGCAGGCCTGCGACTAAATATTTTTTTAAATTTTCCATTTGCTGTTTTAAGATGATTCGCGTTAGGTGGAACTTGCTGGGGCAGTAGCAGGGGCTGGGGCCGGAGTGGCCGACGGCGCGGGTGTGGAAGTTGCAGGTGTGGTTGGCGTAGCCGCAGTTGTGGCGGGCGCCGTTGCAGTAGCACCTTCAGTTTTTGGTGCTTCTACAGTGGGGGCGTCGGTTTTTGGGGTTTTGTTACCCTCGCGGAAGTCCGTTACATACCAGCCGCTACCTTTAAGCTGAAAACCAGCCGCAGTGACCTGCTTGCTGAAGGTTTCTTTGTTGCACGAAGGGCAGGTGGTGAGCGGTGCGGCGCTAAGTTTTTGCAGTGCATCTTTAGCAAAACCGCAGGCGCTGCATTTATAGGCATAAATAGGCATGAAGGGCAGACAATGAAAAAATAGCAATAGAAATCAACGAATTGTTATTTTAACACAGCGTATAGGCTGAGCTTTTCTAATTGTTGCGGTGCAGCAAGGGCTTATTTATGGCCCATCAGCTTAATCTTCGATCTCAATTGCATCCAAATTTTCGGCAGGCTCTGGGTACTGCAGCTTCAAGCTGCGTAGTTTTTCAACAATGACCGAGCTGATAGCTAAATCGCGCACCCATTTTCTGTTTGATGGCACCACAAACCACGGTGCGTGCGGCGTTGATGTGTTGCTAATGGCATCTTGAAACGCGGCTTGGTAGGCGTCCCAATGTTTGCGTTCCGCCAAATCCCCGATGTTAAATTTCCAACGGCGAGTAGGATCATCAAGGCGCGACTGCAGGCGAATTTTTTGCTCGTCCTTTGAAATGTGCAAGAAAAATTTCAAAATCGTAGTACCTTCGTCAGCAAGGCTGCGCTCAAAATCATTTATTTGGCGCATCCGTCTTGCTGCTGTTTTGTCGTCAATCCAGTTGTGCACGCGCGTAATCAGCACATCTTCGTAGTGACTACGGTTGAATACGACGATGTCGCCCTTCCCCGGCGTGGCGGCATGCACACGCCATAAAAAATCATGGTCAAGCTCCAGCGTGGTGGGCGCTTTAAAGCTGACAATTTTTACGCCTTGCGGATTAATACCTGTAAATACTTTGCGGATTACACCGTCTTTGCCGCCGGTATCCATAGCTTGCAGCACAATCAGTATTTTATGTTTGTGTTCGGCAAATAAAGTGTTTTGCAACTCAGCCATTTCGTCGTTAAGGGCGGCTAATAGTGGCTGTGCAGCTGCTTTGTCGCCTTTAAAATCAAGAGCTGAATTGCAATCAATTGACTTCAGCTTAGTACTTTTAGTTGCGGCGGGTAGTTTAATTGCGCTTGATGCTTTTGCCATTTCCGGTCTCCAAAATATTAGGTTTTAGCCTGCAAAAATCGGCCATTGTTGCTGCCATTGCTCAGCCGGAGCGCGTTTAAAACCGCTCTTGGCAAATTGATGCCAGCGACCAATGGCGTAGGACAAAATGGCGTTGGCGTACGCTGCGCTATCGAAGCTTTCTGGCAGGCTTTTGGCAGCAATCGCCAAGCGGGTACTTTGGCGCAGACTGGCTTCAATCCGGTCGTGCAGCTGATTCATGCGGCGCTGCAGGCGCTCATCTTCAATCACAAGCGCATCGCCAATCAATACGCGCGTCATCCCGATATTTTTTTGCGCAAAATTAAGTAGCACTTGCACCACGCGTTCAATTTGCTTTAGGCCGTCCGCTTCTTCGGTTTGGATTTTATTGATCAGCGAAAAAATGGTTTCTTCAATAAACTCAATCAACCCTTCATACATCTGCGCTTTGCTCGCGAAGTGCCGATACAAGGCCGCTTCGGACACGCCGATTTTTTTCGCCAGTAGCGCCGTGGTGATACGTTCACCAGCAGGCTGCTCGAGCATCGCAGCTAGGGTCTGCAAGATTTCACGGCGGCGTTCACCAGGTTCGCGCTTAGACATAGAAACTCCGAATTATTTTTGGTTTTTAAATGCGTTTTAAAACGACTACTCACGACTATCGCTTTCGGCCGAAAATTGATCCCAACACGCCCCGTACAATTTGCCGCCCTAAAGAACTACCCACTGCACGCACCACGCTTTTTGCCATCGCCTCGCCCACGCCTTCGCGGGTGCGACCACCTTTGGCAGGTGTAGCGTCGGGTAAAATTATTTTCTTTAACATATCGGTAAAGCCACCGCCAGAACCTTCTGGCGCAATCTCTATTTTTGCTGAAGCCACTAGCTTGCCCTGAAGTTTTTCATGCGCTGATTCACGATCAACCACCGTATCGTAGACGCCCGCAACGAGGGAATTTTGCAGCAATGCCTGCCGCTGCTCTGGCGTGATTGGGCCAATTTGGCTGCACGGCGGGCACACGAAGGCGCGCTCGACGATCGTTGGTTTGCCATCATCATCTAAGAACGAAATGAGTGCTTCGCCCACACCTAGCTCGGTGATCGCGGTTTCGGTATTTAAATTTGGATTGGTGCGGAAAGTTTGGGCAGCTGTTTTCACTGCTTTTTGATCACGCGGTGTGTAGGCGCGTAGCGCGTGCTGTACGCGATTGCCAAGTTGGCCAAGCACGGTATCGGGAATATCCAAGGGGTTTTGGGTGATGAAATAAACGCCCACACCTTTTGATCGCACTAGACGCACCACTTGTTCGATTTTTTCTAGCAATGTGGATGGCGCTTCATTGAACAATAAATGCGCTTCATCAAAGAAAAATACAAGCTTGGGTTTATCGCGGTCGCCTACTTCAGGCAAGTTTTCAAACAATTCGGATAACAACCAAAGTAAAAATGTGGCGTACAAACGCGGGCTTGAAAGTAATTTATCCGCCGCTAAAATATTAACTACGCCGCGTCCGTTATCGGTTTGCAGTAAGTCGTCCAGTTTTAACGCGGGCTCGCCAAAAAATTTATCGCCGCCTTGCTGTTCTAATGCCAATAAGCTCCGCTGAATCGCACCAATGGACGCGGGTGAAATATTGCCGTAGCTAGTGGTAAAGCTGGAAGCATTTTCGCCCGCGTATTGCAGCAAGGCGCGTAAGTCTTTCAAGTCTAGCAATAGTAAATTGTTGTCGTCTGCTACCTTGAAAATGAGCGCCAATACGCCTTCTTGGGTTTCATTCAGGTTTAACACGCGTGCTAGTAATAACGGCCCCATTTCGGAAATTGTGGCGCGTAACGGGTGGCCTTGTTCACCAAAAACATCCCATAACGTCACGGGGCAAGCTTGATACGCAAGTTCGCCCATTTTTAGTAGTGCGGCGCGATCAGCTACCCTCGAATTGCTGCCGCCTACCTGCGAAATACCGGTTAGATCACCCTTAATATCGGCCATAAATACTGGCACACCTGCCTTCGAAAATTGCTCGGCTAGCACCTGCAAGGTCACGGTTTTTCCGGTGCCGGTTGCGCCGGCAATTAAGCCGTGGCGGTTGGCCATGCGTGGCAAAAGGGCTAGGGGACTCTGTGCGGCGTCGATCGTTTTGGCTACTAAAAGCGGATTACTCATGAAAACCCTAGTTTGATGTGAAAAGAAGCTGGCAAAGCCGTTGTTACGCCCTAAATGTTAAGATTAGCATGTTTTGGAAAGCGCGAATTTTGTGCAGTGCGGTAGAAGTGAGCACCCGCGTCCAAACTTAATACTAACTTCATTTCTCTTGAGGAATCAACATGGCAGGACACAGTAAATGGGCCAATATTCAGCATCGCAAAGGCCGTCAAGATACCAAGCGCGGTAAAATTTTTACCCGCCTAATTAAAGAGACCACCGTCGCGTCCCGCTTAGGTGGGCCTGACCCAGCGATGAATCCGCGCCTGCGCTTGGCTGTGGACAAAGCGCTTGAAAATAATATGCCCAAGGATACTATTGAACGCGCCATTAAGCGCGGCAGTGGCGAGCTTGAGGGCGTAAATTACGACGAATTACGCTATGAAGGCTACGGCATTGCCGGTGCTGCCATTATGGTTGAATGCATGACCGATAATAAAGTGCGTACCGTGGCCGAAGTGCGTCACGCTTTTAGCAAATACGGCGGCAATATGGGTGCTGATGGCTCGGTGTCGTTTATGTTTAAGCATTGTGGGCAATTGATGTTTGCGCCTGGAACTAACGAAGATACATTGATGGAAGCAGCTCTCGATGCCGGCGCGGATGACGTTATCACGCATGACGATGGCTCAATGGAAGTGGTTACTGGCCCGTACAACTTCACGACGGTAAAAGCTGCGCTAGATAAAATTGGCATGAAGGCAGAATTTGGTGAAGTTACAATGAAACCGTTAAACGAAACCGTGTTGAACGCAGAAGAATCCATCAAAATGCAAAAGCTGCTCGATAATTTGGAAATGCTTGATGACGTGCAAGAGGTCTACACCACGGCCATCCTAGAGCAGGGCGAGGAATAAGCGTGGCTGTAATTATTACCACTACGCCTAGTTTCGAAGGCAAGCGCATCGTGCAATATTTAGGCGTCGTCACAGGGGAGGCCAGCGCGCAGGTTGATTTGGTATCGGCAGCCGATAAACCAGCGCTTAATTTTGCAGATGCCTACCATAAGGTAATACCTGCAGCACGCGATAATGCCTTGAGAGGTGCAATTCAAGGGGCTGAGCAGTCGGGTGCTAATGCGATTGTGGGCGCTAAAATTGACTATATTATTCATGGCTCCGGCAAGGGCATGGTGCTGGTTAGTGTGACCGGAACGGCCGTAATCATTGAGTAATGCGTTTAATAAGGCGGCTGATCCTGCGGTAATTCGTATTCTTGGCATTGACCCCGGATTACGCATTACCGGCTACGGCGTGATTGAAAAAACTGGTGCCAAACTCACTTATATTTCCAGTGGCTGTATTAAATCGCCAATGGGCGAATTGCCCGAACGGCTTAAGAACATTTTGCGCTCAGTTCAAGAAGTCATTGCGCTATTTGCACCCACGCAGGTAGCAATTGAAAAAGTGTTCGTAAACGTCAATCCGCAAAGCACGCTATTGCTTGGACAAGCCCGTGGTGCGGCT
The DNA here is from genome assembly GCA_031409495.1 of Betaproteobacteria bacterium. Taxonomy (GTDB): domain Bacteria; phylum Pseudomonadota; class Gammaproteobacteria; order Burkholderiales; family Usitatibacteraceae; genus JANMDR01. Next base: position 28,818 of record JANNXI010000016.1, read on the forward strand.
ATTTGCGCGGCAGTGTCGCAAGATTTGCCGGTGGCCGAATACACCGCCTTGCAAGTAAAACAAGCGGTAGTAGGTAATGGTCACGCTAAAAAAGAGCAGGTGCAAGAAATGGTGAAGCGATTGTTATTGCTGCCCGGCTATCCAGGTGCAGATTCGGCTGATGCCCTAGCCTGCGCTATTTGTCATGCGCATGCGGCGTCGCTAGGCGCTATGGCCACAGCGGGTTATCGTGTGAAACGTGGACGGCTCGTTTAAAAAAGATAGGGCGAACAGATGATTGGCAGAATTAGCGGTATTTTGCTGGAAAAAAATCCACCTGAAGTATTGGTAGATGCGCAAGGCGTCGGCTATGAAATTGGCGTGCCGATGAGCACGTTTTACAATTTACCCAAAATTGGTGAGCGGGTGGTTTTGCTCACGGTGCTGATTGTGCGGGAAGACGCACAGCTGCTTTATGGCTTTGGCACTGAGCCAGAGCGTATAAGTTTTAAGCAACTTATTAAAGTGAGCGGCGTAGGGCCGAAGGTGGCTTTGGCAGTGCTTTCGGGGCTGTCAGCCAACGATTTGGCGCACGCTATACAAATGCAAGAAACCGGTAGATTAACGAAAATTCCCGGCATCGGTAAAAAAACGGCCGATCGGCTATTGCTAGAATTGAAAGACCGCTTGAAAGTTGATATTAATACCGTGGCAAGCCTAGATAGTAGGGCGTCTCCAAGCGCTAATAGCGATGTAATGCACGCCTTGATGTCATTAGGCTATAACGAAAAAGAAGCTTTGTTTGCAATCAAAAATTTACCGGTTGACATCGGTGTTTCTGAAGGTATTCGGCAAGCCCTAAAGCAACTTTCCAAGCCATGAATAACGCCATGAAAAAACCGCGTGTTGAACAAGGATTGTGGAGCAAGTTAAAGGTTGGTCCTAACGCGTTTCGCCATTTTATGAACTGCTGGCCGCCGCTGGTCGGTATGCGCGTACACATCGAGCGTATTAGCCCAGATTGGCGCGAGCTTGATGTACGCATGAAGCTATCGCTCCGCAATAAAAATTATGTGGGCACGCACTTTGGTGGCGGACTGTTTGCCATGGTGGATCCGTTTTATATGCTGCTGCTGACTAATATTATGGGGCGCGGCTATGTAGTGTGGGACAAATCAGCGGCCATTGAATTCGTCGCGCCGGGTAATAGCACTGTGTACGCAAAGTTTCGGTACAGCGAAGCGCAGATTGAAGAAGTGCGCAAGGCAACTGAAAACGGCGAAAAGTTTGAGCCGACCTATGAAATTTTGATTCAAACGGCATCTGGTGAGACCATCGCCCGCGTGACAAAAACGCTCTACATCCGTAAAAAGAAGGTAGTGAGTTAAAATTGCACCATGATTGAACCTGACCGCTTAATTTCCGCCGTAAAAGAAAGCCCCGTCGAGGAAGCGCAAGAGCGGGCGCTGCGCCCAAAATTATTGGCCGAGTACGTGGGGCAAGAAAAAATACGTGAGCAGCTCACTATATTTATTGAGGCTGCGCGTAATCGCAAAGAGCCGCTGGATCACACCCTATTATTCGGCCCGCCTGGCTTAGGCAAAACTACGCTGGCGCATATTATTTCGCGTGAAATGGGCGTAAACATGCGCCAAACATCCGGTCCAGTGCTGGAGCGAGCAGGGGATTTGGCAGCGCTGCTGACTAATTTAGAGCCGCATGATGTGTTGTTTATTGACGAGATTCATCGCCTAAATCCGGTAGTAGAAGAAATTTTGTATCCCGCGCTGGAAGATTTCCAAATCGACATCATGATTGGCGAAGGGCCTTCGGCCAGATCAGTAAAACTCGATTTGCCACCCTTTACGCTTGTGGGCGCTACTACCAGAGCGGGCATGCTCACCAATCCGTTGCGCGACCGCTTTGGTATCGTGGCGCGGCTTGAGTTTTATACGCCCGCCGAACTGCAACTCATCGTGCAGCGCTCGGCAAAGTTATTGAACGTAGAAACGTCGGCCGCAGGTGCAGCCGAAATCGCTATGCGCTCGCGCGGTACGCCGCGCATCGCCAATCGTTTGCTGCGCCGTGTGCGTGACTTTGCGCAAGTAAAGGGCAACGGCACGGTGGATGTGGCGCTGGCCGACGCTGCGTTAAAAATGCTGGATGTGGATCAAGTGGGCTTAGACACGATGGACCGGCGCATGTTAGAAGCGATTATTCATAAATTTGCCGGTGGACCGGTGGGTGTTGAGAATTTGGCCGCTGCCATTGGCGAGGAACGCGACACCATTGAGGATGTGATTGAGCCATTTTTGATTCAACAAGGTTATTTGCAGCGCACCCCAAGAGGGCGTATGGCTACACTGCTGGCGTACCAACATTTTGGTATTGCGAACGCGCCAACCGCAATCGGCAGGGATACTGGAACCACCCTATTTTAGGGCATCTACAGCCCGTTTATCACTATGGCAAAACTCAATTTAAAGCAAGCCACTCAATCCGCACTATTTGATTACGCGGTGCCTATCCGCATTTATTTTGAGGACACCGATGCCGGCGGTGTGGTGTACCACGCGCAGTATGTGAAGTTTTTAGAGCGCGCCCGCACTGAATGGTTGCGCTCCTTGGGATACACCAATATGGAACTTGCGCAGCAACATGCCGTCTTATTCATCGTTAGTGAAATTAATATGCAATTTTTGCGTCCCGCACGACTGGATGAGTTGCTTGAGGTAAGCGTGGTTTTGACTGAACTAACCCGCGTGCGGGGCATTTTTAGTCAAGAAATTCGCCGTGGGGAAGAGTTGTTGCTCACTGCGCGTATCACAGTGGCGACCGTGAATGCGAAAACCTTAAAGCCTTGCGAAATGCCTCCCGAACTAAAACGAAAAATGGCTGCAACTCAACAGGCGCTTTAACGATTCATTTGCTTAATTTAGGAAAACCGCATGAACCCAACAACCGATATGTCCATTTTGCATTTGGTGATGCAAGCTTCAGTAGTCGTAAAAATAGTGATGTTGGTACTGGTTATTGCTTCGCTGATGTCTTGGTGGTTCATTTTCATGAAGCTCTTTTCAATCCGCCGCGCGCAACGCGAGGCTGAGCAGTTCGAAACCGAATTTTGGGGTGGTACTGACGTGGTTGGCATGTATCAGCGTGCAAACTCGGGTGAATATGAAACCAGCGGCATGGAACGCATTTTTCAAGCGGGTTTCAAAGAGTTTTTGAAGCTAAAAAGCCGCCCCAACGCAGATATGGGCGCACTGCTAGATGGCACGCGCCGTGCCATGAAAGCAAACTTTCAGCGCGAGCTTGATTACCTCGAATCCCATCTTTCGTTTTTAGCCACTGTTGGCTCGGTAAGCCCGTATATAGGGCTTCTCGGGACTGTTTGGGGAATCATGAATGCTTTCAGAGGGTTGGCAAACGTGGCGCAATCAAACCTTGCGCAAGTAGCACCAGGTATTGCTGAAGCACTTATTGCTACTGCTATTGGCCTATTTGCAGCGATCCCTGCAGTGATTGCCTATAACCGCTTCACCGCCCAAATTGATCGCCTAGCCAATCGCTACGAAAGCTTTATGGAAGAGTTTTCGAATATCCTGCAGCGCCAAGGAAGCAACTAGTCATCATGCGCCGCGGCCGCCGAACCATTGCTGAAATTAATGTGGTGCCTTACATCGACGTGATGTTGGTGTTGCTCATCATTATGATGGTGGCATCGCCCGCCGTTAACCCAGGGCAAATTGATCTACCGAGCGTGGGGCAAACCTTAAACACGGCGGTTGCGCCCCTAGAAGTGCGCATTAAAGAAGACGGTAGTTTGTTGCTGGTCAATCGCCAAGCAGGCGGTGCAGAAAAAGCCACCACGCGCAAAAATTTAGTGGCTGATGTGCGCGCCATCGTGGGCAGAAATCCTGATCAAGCCGTTGTCATTTCGGCCGATAAAAATTTACGTTATGACGATGTGATGAAAACCCTCGATATTTTGCAGCAGTCCGGCATTAAGCGCGTTGGCCTGCTGGCCAAGCAAGGCAAATAGCAAAATTATATGGCCACCGTCGCTTCTCACCACTTTAACCAGCGTCGCGCGGAGCCCGGCAAGCTTCCTGCAGGCCTGTTGGCAATCGGCGTACACGCGGCGTTTTTTGCACTAATTGTGTTTGGAGTTTCATGGAACGTAAAAGAACCTGACCCGATCGCGGTAGAAGTTTGGAGTGCTTTGCCACCGATTCAAAATGCGCCAACGCCTGCGCCCCCGCCGCCAGACGCAGCGGTCGAGAAAGTGGTTGAGCCGCCGCCTGAAGTACCGCCGCCCACGCCGTTACCTTTGCCTACACCGGCACCGCTGCCCGCGATGAAAGCCCCTGCCACGCCTGCCGTCGATGACATTGCCTTAAAATTGGCCAAGAAAAAGGCTGAAGAAGCCCAAAAAAAGGCGCTTGACGAGCAACGCAGAAAGGACGAGGCAAAGCAAAAAGAAGTATTGGAGTTGGAAAAGACTGCTAAAATCGCTGCGCAAAAAGCAGCCGATAAAGTTAAATTAGCCGAGGACGTAAAAAAAGCCGAAGCCACCCAACAACTAGCGCGTGCTGCTGCAGCCGAGCAATTGGCAGCGCAAATCACTGCGCAAAATATCCAAGCCGCCCGCAATACCGCCATCACCAACTATGGCAGCAAAATTGCGGAACTAATCCGCAATCGCGCAAATGTACCCGACACGGTCACTGGCAGCCCGGTGGTGCAAGTGCGCTTGCGCTTACTCACCAATGGTGCAGTGCTCGATGCTACCGTTGTTAAGCCTTCAGGGAACCGACCGTACGATGAATCGGTCGAACGAGCGATCAACAGTATTCGTAACTGGCCACTGCCTGAAAATCCGGAAATTTTAGGACAGCGTAAAGAGTTAAATCTGAATATTCGGCACGAAAAATAGTGCTTACAAAGTAGTGCGTTGACGTACCTTTACCTACGTCAATCGATTCTTTTAGCTACACTTACCGCTTTTTTACTGATAAAAATATGAACCAGATGATTTGGAAGTTAACCCAAATGTTGCGCGTCAGAATTGTGGCGTCAATGTTGGTTGCCATCGTTGCCGTCATCGGCGGCGGCGCGTCCTTAACCGGGTATGCGCAACTCACTATCGACGTTACTACCAGCTCGGGCCGGCAAATACCGTTAGCCATTGTGGCCTTTGACGGGGAAGCCAGTGCACCGCAAAATATCACGCCGCTGGTGGCCGCTGATTTGATGCGCACAGGCTTATTTAAAATGGTGCCAACCAATCCGGCGCAGCCTTTGGTAGATACCGCGCCAATAAATTTTCTGGAGTGGAACCAAAAAGGTGCTGAGGCTATCGTTGTAGGTAACATTGCGGTCCAAGCTGATGGCCGTTTTGAGGTTCGGTTCCGCTTGTTTGATATTCCTAAACAAGCCCAAACGGCGAGCTTTTCTTATACGGCTACCGCAACACAATTGCGCGCCACCGCACATCGTATTGCCGATGAAATCTATGAAAAAATGATCGGCGAGCGCGGAGTGTTTTCAACCAAAATAGCCTATGTGCTCAAAAGTGGCTCGTTGTTTCAATTACAGGTGGCCGATGCCGATGGTTTTAATCCGCAAACGGTGCTGAAATCGTTAGAGCCAATCCGTTCGCCAAAGTGGTCGCCGGATGGTTCCAAGCTTGCCTATGTTTCGTTTGAAAGCCGTAAATCAAACGTGATTGTGCAAGACTTGGGCTCGAGCAAGCGCACAGTGGTGGCGAACTTTCGCGGTGATAATTACGCACCGAGTTGGTCGCCCGATGGCCAGCGCTTAGTCATTGCCTTATCGCGCGATGGCGATAGCCAAATTTATACCATTCCAGCAGAAGGCGGGGAGCCGTTTCGCGTTACTACCAGCAAGTCAATTGATACCAACGCCACATTTTCGGCAGATGGTCGCGATATTATTTTTGTTTCTGATCGTTCGGGTGGCCCGCAACTGTATAAGGTGAGCGCCACTGGCGGTTCGGCAAGCCGTTTGACCTTTGAAGGCAGTTACAACGTCAACCCACGCTTAAGCCCCGATGGTAAATTAGTCGCGTTTGTGAATCGTGATAGCGGGCGTTTTCGTGTGGCAACCTTAGAACTTGCTAACGGCTTGGTAACGCTCCTTACCGATGGCCCACTGGATGATTCGCCTAGTTTTTCGCCCAATGGCCGTACTATTTTGTACGAGTCGAAAGCGGGTGGGCGGGGCGTACTGGGTGCAATCTCGGTAGATGGTAAAGTGAAGCAGAAATTATCGTCCCAAGCCGGTGATGTGCGTGAACCAGCTTGGGGTCCGTTTGGATCGAAGTAGTTACTGGCAATAACACTTCAGGTCATAAGTTGTGCCTAAATCTTGTGGCTTGGTTCAGGTGCATTGAAAATAAGTTAATTTTTTATGAAGTTTAGGCAGGGGAAAAACCGTTAAGTTACTGTTGTGGGTGATTTCCGCTTGAAAAGTGGATAATAGCTAGAGTTCCCGTACTGAAGTCACACTCGAACAATAAATCTAGTCATTCTAATTTTAGGAGATGCTCGTGAAAAAAAGTTCATTAAAGACCCTAGTCGCTGCTACAGTAGTTATATTTGTTGCCGGTTGTAGCACTAAAGAAGCGCCAAAGGAAGTTGCAGTAACGGATGTGAAAACCCAACCTACAGCCACTACTGGCAGTACATCGGGTACGCAAACTGCCACAGGTACGCCTACGCCGAACCCAAATTTAAACGCCAATGCCAACGTGCCGCTCACAGGCGATGCCTTACTCCGCGCGCCGGGCGGTATTTTATCCAAGCGGGTTATCTATTTTGAATACGATCAAGACACCGTTAAAGATGAGTTCCGCGAAGTAGTGCAAGCACACGCTAAATTTATGCAAGAGAACAAGGGCCGCAAAATTCGCCTAGAAGGCCATGCTGACGAGCGGGGTTCGCGTGAATACAATATGGCGTTAGGCCAGCGTCGCGCGGGTGCAGTTAAGCGCGTCATGGGCGTACTGGGAGCGGGCGAGGCAGCGATGGAAACGATTAGTTTTGGTGAAGACAAACCAAAAGCCCAAGGCCAAACCGAAGCGTCGTGGTCAATGAATCGTCGCGTTGAAATCGTGTACGACGGCGAGTAGGGTTAATAAGTTATGCTGAAATCGTCATTAAATATGCGCGTGTTGAGAGCCGCAATTTTTACTGTACTTGCGACTTTTGCAGTGGGTGCTGTGCTACCCACCGCGCGCGCGGGATTATTTGATGACGAGGAGGCACGGCGGGATATTGCCAAACTCAAAGTGGCAACAGAAACGCAGTTTAAAGAAGTAGATGCGAAGCTCTCAAAGTTAGACGAGGCGATAAAAAACCTTGGCATTATTGAGTTAGTCAATCAGCTGAATCAGGTAAACACTGAACTGGCAAAGCTCCGTGGCCAAAATGAAGTGATGGTCAATCAGTTCGAACAAATGCAAAAGCGGCAAAAAGATTTTTATTTTGATCTAGATGCGCGCATTCGTGTACTTGAGGGCGCGCCAGCGGGTGGCAATGCGCCCGCGATGCCACCGGCGCAGACGGCACCTGTAGCAACCGTACCTGCGGTGCCTGCAATTACCTTGGTTACACCAGCAGCTGCCGTTACGCCGGCTGTTCCCAACATCATTATCGCGCCGCAGTCTAATCCAAGTTTGGTAGTCGCTACCACTCTTGGAGAGGTTGTCACCGCGGCGCCCCTAAGCGGCCGCCCAGTGCTGGTTAAAAGCGCAGAAGCCCAACTTGCTGCTTATGATGTTGGCACCAATGCTTTTAAGGCGAATCAGTTTGGCAATGCGGTACGCGGCTACGAGGCGTTTTTACAAGAATTTCCGCAACATCTTTTGGCCGCTAATGCCATGTACTGGATCGGCATTTCGCACTTCAACCTCAATGAGTACGTGAAAGCGCGCGTGATTCAAGAGCGCTTGCTAAAGCTCTATCCAGAATCTAGTAAAGCGCCTGATGCCATGCTTGCCATTGCTGCGGTACAGCAAGAAATGGGCGATGTTGGATCAGCGCGTAATACCTATCAGGATATCCTCGCGCGCTACCCTGATTCTGAAGCCGCCATAAAGGCTCGAGCCCGCCTAAATGTGCGGCTCCGCAATGGTCGATAGGCATTAAGCATTCGTCGTCGGAGCGCATTGTGCTGCAATAAATGCGGTGCAAGCGGCACAAAAACGACAACAGCAACAAAATAGGGGTGTCATGCCAAACGTAATTACCAAGATTCCTGCCACGATAAAGCGTGTAGCCGAAGCTACAACATCGGATACAGCAGCGCACGATATTGCGCGCGAAGAACAAGTGCGCATCAACGAAATATTTTTTTCACTGCAGGGTGAATCAAGTCGCGTCGGCTTACCCACTGTATTTGTGCGGCTCACGGGTTGCCCGCTACGTTGCGGCTATTGTGATACCGAATATGCTTTTCATGACGGCAAAACCCGTAGCATCGATGCCGTCATTGCCGATGTAATTGCTTATCTGCCGAACGCAGAAGGCCCGCGCAGCGTCTGCGTTACCGGGGGCGAGCCGTTGGCGCAAAAAAATTGTTTGACGTTGCTACAACGTTTGTGTAACGCCGGTTTTAGCGTGTCGCTTGAAACCAGCGGCGCAATCGATATTGCCCAAGTTGACGCGCGGGTAAGCCGAATCATGGATATTAAAACACCGGGTTCTGGTGAGGTGGAAAAAAATCTTTGGCAAAATTTAGTTGTGCTCACAGAGCACGACGAAATTAAATTTGTCATTACCTCCCGCGCAGATTTTGACTGGGCGGTAACGCAATTGCGCGATCGTGGGCTCGCAAAAATTTGCCCGGTATTATTTTCGCCATCCTTTCACGACGTAAACGCTGCAGATCTCGCCCAGTGGGTGCTGTCGGCCGGCGTGCGTGTGCGCATGCAGTTGCAATTGCACAAAGTGCTTTGGGGCGAAACGAAGGGCAAGTAATGCTTTTTATAATGCCTGAAGATGCCCTATAATAGGGTATCTTCAGGCATTTCTATTTATCATTTTGAGTAATACGTCATCTATGCAGGCCACCAATACAATTTCCAATACCACCACTAAAGCGGCTACCGCGCCTCGCGCTGTAGTACTTTTTTCGGGCGGGCTTGATTCCTCTACCGTGCTTGCCAGCGCCCGCAGTCAAGGTTTCGATTGCTACGCCCTTTCGTTTGATTATGGTCAACGGCATCGGGCTGAATTAACCGCAGCTTCTAAGCTGGCGCCGCAATTGGGCGCGCTTGAACATCGCGTACTGAAGCTTGATTTAACTGGCTGGGGTGGCTCCGCCTTGACCGATTCCGCTATCGCCGTACCGGTAACAGGCGACGCCACAAATATTGAATCCGCCATTCCAATTACGTATGTGCCCGCGCGCAACACCATATTTTTGTCACTTGCTTTGGCTTGGGCCGAAACCTTGGGCGCACGCACTATTTTTGCAGGCATGAATGCGGTAGATTATTCGGGTTACCCCGATTGTCGGCCCGACTATATCGCCGCCTTTCAAGCCATGGCGCGCCTAGCCACGCGCGCCGGTGTTGAAGACGGTAGCCACCCACTCACTATCGCCACCCCCATTATCCACATGAGCAAGGCGCAAATCGTGCAAACCGGCATGGCCTTAGGTGTTGACTACGCCAAAACCGTGTCATGCTATCAAGCGAACGCAGAAGGCGAAGCCTGCGGCGTTTGTGACTCTTGCCACTTGCGCAAAGAGGGTTTTGCGGCGGCAAACATCGCGGATCCTACGCGCTACCAAAAGCCTTAATTTTTTGATTTTTAGCAGTTTTTCAATATGAATAAACGTAATTCTTTAGCCTTTTTACTGGCGTTAATATTGCTCATCGGCTTTGCGGTGACGAGCGTGTTTAGTTACGTATCGTCGAGTAGGCTAATCCGCGCTAATTTGAGTGATGCCGAGCTGCCCCTTACTGGGGATAACGTTTATTCAGAAATCCAAAAAGATATCTTGCGACCTGTTTTTATTGCATCGCAAATGGCGCAGAACACATTTATGCGCGATTGGATGCTAGCGGGGCAGCGTGATGTAGCGCAGCTTACGCGGTACTTAAAAGAAATTAAGCTTAGTTACAATACAGTTACTGCATTTTTAGTAACGGATATTAACAAGACCTATTATCATTTTAGTGCGCCGCCGCGCGTCGTGAGTGCTGACGTGGCAACAGACGGTTGGTACTTTAAATCGCGTGCCCTAACAGAAGCCTACGAAATTAACGTAGATCAAGATCGGGCGAACCGTAACGCGCTGACTATTTTTATTAACCATCGTATATTGGGCTATAACGGTGAGTTTTTAGGGATCACCGGTGTCGGTCTTACTTTTAGTAATATCAGTGCGCTCATCGCCGAGTACGAGCGTAAATACCGGCGGCAGATATATTTTGTTGATGCCAACGGTGTGATTGTGGTGTCCGCTGCTAAAAGCAACACGACAACACGTAACATCAAAGAAATTGAAGGCTTGCGTGATGTGGCCGAAACGATACTCGCTGGCAGAAGAGAACCGTTGCGGCTGCAATACATCCGTCGCGACGAAAATCACGGTGAACGGCAAGTGCAACTTAATGCGCGTTACGTACCAGAACTTAAGTGGCATTTGCTGGTCGAGCAAGATAGTAGTGAAGCCGTAGAGCCCGTGCGGAGGGTGTTGTTTTTTAATTTGGCGTTCAGCGCGTTGGCGGCACTGCTCGTATTTTGGCTAACGCTTACTGCGGTACGTCGCCATCAACGGCAATTAGAAGGTTTGGCGAATACCGATAGCCTCACGGGTTTGCTAAATCGGCAAGAAGCGCATCGACTTATTAAGCGCAACATGCGCCAGCAAAATTCCGGAAACGAAAGTGCGGCTGGCCTGTTTTTTGACATTGATTATTTTAAAAAAATTAATGATTCTGCAGGGCATCAAGTGGGCGATGCCGCATTAATCGCCGTAGCACGCGTATTAACCCAGCACTTGCCAAAAGATGCGGTGCTGGCCAGATGGGGTGGCGAAGAGTTTTTGATTTACTTACCAAAGGCCACGTTGGACGATGCCAGCGCCTTGGCTGAGACCATCCGGTTGGCTGTATCTCAAATTACCATTGCAGGGCTTGAAAATAACAGCAACACCGGTGCGCGCTTAACGATTAGCGCCGGTGTGGGCGCATTTTTGCGTACTGAAACCTTTGAAAGCTTTTTTGTGCGCATCGATGCAGCGCTCTATCGGGCTAAGGCAAACGGTAGGAACCGTGTCGAAAAGAGCGTGGTTTCAAACTGGGGAAGCTGAGCCCATTCGGGTGCAGTTAGTCTGATGCATCTGGTTCAATTTGCAAATGCTGTCGCAAGGTATTGCACTAAGTAGCTACAATTTCAGTATTACTTTTTATAAAGCACCCTATGCTTCCATCACTCTTAAGCCCCGATAATTTAGCGATGACCGTTGCCGGATTAGCATTTGTCGTCACTTTTATCCTTGGCGCGCTCTCCGCCAAAACTAATTTTTGCACGCTTGGTGCGGTATCCGACATCGTTAATATGGAGGATTGGGGTCGGATGCGCATGTGGGTGCTAAGTATTGCCGTTGCCTTGATCGGTGCGCAGGCGCTGGATTATTTTGGTGTTATCGATTTGTCGAAGTCGTTCTACCCGCGCGCTAATTTGACCTACGCTTCCTATATTGTCGGCGGCGCCATGTTCGGCGTGGGGATGACGCTTGCCAGCGGCTGTGGCAGTCGCACCCTCGTGCGTGTCGGTGGGGGCAATTTAAAATCGCTTGTTGTGCTTGTATTTATGGGCATTGCCGCTTACATGACCATGAAAGGGTTGTTTGGTGTTTGGCGCGTCAACACCTTAGATAAAATAGCTTATGACTTTGGTCAGATTGGCGCGACGGGACAAGATTTAACTGCATTATTAAGCTCCGCAGGGGTGGCTAAAAAAACCGCGCAAATTGCGGCAACAACAATTGTCGGCGGCGCAATGCTCGTCTTTGTGCTTAAAAACCAAGAATTTCGCCGCAACGCAGAAGGCTGGATTGGTGGCCTAGCGTATGGCTTGGCCATCGTCGCAGGTTGGGTAATTAGCGCCAAACTAGGCTTTGCAGAAAACCCCGATACGCTTGCCGACACTTTTTTTGGCACCAATAGCCGCCAAGCAGAATCGTTATCCTTTGTAGCGCCCGTAGCCTATAGCATTGAAATTTTGATGCTCTGGAGTGATAAATCATTGGGCTTCACCCTCGGTATTGGCGCGGTAGCGGGCATGATTGCCGGGGCCGCCGCCTACACCCTAGTAACTGGTAAATTCCGCTGGGAAGGCTTTGGCAGCGTGGCGGACGTGCGTAATCACATGTTCGGCGCAATACTGATGGGCGCGGGCGGTGTGACTGCGATGGGCTGCACGATTGGTCAGGGATTGTCAGGCGTCTCTACCTTGGCACTAGGTTCATTTTTAGCCCTCGCGGCCATGATTGCTGGCTGTGCTGCGACGTTAAAATACCAATATTGGCAAATGATGCACGAAGATTAGATGGGTATAAATTTATCTTGTAGCCCCTTAAACGCGCAAAACCGTAAGAAAAAACGTATTGGCAGTTGACCAAAGCAGGTAAAAAACGCTATAATTTGCGGCTTAGTGGGTCGTTAGCTCAGTTGGTAGAGCAGCGGACTTTTAATCCGTTGGTCGCAGGTTCGAATCCCGCACGGCCTACCACAAATTAAAAAGCCAGCAGTCATGCTGGCTTTTTTCATTGGTGTTCGCGATAGCCTCCGTATTCCGATGCGTTACTCGACGTTTTTGTCCCCGCCGATGATGCGATTGAAATAAACGGTGTCTTGTCCCTTCCTTAAGCCGTACAACTGCGCTGGCCGGTTGCTACCAAGCCGAAATTGTCCCGGCAATTCGATTAGAAAATTGCCTTCGCGAATACGCTTGCGAAAGGCACTTTTATCAACATCGCGCCCCAGCACAGTTTGATAAACCTGCTGCAAGTCGGAAAGCGTAAATGCAGCGGGCAATAGATGAGCCGGTAGTGAGGTGTATTCCACCTTGTTTCGCAATCGCTTAATACCCGTCTGCAAAATAGTTGCGTGATCGAACGCCAGCGGCGGAATTTGTGCTGCTGCATCCACGCTAAACCACTGCGCGGCATCCGCGCCACTGCCGTGATTAAGCGCGATATTGTCGGATGCTATTAGCGCAAAATAGGCAAAGGTCGTAGACCAGCCCCGCGGGTCGCGCGTCGCATTGCCAAAACCTTGCAACTGCTCTAAATACGGGGCTTTCACGCCGGTTTTCTCGTGCAATTTGCGTAGCGCGGCGGCATCTAAATCCGCATCCGTTTGCATGTTGATAAATCCACCGGGCAAACACCATTTGCCTTTAAACGGATGCTCTGCGCGTTTAACCAATAACACGTGCAATGCACCGTCGCGCACGGTAAAAATCACCAAGTCAACGCTCGTTAGCGGCACATCGAAATCGTGCACATTATAGTTCGCTAAAAACGCTTGCTCGCTCAATCGGTTGTGGGGCATGGGTGGATTTCGAAAGGTTGAAGTGCCAATTCTAGTCGTTATAGCCACTTAAAGCAAATTTACAACTAAGTTAGTTGTATTTTACAACTAAGTGGTTTATAGTGAGTGATGAGCAATGCCAATTCTATATCCAACAATACTTATTGCTTTCGGGAACAATCATGACCGCCTATTCAATCGAACATTTAATGAACCAACTAAACACCGGCCACGCACCCGAATACCTTCATTTTTGGGGGCATCGAAAAGGTCGCTCTGGTCATGCAGATAAGTCTTGTTTGAGCCAATGGTTTGAAGCCCCATTTGTTGCTGATGGTGTTACTTATCAAACGGCTGAGCAGTACATGATGGCGGGGAAAGCGTCGCTCTTTAATGATGTGGTCGCGCTGGAAAAGATACGCAATTGTGCGTCGCCAGCAATCGCCAAAAAGCTGGGGCGTGGGGTTGTTGGATATGTGGACTCAACTTGGTTAGCGCATCGGTCACAGATCGTGGTCGCCGCAAATTTAGCAAAGTTCTCGCAACATAAAACACTTGCAGACTTTTTGTTGGGAACGAAGGACGCTGTGATTCTGGAGGCCAGTCCAGTAGACAAAATTTGGGGTATCGGCATGGCGGCAGACCATCCAGACACACACAACCCAGCCAAGTGGCAAGGCTTGAATCTATTGGGTTTTGCGTTGATGGAAGTGCGCGACTTATTGCGCAGCGGCTCTGCTGCTATCGTATCGAAATCAGGGTTGCGGTGATGGCCACAACAATACGCAGCCGCTATCACGGGGCATTACTGGGCTTGGCGTGTGGCGACGCTGTGGGCACGACGGTTGAGTTCTCGCCACGTGGAAGTTTTGCGCCTGTCACCGACATGACCGGCGACGGGCCGTTTAGCCTACAAGCAGGGCAATGGACTGACGATACCTCGATGGCGCTATGCTTGGGCGAAAGCCTGCTCGCGCGTGATGGGTTCGACGCCAAAGATCAAATGGCGCGCTACCTAAATTGGTGGAAGTGGGGCTATTTAAGTGCCACCGGCGAGTGCTATGATATCGGCGGCACGGTGCGCAACGCCTTGGCGAAATTCGCGCAAACGGGTGAACCGATTTGTGGCTCGACTGACCCTAATACAGCGGGTAACGGATCGCTGATGCGGTTGGTGCCCGTGGTGTTGTTTGCCTACCCAAACCTAAAGGGTGTGTTGACGACAGCCGTCGATAGCTCGCGCACGACGCATGCGGCACCGGAAGCATTGGAGAGCTGTGCGCTATTCGCCAATCTTTTGCACAACGTGCTGGCCGGCCTTGATAAATCAGCGCTGTTTGCGCAACTGCAATGCACTTTGCTCGAGCCAACATTGGTCGCACTTGCTTCGGGTGCATTCATTGCTAAGCCTGATATTCAAATACGCGGCAACGGCTATTGCGTAGATTCGCTTGAGGCGGCGCTCTGGTGCTTCTTTAATACCGACAGTTTCGAAGCTGCTGTATTAAGAGCCGCCAATCTAGGCGACGATGCCGATACCACCGCCGCAATTGTTGGACAAATTGCAGGCGCGTTTTATGGTGTGGAGGCAATACCTGCGCGGTGGCTTGCGCGGTTGGCAATGCGCGAAGATATTACGCAAATGGCAGAAAATTTTTACCTACGATTCGTTAAAACTCGGCTTAAAATCAGGTGATATAGATGCTTGTAGATGCCCTAAAATAGGGCATCTACAAGCATCTATTTGACGCTCATGTTGGCTTCTAACTCCGCACGCAGCAAAAAAGCGTGCTACCTTCAGTGCAGTTTTCAGGACAAAAATCTTATGCAGCTTAACGATGCCACACCCATTCCCGTTGTCACTCTCGCTCAATACCAAGGCTGCCTTTTAGGTCTAGCGCTGGGCGACGCATTAGGCGCACCATATGAAGGCGGGCCGCTAGAGCGTGCGCTTTGGTGGCTCCTTGGGCGCACGCCTGAAGGCTATCCACGTTGGACGGACGACACCCAAATGATGCTCGATTTAGCGCAATCACTTCTAGCTAAAAAAGCACTGGATCAAAAACATTTAGCGCAGGGGTTTGCGCGTAATTACGATTGGCGTCGGGGTTACGGGCCCGGTACGGCGCGCGTGCTTAAGCGAATTCGCCGCGGGCAGTCTTGGCAGACGGCGGCGCGTGCCGTCTATCCTACAGGCTCGTTTGGTAATGGAGCGGCTATGCGTGCATCGGTGCTTGCGCTGTTTTTCACGCAAGACTTGGAGGCGCTAGTGAGTGCGACGCGGCAATCAGCAGAGGTAACGCATGGCCACGAATTAGGTGTTGAAGGTGCGGTGTTAATCGCCGTCGCCACGCGGCAGTTGTTGCATCGCGTCAGTGTCACCGAAGTGATGCAATCCGCAATCGATCGCAGCACCAGCGCGCCGTTCCAACAGAAATTGGCCATCGCACTCCAGTGGCTAAATGCACCGGCAAACAATGCCGCGCAACCGGTGCCGAAAGAGGTCACTAAAAAATTGGGTAACGGTATGAGTGCGCAAACATCCTGTGTAACTTCGCTATACATTGCGCTCAAACATTTAGATGAGTCTTTTGACGCACTCATGGCCTTTTGCATCTCTTGCGGTGGCGATGTGGATACCATTGCGGCAATGGCCGGTACACTATGGGGTGCGTACAATGGAGCAGCAAATTTACCACTGACGCCGATAGAGGCACGCGACGCGATCAGCGATGTTGCGGCGCAGCTGTGGGCGCTGCGGCAGATTGCTTAACATCCAGATGCTTTGCAGATAGCATGTGGTTATGTTGTTAGTTCTCCAGAATCTAGCGGCAAGTCTTTTGTCATCTCATTTCTGCAGTTACCCAGCAACAAAATCGCAACATAAACCCTGTAGACATCCTAAAATAGGGCATCTACATGAATTTTTTGCTAAAAATATTTGCAGATTAACGCATACTGATCAACGTCAAGTATGCTATATCGCTGGCGAGAGAATGGTGATCCACATCGCTGATCGGTTGTGCGAGTGGGTTGCTTCACTGAACCCAGAAAACGGGTTTCGGACGTCTGCAAACCCTCAATTCGCAATAAGTGTCCGGTCCGCTTTTAAACGCCTTGCAAGCCCCCCCACATTAACGCGCGTTACCCTTGCCTCGCTGTTACAATTTCACCATGATTTTGAGCCAGCACTTTTTATTTTTTTTCGCGATGTTGGGCGCATTCACTGGAATGGCGCTTGCGGCTGCGGTATGGTGGCGCGCGAATGGAAAGGTGGCCGAACGCTGGTTATCTCTTCTGATTTTTGTGATAAGTGTTCGAACCGGTAAGTCTGTTATCTACTTTTTCTGGCCAGACCTTCCAAGGTTTGCGCTCCAATTTGGTCTGGCGGCATGCGTACTGATCGGGCCGTGCTTATATTTTTTGGCGCGGTCGAGTCGGCACAGCGCCACCGAGCCAAATTGGGTGGATCGCGTGCATCTTGGTGTAATCGTTGCGATTGTAGTTGCGGTAAATGTGTTCATGCCGTATTCAGATCACATCGCGCTTTGGCGTCGCGCCTTCATTCCTGGTACTGAAGCCATTTGGTTTGGTTATCTCGTGCTCACGAGCGTGCATTTGACGATGCATCGCGCACAACTTTTGGATACACCGTCGGGCCGGATGTTGTTAGGGGTCGCTACAGGTGTTTGGGCTATTTGGTTCGCTTACTTTACTTCCGGCTATACGTCTTATATTTTTGGCGCCTTGACGTTTACGTTTGTGCTTGCGGCGAGTGCGGTCGTTTTTATGCGCATGCGCAGGGGCGATACAGCAATCGAGCCTTATGAAGACCGCCGCATTCCGCCTATAGAAGCTGCTACGCAGTTGAAAGCCTTAGCCGAATTGATTACGCGCGAGCGTCTGCATGTTGACCCCAGTCTGACACTGCCTCGCCTCGCACGTCGATTTGGACAACCGCAGGCACGCCTTTCTCAGTTGTTGAACGACAATAATAAAACCTCTTTCAAACAGTATTTGACCCAACTTCGTGTGGAGGAGGCGAAGCTATTGTTGCAGCAATCACCGCAAAAACCGCTAGAGATAATTGCCGATTCAGCTGGCTTTCAGTCTATGTCGACGTTCTACAGTGCGTTCAAAAAAGGCGTTGGCGTCACGCCTGCGGCCTACCGGTCTGCGCATGGTTCTGCGCACGGGTCTGAGTAATTTGACTCCGAAAATCCGTTTCAGGACTCCTGAAACTGAACGTAACACCTTGGTTTGACTTATGTATCGTAATCTAACAGCTCTTTCACAACGGAGTCTGTCCATGGTTATCTCTAAAGTCATTCACGCCCTTCGCGGGCTGTTGTTGCTTGTTCTCACGGGGTTTTTTAGCGCCTACACGGTCATGGTGGCAGCAGCTGCGCCAGTCGAAATCCAAAGTTCTGCTACCGCTAAAGAACGAATTTTATTCGTACTATCCAGTGCCAAGGTGCACGGCAGCTCGCAATTGCCAGCGAGCATCAGCTTTGGTGAAGTGGTGTTTGCTTGGGACGTGTTTAATACCGCTGGTTACGCGGTAGACTTTGTTTCGCCCAACGGTGGGCCAGTTTCAATCTTGCAAGGCTATGTTAGCGATGATACCCGGGCACGGCTGAAGGACCCGCGCATCATGGATGCGTTACGAAACACGTCGTCGCCGCCGCAGATCAATCCCGGGCAATACCGTGCAGTGTATTACGTAGGCGGCAGCAACGCGATGTACGGTGTGGCTGAAAATCCGCAGCTGCAAGATATCGCCATGCATATTTATGAGCGCAACGCTGGTGTGGTTTCGGCCGTGTGCCACGGCACAGCGGGGATTGTGAATCTGAAGCTCCGTAATGGTCAACACCTAATTAAAGGCAGGCGTATCACTGGTTACCCAGAACAACACGAAGACCAATCCGATGCGTACTTCAAAGAGTTTCCATTTTTGATCGGCAAAACAGTGCAAGCGCATGGCGGCATTTTTCACGTGAAAGGCGAAGATGAACCCCATGTTGAAATCGACGATCGCATCGTCACGGGACAAAGCTATGCGTCGACAACAAAGGTAGCCGAAGCGGTTGTGGAAATTTTGCGTAAGCAGACGAGTGTTCAGAAGGCGGATCAGAGTTTGAGCCTGAGTCCGAGTCAGAGTCTGATTGAGCGCGAAGCGGTGCGCACCACGATGCATACGTTCTTACGATTATTAGAAATCAGTGACGCCGATGCGGTCGCAAAAGTTCTACAAAAAGATGGCTTGATAGTAGGGTGTGCAACCGCTTCAGCCCGCGTCCGTTCGCAAACAATGGAGGAGTGGGCAAAAGGCTTTACGGGCAAACCTTCAGCCGACGAAGCACAGCGAAAGCGTAGCTTTGAGATTTTGGATGTTTCCGAAACAGGCGCTGTGGTCAAAGTTCTTTTGGATTACCCGAGCTGGAAGGGTATAGATTACATTGCGTTGTCGAAAATTGCAGGCCAGTGGAAGATAGTGAGTAAGTCATGGAGCTCGCTAGCCGGGCAGCCCGCAGCAATCGAGCCCAACAAAGAACGCGATGCGGTCAGCGTCGTCGCACAAAATTTTCTGCGCGCGTCTACGATGGCAGATGGCAGAGACTTGATGCGCGAAGTATTTCATAAAGACGGCAAGATGATTGGCTATTCACCGAGGGACGCGCGAATTGATGTTGTGGGAGGAGAGGAGCTTGCGGGGCGATTCACCGGAATTAACGACGACGAGAACCAGCGGATACGACGCTTTGTAGTCCTAGATCAAACGCATAATGCGGCGCTTGTAAAAGTAACCATAGACTATCCAAAATGGCTTGGCTTGGACTATTTAGCGCTTGCAAAAATAGACGGGCAATGGAAGATTATTTCTAAGACTTGGAGCGGACGAGGTAAGCCAGCTGCGCCAAAAAATCAGCAACCTTAGCTTAAACCGGATGCGCCGCGTGAGGCTGAAATTTAACAAAACGTGCCCGTAAAATACCCTGAAGATGCCCTAAAATAGGGTATCTTCGGGTATTGATTTGCTGCAATTTTTGTAAGTTAAAATGTGGCGATCAACGCTAAATATTCCGCATTACTGCCTATAGAATTATGATCGACATTAGCGATTATTTTCATCGTTGCACCACTTTTTGAAAACGCGTTGAAGAGCGATTGCGAATGTTTGGCGGGAATCACGTTGTCGTCCGCGGCTGCGATGAGGAGCGTGGGCGCAGTAATTTTCGGCGCGTAGCGCCATGATTCGTATTTGTCTTTAAGCAGCCAGCTTATTGGCACCCAAGCATAGTGGGCGGCGGCGACGCGTTCGATGCTGTCGTAGGGTGTGACTAAAATCAGTTTTGCCACAGGGCGTTGGCTGGCCACATAAGCAGCAACGCCACTACCTAAGCTACGGCCTATGATGATTACTTCTTTGTGCTGTGCAAACGCTAAATCGAATAGCGCTAAGGCGTCCGTAAATAGGGCGGTTTCAGTGGGTGCGCCGTTGCTGCCGCCGTAGCCACGGTAGTGCATCAAATAGATGGCGTGGTTAGGATGGCTCGTTGAAAATTGCGGCATATAGCTTGCTGCATCATCCGCATTGCCGCCGAAGAAAATCAGCGCTTTG
>JANNXI010000017.1:0-2692 GCA_031409495.1 Betaproteobacteria bacterium
TTGCCATCTACATTTCGCAACACTGCTTCTAATACCAAACGAATTGAGAAGGGCAGCTTCGCGACGTTGGGAAATGATTTAGCAAGCTCTGGGAGCGAGTAAATATCGCGGCTTTGGCCGTTGGCAAGCGTTATTGATTGACGGGTACTAAAAGCGTTTGCAGACATGGTGATTTTCCAAGAAGTAAATTGAATGGTCGGTTTGAAACTAGGCGATGAAATCTAGCATTTTCCTAAGGGCGCACGCTAACTTTGGTGATGGTGGTGATGTCGTCTTTGAGCGCAATTTCGGTTTGGTTGAAGCCCACACCTTCTTGCCTCTGCTCAACTTCATAAACCGTATCTTTTGCCAAGGTGCCGCACTGCGTCTTGGGTTTTGTTGTTGTTGGCGTGTCATCAAATTTGCCGTTAAAGCAATCAACGCGATGGCTGCCAGTCCAAACGCTGGTTTTTTCACAATCTGACGGCAATTTTATGCATATAACTTCGGCGCGCGGCACAGTAATGCTGGCCTGAGTGAAAAGAGAGTTTTTTACTAATAATTCGCCTTTTACGCTAAGTTCTTCGACTTTAATGTGGTACGCGCCTTCGGTCGATAGTTGCAGGGCCATTACGCGGGTGCTCAGCGGCGCGTTCGAAGCGAGCACAAGTCCAATGATGGCAGCGGTACGGGGTAGCGGGCGAACCATTCTAGCTCCGAAGGGATATTTTTTGAATGTCGCTATTTTAAGCTGTTTTACTGCGCTGCGGAAACGGAGGGTAGTGGAAATTAATCGTGCAACTATTTCGAACTACGCCCCCGTATTATTGCTATCTACTTCGCCATCAGGTCCATAAATTCGTTCACTGGTGTCGCATCAAATTTCTTGCTATCTAAACATAAATCTAGAATGGCATTGCGCTGCTTTTCAGCAAACACCCGCGCCACATTTGTTTTGAATTTTGCGACCAGAACCGGCATACCTTCTTTACGTCGACTGCGATGACCAATTGGATATTCGACGACGATTTCTTTCATTTTCTTGCCGTCGTTAAATTCAACCGTGAGCGCATTAGCGATGGAGCGCTTGGCAGGATCGTGATAATCCTTCGTAAACGCTGGCGTTTCTACGCAAACAATTTTGTCGCGCAGCACATCAATACGTTTATCGGATGCGATTGAATCTTCATAATCACTCGCGGTCAATCGGCCAAAAATAATTGGCATGGCAACCATGTATTGAATGCAATGATCACGATCCGCTTCATTGTTAAGCGGGCCTTTTTTGTCGATGATGCGAATGCAAGCTTCGTGGGTGCGGATGGTAATTTTTTTAATGTCTTTGTCTGTTTTACCAAGCTTGACCAATTCTTTATGGATCGTCATTGCCGCTTCAACTGCAGTTTGCGAATGGAATTCAGCTGGGAAGGAAATTTTGAATAACACGTTTTCCATTACGTAGCTGCCATAAGGGCGCTGGAATTTAAAGGCGTTACCTTTAAACAGCACGTCATAAAAACCCCATGTTTTGGCTGAAAGCACTGATGGATAGCCCATCTCGCCGGTTTTAGCAATTAGCGCTAAACGCACGGCGCGCGATGTCGCATCACCAGCTGCCCATGATTTACGCGAGCCGGTGTTAGGCGAATGGCGATAGGTGCGCAACGCTTGGCCGTCTACCCATGCGTGCGAGACCGCGTTCAAAATTTCATCGTTGGTTAAGCCCATCATTTGCGCAACAACTGCTGTGGACGCTACTTTTACCAACACAACGTGATCTAAACCCACTTTGTTGAATGAATTTTCAAGCGCGATACAGCCTTGAATTTCATGTGCTTTAATCATGGCGGTTAGTACATCATGCACAGTCATCGGCTTTTTGCCAGCGTCAACAGCGTTGCGCGATAGCCAATCAGCGGTAGCCAAAATGCCGCCTAAATTGTCTGAAGGATGACCCCATTCTGCAGCTAGCCATGTATCGTTAAAGTCCAACCAGCGGATCATTGCGCCGATATCAAACGCGGCTTTTACCGGATCAAGCACGTGCGACGTGCCAGGTACTTTTGCGCCGTGCGGTACAGTTGTGCCCGGTACAACTGGCCCCAACATTTTTGTACAGGCTGGATATTCTAAGGCTTCAAAACCGCAGCCTAAGGTGTCCATCAAGCAATAGCGAGCCGTGTCGTAAGCTTCTTTCGATTTAATTTTGTATTTGGTTACGTAATCAACGATATCTACTAAAACTTTATCGGGTTTCGGGCGGACGTTTGAGATGTGAGCGGACATATTTATTGGCTTTCGTTTAAAAATTTAAAAGTAGGTTTATTTGCGGTCAGCGAGCGGCACGAAGGCCATATCGTCAGGGCCGATGTAATTAGCTGAAGGACGTATTATTTTACCGTCTTGGCGCTGTTCCACCACATGCGCTGCCCAACCGGATGTGCGGCTGATAATAAACAGGGGTGTAAACATGCAAGTCGGTACGCCCATCATGTGATAAGACACGGCGCTAAACCAATCAAGGTTAGGGAACATTTTTTTCTCGCGCCACATCACGGCTTCTAATCTGTCCGCGATGTCGTAAAGTTTGGTGTTTCCAGCCGCCTTGGATAAACGCTCCGCCACGCCTTTAATCACAACATTGCGCGGATCAGAAACCGTATACACCGGATGACCGAAGCCAATGACAACTTGCTTTTCAGCAACACGTTTT
>JANNXI010000018.1:0-4456 GCA_031409495.1 Betaproteobacteria bacterium
CCGATACGGCCCACATAGGTGGAATAATCAAGCGCTGAAATTTGCAACTGAAGTGAACCTGATTGGTCACACAATGGCACTGGCACATACTTCAAAATAGTTTCAAACAGCGCGCGCATATCATCAGGCTTTTGCGCTAAATCAATGGTAGCCCAGCCGTTCAACGCTGACGCATACACCACTGGAAAATCAAGCTGCTCTTCAGTAGCGCCTAACTTGTCCATCAATTCAAACGTGTGGTTCAGCACCCAATCAGGGCGCGAACCTTCGCGGTCAATTTTGTTAATCACCACAATTGGCTTTAGGCCAAGTGCCAACGCTTTTTTAGTTACAAAGCGGGTTTGCGGCATCGGGCCTTCTACTGCATCCACTAACAGCAACACGCCATCTACCATCGACAAGACGCGCTCTACTTCACCGCCAAAATCAGCGTGGCCGGGGGTGTCCACAATATTGATGTGTACGCCTTCAAAATCTACTGCTGTATTTTTTGCCAAAATAGTAATACCGCGTTCTTTTTCCAAATCATTGGAATCCATTACCCGCTCGGCAATGTGTTGATGCGCGGCAAAGGTACCGGCTTGATGCAATAATTTATCGACAAGGGTAGTTTTACCGTGGTCAACGTGGGCGATGATGGCAATATTTCGGAGCGCGCGCGGCATGTGAGGCTTTCTTTGGGCAAGGTTAGAGCGAGGTAAATACAACCCAAAATTATAGCATGTTGCGGCGCACAAAACTTGCCTAAATTCTGGCTAATTGATTGAAATTACTGTGTTTTTAGCGTCGCCAGCCAAAACGGCCACAAACGCACGCCACAATCGAAAATAGGCTGGAAACGCCCGTATTTAGGGCATCTTCAGCCTATTTTTACGCTCATATAGCGTAATTTGCGACAGTAATATTACATTCCATTAAACGTAGGCGTCCGTTTATCCACAAACGCCTGCACGCCCTCTTTAAAATCTGCCCCCGTCGCGCAATCGGTAAACGCCAACATTTCAGCATGCAACTGCGTCGTTAAATCACGCTCGAAGCTCGCGCCGATCAACGCCTTGGTATTGGCATAGGCATGCGTGGGGCCAGTGCTTAAACGCGCTGCGACGACAGCCGTATGCGCGGCTAAGGCATCATCTGCCACCACGCTGTTAACGATGCCTAAACGCAGCGCTGCGTCGGCATCAAATTTATCCGCTAACAACATCAACTCCATCGCCCGACGCGCGCCGACCACGCGTGGTAAAAAGAAGCTGGCACCACCATCGGGGGAGGTGCCGATGTTAGCGTAAGCCATCGTAAACTTCGCGTTTTGCGCGGCGATAGCCAAATCGCAAGCCAGCATTAACGACAAGCCCCCACCCGCGCAAGCCCCGTGTACGCTGGCGATCACTGGTTTTTTCAAGCCACGGATAAGCGCGATAGATTCATGAAATAGCCCAATCTCGCCGGGCAAAATAGCGGTAATTTCCGACACCCGCGCCGCAAACGTCGCCACATCGCCACCCGCCATAAACGCCCTCCCCGCCCCACGAATCACCACCACCCGAATGGCGTCATCCTGCGCGCGCGCGAGTGCGTCGCGCATGGCTAACATCATTTCGTTATTCATCGCGTTTAACTGCTGGGGGCGGTTTAAAGTGATGGTGGCGATTGATTGGTTTACTTCATAAATTACTGTTTGGTTGGACATGGGAAAATGATGCTTCTGATTGGTGCAGCAAAAAAAGTTAAGTTACCAATTTAATCAACGACAATGCGAATATGCTGGGGCGCACTACTCAAATTAATTAAGGCGCCACCTTTAGTATTGCCTCTACCAATTCGTCCACATTCGTCCAGGGATTGGTTGACCCAGTACTTTTCGCGCTGGCACGATTGCGCTGTGCATTCCTAATGGCTGGTGACATTTCCTCACGCACCAATTTACAAATATTTGACTGGTCTTTTTCGGAGGGGGTAAGAGGTATCTGCTTTTTGATTGCTGAAATCACTGCATCATCAACGAGCTTCTTAGCAACAGCAGTACGCACCAAATCATAAATATCTGACCGTCCTTTTTCGTAAGTACTCCTCGGCATATGCCTTTTTAGTGCTGAAACCACCGCATCGCCAGCGGACTTTTTTCCAGTAGCAATAAATGCTTTATCCGTAAACTCGAAATGCAGCAGTAACCAGTACTCAAAGCACGGTGTGGACGTGATCGCCTCAAATGGTTTGCGCTTCGCTTTCAACTCTTTGATAATCGCTACCGCAGCATCAAACGTCGAATGGGTATCGCGATCAAAGACGCAATAGACTTGATCAAATCCATCACCAAGTTTGAAGTCATTTTCGTATAACTGAAGCGCATGATTGACGATACGGTCTGGTGTATTACCATCATTTGGTGCTACTTTTACCCATTGAGGATTGATTCCGAGTGCTGCTACCATTGCTTGGAAATACTGCGGCTCGGTTTTTGTGCCTTCGCACACGATAAGGTAGCGAGTGGCAAGGGCGCGATCTTTTTTAACACGACTTAAACTCCCCGCGTTACGCTGTCTGCGCTTAGAAAAAAGATCATCCGACCCCATAAAAATCCAAATCTTTGAGGAACGGAATTCCGCCGTAGCGCCCGTTCAGGTAGCCGCGCTCAATCGCCTCGTTTTCGCGCGGACTAAAATCGGACAATGGGTAGAGCCGCGTCGAACTAGTTTTATCCTTCTCCATAAACCAGACTTGATCACGGCGCAACAATGATTGACTGAGCAACGTGGCATCGTGCGTAGTGAAGACAAGTTGGGCATTGGCCCCTGCATGATGTATTTGCTTTACTAGGTGCTGCACAACTAAGGGATGTAAGCTACTGTCTAATTCATCGACCACTAAGACCCGTTCATTTTCAATTACATCCATCCATGGGCCTGCAAAAGCAAAAAGTGCCCTAGTGCCATCAGATTCCTCATCTTCATCAAACTCAATCATAGATTGAGTTTCAGCATCAGCGTGCACGAATTTTACGGTTCTAACATCATGATCTTTAAACTGCCTTTTCAGCTGCTTTCCCAACTCATCCCGCGCATCTTTAGGCATCCCTTTGGGCAACAACCCTAGCGAGAATGGTTCAGATTTCAAGCGAATATCCGCAATGGATAAATCCGCTGCATTCATAAAATCAATAATTTTCTGCTTTGAAGTTACATTTTCTAATTTACTTACGGTATAGCCTGCCGCCAACTTATTCGGGGTGGTAATAAACTTCAATCGCTTATTAAACCAGCTAAAAATAGGCTTTAACTGTTCGTTGTTCAGTTGAATCGCAACTGACAAAAATAGCGCGTTTTGACGCGTTTGCGCTTTCCAATCCAGACGTTTGTGATCACCTAAAAATAACGCACTGAATTTATACAAGTCCTTACCGGACGCTTCGTCAAAGGCGCGATGAAACCACTTTTGAGGTCGCCCATTTGGATAGGCGAAAAGCCATTCCTCGGTAATGCGATCACGATTGCAGCTAAAACCATACTCGTAACGCACCGAATTCTCAACGAAGACAACCTCAAAAGTGCTATCGGATTGCCGCGAAGCCGCTGTTAGCTTAAAGGGAATAGTTTCAATCTCATCTCCTGCTTGACTCTCTTTTTGCGAGTTCTGTACTCGATCTTGCATAAACCGCAGCGCTTGAATTAGCGTACTTTTACCGGACGCATTGGGGCCATAAAGCACGGTTGAACGCAACAGCCTCGGCGCACTTTCGCCAAGCCCAGAATTAAAGGTATTTAAGTCTTCAAGCTCTTTAAAATACGAAGACGCGGCCATGCTGAGTGTTTGGCGCTCAAGAATGGAACGAAAATTGGTGACAGAGAATTCGATTAACATGGCAGAATATTATCATTTAAGCTAATTATTTGCATGAAAAACGCAAATAATTGATTTAAATTGTACTTCTCCTTACTTCAAATCATATTGTCGAGCGAAGTAAACTGTCGCAGGATAGCAATTATCCGAGAGTATTATCGCTTCAAACACCCTGTAGATGCCCTAAAAAAGGCCGTCTTCAGGCAACTTAGGCACCATTCAGCATTCCCTATACGCCTGCGCAAGCACGATCTTTAGCTTCGGCAAATGGCGTACATAAATCGCCGCAACAATTAGGATGGCGACAATGCACAGCATAAGGGTTTGTGGCGAGCCGACGCGTTCGATTAACCCGGCGCTTCAGCCGCCGGTTGGGTCACTAAATCACGCCCGAAACTCGCACCAATTAGCGCGAGAGTATTGGTATAGGCATAAATGCGCCTAGCGATTAAGCGTGCGGCAAAGGAGATCGTTTGCGTCAACCTGTAAACGGCAGTTAAACCTATTCCTGCTAGGCTAGAACCCTACTGGCTGCGGGTTTGCGCGGTTGTTTCATCACAAAAGGACTCACCAGATGGGTGAAGAGAAACGCAAGTCACCGGCCACACCAAAACAGTCT
>JANNXI010000019.1:0-6619 GCA_031409495.1 Betaproteobacteria bacterium
CTGACTTACCCATCGCGCCGATGAATAAGCAGATACAAATTACGGTGATGAGCGACCAATTCGCATCAAACCATAGCGGCAGCGTGATGCTGGCAGCACTTGGCGCGAGGCGGAACAAGGTAGCGTAATCTAAGGTACCAAAATAGGTGTAGATCAAGCCAATACCAAGCAAGAAGCCGAGGTCGCCCACACGGTTTACCAAGAAGGCTTTAAGGTTGGCGTAAATAGCAGTAGGCCGCTTGTACCAAAAGCCGATGAGCAAATAAGATACCAAGCCCACCGCTTCCCAGCCGAAAAACAATTGCAGGAAGTTGTTCGACATCACCAGCATTAACATCGCGAAAGTAAACAACGAAATATAAGCGAAGAAGCGCGTGTAGCCTTCGTCTTCACGCATATAGCCGATGGTGTACACATGCACCATGAGCGATACAAACGTGACCACCAGCATCATCGTGGCAGTGAGCGAATCAATTAAAAACCCAACTTCTAGCTTGATATTGCCCGAAACCAACCATGTATAAATCGCGCCGTTGAAGCTTTTACCCGCCTGTACATCTTGAAAAATGGCGACCGAAAGCGCAAACGCAGCAGCCACGCCAAGGATGGTCACGCTATGCGCGAAGGTGCGACCCAATCGGCCAAAGAAGCCCGCCAGTATTGCGCCTGCAAGGGGCAGCAACGGTACGGCGAGGAGTGCTAGTTTATTTTCTATCATGTTAAATACAATGCGCTTCTAAAATTATTTTAAGCTTGCTCAAATTCGGGTACGACGAAGTTAACCTTTGAGGGTACCAATATCGTCAACGTTAATCGTGCGTAAATTACGGAACAACACCACCAAAATTGCGAGGCCAATAGCTGATTCAGCGGCAGCTACCGTCAGGATGAAGAACACAAACACTTGGCCATCTAAGTTATTCAGATAATGGGAAAACGCAATGAAATTCATGTTTACAGCGAGCAACATCAGCTCAATTGCCATTAGCAAGACAATAATATTTTTGCGATTTAAAAATATGCCCGCGATAGAAATCGAAAACAAAATGGCTGAAAGCACGAGGTAATGGGATAGGGTAATCATGCTTTTTTCTCCTCAACAGAGGTCGTTATGGCCGCCACTGGCACGTCTTCCTTTACGGCATCCATCTTGATGATCTTCAAGCGATCGCGACTTTTTACCCGTACCTGATCACCAACTACCTGAGATTTGGCTTCGCGCTTTGGACGCAGGGTGAGCGCAATAGCCGCAACAATTGCGACCAACAAAATAACAGCAGCTAGCTCAAACGGCAGAAGATATTGGGTGTACAGCACACGGCCTAATTCCTTTGTGTTGGAAAACGTTGGCGACATCGCCTTTGCGGTCATCGCTAGGGGAGTGACTGCCGTTGAGGCACCCATATATTTGCTGGTGAGCAATAGCGCCATTTGCGCTGCCATAGCAATAGAAACTGTTGCCGCTAAGGGCATGTATTTCCAAAAGCCTTCGCGTAGCTTGGCAAAATTAACGTCCAACATCATCACTACGAATAAAAACAGCACCATTACCGCGCCGACGTAGACTAATACCAAAGTAATGGCCAAGAATTCGGCAAACAATAATAACCACAGCGCGGAAGCGGAGAAAAAAGCTAGCACCAATAACAAAACCGCATGCACGGCATTGCGCATTGTAATGACGCCTAAAGCCGAGGCAATCAGCATGAAGGCAAAGACATAAAATGAGAGAGCTTGAATTGTCATGTTTTAATTCGTTTGGTTTATTCTATTTTTAGCAGCGCGATGCAACTGAAGCTTCAACAAAGCTTTGCGGCGGCACGAAGACTAGCGACTAGCGGAACTTTGCATCTTCCGCACGACGTGATGCAATTTCTGCTTCGTACTTATCGCCGATAGCTAACAACATCGGCTTGGTGTAATACAAATCACCGCGCTTTTCGCCATGGTATTCAAGCAAATGTGTTTCGACGATGGAGTCTACCGGGCAAGATTCTTCGCAAAAACCGCAAAAAATACACTTGGTTAAGTCAATATCGTAACGCGACGTGCGGCGCGATCCATCTTCGCGCGCTACTGATTCGATCGTAATCGCCAGCGCTGGACAAACTGCTTCACAGAGCTTGCAGGCGATGCAGCGTTCTTCTCCATTTGGATAACGACGCAAGGCGTGAAGACCGCGAAAACGCGGGCTTTGTGGAGTTTTTTCTTCGGGGAATTGCACCGTAATTTTGCGCGCAAAAAGCTGTCGCCCAGTTAGGCGCAACCCTTTTAAAAGCTCGCCCAATAAAAGGCTGGACGCAAATTCTTTCGCTCTAACTAACATATTGACCCTAAATTTATTTTAGTACTACGGCTGTTTTGCAAACCACCAGTTAATCACTGGTAAGTCGCGCAGCGGCTCCATCATGAAAACGCCAACAACTACAATCCAAGCGATAGTAATTGGAATAAAAATTTTCCAACCTAAACGCATAATTTGGTCATAGCGATAACGCGGAAACGACGCGCGAATCCACAAGAACATAAACATCAACACTGAAAATTTAATCACCAACCAATGCGGTCCCGCGGCGCCCAACATTGGAACGCTGCTCGGGAATGGTGATAACCAACCGCCCAAAAACAATAAGCATGAAAGCACAGCAACCAGCGCCATATTGGCGTATTCCGCCAATAAAAATAACGACCATGTCATGCCCGAATACTCGACCAATGGCCCCGCTACAATTTCAGATTCACCTTCAGCCACGTCAAACGGGTGGCGGTTAGTTTCAGCAACGCCGGCAATAAAGTGAATAATGAATAACGGAAACAGCGGCAAGAAAAACCATTCCAACATGCCGTAGGCACCTTCTTGCTTGCGCACGATTTCAGTAAAGTTCATGCTTTGTGCGGCCATCAATGCGCCAACCATCGCGAAACCCATCGCAATTTCATAGCTAACAACTTGAGCTGCAGAACGCATTGCGCCAATGAACGCGTATTTGGAATTGGAAGCCCAACCCGCAATGATCACACCGTAAACACCCATGGAAGTTAGGGCGAGCACCATGAGTAAGCTGGCATCGACGTTGGCGATTACGGCTTCAGGCATAAACGGCACAACCGCCCATACCGCCATCGCAGGCGCCACGCTCAATGCTGGCGCAATTAAAAACAAAAATTTACTAGCGCCTGAAGGAACAATTTGTTCCTTCATCAAGAGCTTTAACGCATCTGCTACTGGCTGACCAAAACCTGCAAGCCACTTAATGCCGAAAAACGTAACGCGGTTTGGTCCCTTGCGCACTTGAATCCAACCAATTACCCAACGCTCGATTAGCTGAAAATAAAGCACAAACATAAGTAAGGGCACGAGCACCAAAACAATCTTGCCCATGGTATAAGCCAGCGCGCCTATTTCGGCACCCAAATTATTGGTGAGGAAACTTTTCACGCCATCTAATGTACTAGTCAAGTTCATTCTGCCGCCGCCGCTTGATTGATTTTATCAACACGAGCAATGGACAGCGATGCACCTAACGCTACGGTGCTTAAAGTGCTTGATGCAATGCGCACGGTACCCACTGGAAGCGCCCTACTTACGGCTATCTCCAAGGAAATAGTCCCGCCAAGCCCAGTAAACGCGGCCTCACAACCATCGACTAATTGGTGTTTTTGCGCGACATCAACGGATACAGACGCGGTGTTGCTAAGCCTTACCGATGCGGTTTTTTGCAGGCCTGGCGCACGACGCACAATGCTGTCTCCCGCATACATCGGCACTTCCATAATGCGCTCGATTTCTGCGGCTGCAGGCGTTGAAGCAAAGTTGACTGATGCAGCCAAACCGTTATTCAATTTTGCATGGATAAACGCTGGAAGATCAGCGGCGATGCTGCCGCGCACTTGCTCCGCATTTTCTTGATTAAATCCATCAAGCGCCAACATATTGCCCAATACGCGCAATACCTTCCACGCTGGGCGGGCATCACCCAAAGGCTTTACAACACCGTTAAAAGTTTGCGGCGTGCCTTCGATATTGACGAAGGTGCCTGCGGTTTCGGTGAAGGGCGAAACAGGCAGCATCACGGTTGCATACGCGCCCGCATTACCCTTGTAAGCCCCCATGTACACAACCATGTCTGCAGCAGCAAGGGTTTTAGCAGGCTGATTGGCATTGCCGCAATCTAGCTCGGCTTCAACACCCAAAAGCACGTAAGCTTTTAGCGCTTTTTCCAACATCGCTTTTGAGTTCAAGCCACCTTTAGTCGGCAATGCACCGACACTCGCGGCGCCCACGCTGTTGGCCGCGCCGTTTACAAAAGCGAGCTTCGCACCCGTCATTTGCGCGATGGCAAGCGCCAAGGCGTGCAAAGTTGCAAACTGCACGTTGTTGCAGGCGACAGCACCTAGCAACACTGCGACGCGCTCTTTACCACTTAAGGCGGCGGCAATATTTTTGTGTACTTCATCTGCAACAGCATTGGCAATAAGTGCTGAGAGTGCTGCGGAAAATTCAGGCTTTGTGGTTGCAGCGTCCAGCAGCGCACTCGCAATACCTGCCAACGCTCCCACCAATTGGCTCGGCTTCACAATCGCTTTGCTAGCTACGCGCATGAGCAAATCATCATCAGCTACATGCACGACATTAACAGACATACCCTTCTTGGCGGATTGCCGCAAACGGTTTGCCAATAGCGGCTGCTCAGCACGCAATGTGGAGCCGACTAGCAATACGCTCTGCGCAGCACTGAGTTCGTTAATAGTCATACCCAAATACTGCACACCTTGCGCGGCGGCATCGCCGTTAAAGTCCTGCTGATGCGTGCGCACGTCGATATTTTCACAACCCAAACCGCGCGTTAGCTTGGCCAACAAATGCAGCTCTTCTAGCGTTTGATTTGGTGCGGCCAACACACCGATAGACTGTGCGCCGTGATTTTGCTTTACGTCTTTTAAGCCGTTAGCCACGAAGTCTAACGCCGTTGGCCAATCCACTTCAATCCAAGAACCGCCTTGCTTAATGGCTGGTTTAGTAAGACGGTCATCCGCGTTTAGGCCTTCATAAGCGAACCGATCACGATCCGAAATCCAGCATTCGTTAATCGCGTCATTCTCCATCGGCAGCACGCGCATTACGCGGTCTTGCTTTACTTGCACAACAAGGTTTGAGCCTAAACCGTCATGCGCTGAAATTGATTTACGACGTGAAAGCTCCCACGTACGCGCTGTGTAGCGGAACGGCTTAGAGGTGAGCGCGCCAACGGGGCACAAATCAATCATATTGCCGGACAATTCTGAATCAACGGTTTGGCCTACAAAAGCCAAAATTTCTGAGTGCTCACCGCGACCGGCTTGGCCGAGCTCCATCACGCCAGCCACTTCTTGGCCAAAGCGGACGCAGCGGGTGCAATGGATGCAGCGCGTCATGTCAGTTGAAATGAGAGGGCCTAAGTTTTTGTTAACCACTACGCGCTTTTCTTCTTCGTAGCGCGATTTTCCAGCACCGTAGCCGACAGCTAAATCTTGCAACTGGCACTCACCACCTTGATCGCAAATTGGGCAATCCAAGGGATGGTTAATCAGCAAAAATTCCATCACACCTTTTTGCGCGGTCTTCGCGTAGTCAGATGCAGTTTGTACCTTCATGCCTTCGGTGGCGGGTGTGGCGCACGCGGGTAGAGGCTTAGGCGCTTTTTCAACCTGCACTAAACACATGCGGCAGTTAGCAGCGATGGATAATTTTTTGTGATAACAAAAGTGCGGAATAAATTTGCCCAACTTGCTGGCAGCGTCCATCACCGTACAACCGTTATCGACCGCTACTGCTTGACCGTCAATTTCAAGATTGATCATTTTCTGTAAACCCTTATTCTGCGGCCATCGCCAGCGCTTCATGCACTGAACTTACCGAGCTATAGCCGCCAGCAGCAACCATGCAGCGCTTGTGCGAGATGTGATATTCAAACTCAGCACGATAGTTTTTAATGAAAGCGCGCACCGGCATCGCCGCTGCATCACCTAGGGCGCAAATGGTGCGGCCTTGAATTTGGTCCGCTAAATTAAGTAATAAATCTAAATCTTCAGCGCGACCGAGCCCATTTTCTATCCGATGAATCACGCGGTACAACCAGCCTGTACCTTCGCGGCACGGCGTGCATTGGCCGCAGCTTTCTTCAAAATAAAAATATGCTAAACGCTCAGCAGCTTTTACCATACAGGTGTCCTCGTTCATGACGATCACTGCACCCGAACCCAGCATCGAACCTGCTTTAGAAATGGAATCGTAGTCCATATCGCAGGCCATCATCACTTCGGCAGTTAGCACTGGCATAGATGAACCACCGGGAATAACGCCTTTCAGCTTTTTACCGTCGCGCATACCGCCAGCCATTTCCAACAACTTCGCAAACGGTGTACCGAGGCGCACTTCATAATTACCAGGACGCACAACATGACCAGAAACAGAGAACAACTTAGTGCCGCCGTTGTTAGGCTTGCCTAAATTCAAAAACGCTTCGCCACCTTCACGCAAAATAAATGGCACCGCTGCAAAAGTTTCAGTGTTATTGATCGTCGTTGGTTTGCCGTACAAGCCAAAGCTTGCAGGGAAGGGTGGCTTGAAACGCGGCTG
>JANNXI010000020.1:0-19388 GCA_031409495.1 Betaproteobacteria bacterium
TTCAGCCTTTATTTGGACATGCGGCGCAGCGCAATTAAGGCTTTTTGTTTGGGTCGTGCGTCTGCGACAATACGCCGGTGAGCTGATCACTTTTGTTGAAGTTAAACACAAAAAAAGCGCCGTCGCGCTCATAGCTGAGTGTTTTTCCGCTCACCGGCGTATTGTCGCAGCCGCACGACCCAAACAAAAAGCCTTAATTGCGCTGCGCCGCATGTCCAAATAAAGGCTGAAGACGCCTTTTTTTAGGGCGTCTCAGCCTTTATTGTTTTACTTTTTGCATCGCCAGTACCGCTTTCCACTCAGCAGGCGTGAGTGGCGTAATCGATAGCCGATTACCTTTTTGCAATATTTGCATAGACGCTAATTTTGGATTTTCGCGCATTTGGGCCAAGCTAATTAGCCGTGTTTTTTCTACAAATTGCACGTCTACATTAAACCAGCGCGGGGTTTCTGGCGTTGCTTTGGCGTCGAAGTATTTGCTTTTTTTATCGAACTGCTTGGCGTCGGGATAGGCCAGCGCACTCACTCGAGCAATGCCCGCCACACCAGGCTCGGGGCAAGATGAATGGTAGAACAGCACACCATCGTCTAGCTGCATGTGGTCGCGCATGAAATTACGCGCCAGATAATTCCGCACGCCAAACCACGCAACAGTTTGATTCGGAAACGCGGCTAAATCATCAATCGAAATTTCAGACGGCTCGGATTTCATCAGCCAATGGCGCATGCGGGGGATTTTCTAAAGAATTAAATGCGGCTTGGTGTTCGCTAAAGGCCGCACACTTGAACCTAGGGTTCAAGGCGGAGGCTCGGATAACACCATCAGGTACGTCCGACTTGGGACGCGC
The DNA here is from genome assembly GCA_031409495.1 of Betaproteobacteria bacterium. Lineage (GTDB taxonomy): Bacteria > Pseudomonadota > Gammaproteobacteria > Burkholderiales > Usitatibacteraceae > JANMDR01. The sequence goes on from JANNXI010000020.1 coordinate 849, forward strand.
GCACAAGGGTCAAAACGGAGCTTCCTCGACATAAAGTCATTGGTTCAAAGGATATAAACCCTTAGCGAACGCCAAGCCGTATTCCAATAAACGCGATGGATACGACAATGCATACATAAACGAAACTGTAGCACATTGGCAAGCGCGGATTTTCGAGCTAAATCAAAATAGTTTATCTTGATCCGAAATCGCGCGCTCAATCATGTTGTCGAGATTCTCGATTCGGCGCTTTACCGCTGATTCATCAACAGCACCACGCAGTAAGGCCACATTGCTAATTACTTGCGGCGCGGCAGCAGTAGACAACTTAGTAAAATGTTCAAGCGTGATGTTCAGTGCTGCCATAATGGCAATGCGTTCATTGCCCACAACTTTGCCGGTATCCCGCACCTCTTTCATGCGTTGGTTCAAATACTCTACCGATTCAAGCATGTGCCGCTCGGTGGTGGCTGATGTAGCAACGCGAAAATCGCGCCCCATCACGGAGATAGTAATCGCTTTACTCTCATTACGACCGTCAGGTTTTATGGTGCTCATCCGCGATCACTTTCAGCTTCCGGTAGTTTCTCAAGCAAAGCGCTGATGCGCGTTTTGGCGGTATCGAGTTTTTCAGTCAAGCGCTTGGCTTCGTCGGTTTTACTGGCCAAATTTTGACGCAACTCATTATTTTCTTCGCGCAACCGTGCAAAGAGTTTAATAAAGTGCGCAAGCTTGTCTTCAAATTGGTCAAATTCTTGTTCCATTTTTAGAATGTAGCGAAAAAACGCTTTATAGTCAATGGTTAAGCGCGCTTTTTTAAGGTTGTTTCAAGCTTTGACGGCAGCGCTACAGACTTTTACAATCAAGGGGAAAATACATCATAATCGACGTGATTTACTCACAGTGGCGTACACTGGTAGTGCGACTAGAAACTCACCTAACGCAGCATAGCAGTTGTTTGGACAACGGGACGCATTGTGCCTCCAAAGACGATTCCCTTTATTACTTCGAAGTTTGTTTCCGTTTGAGGCGACATTGATATCACCCATTCCAACTCCAATAACAAACCATGTGCTGCCATTTGAAGCCACAAGTTTGGCTGATTATGTGTCCGTACTTGATTTATTGCTGAGCCCCACTTGGCTAGTGAGTGCCGAAAACAAGCTGGTCTTCGTCAATAAAGCGTGGAGCACACTCACCGGAAAGAGCTTGGCGCGACAGCGAAAGGACGGCTGGCATGCGTTGTTACATGAATCAGCGCGGGACGCATTTTTAAAAAGTTGGTTTAATGCCTTTGAAACCCAAACCGAGTACCGATGCGATGTGCAAATTGTGTGCGCGGACGGGCGTATTATTTGGGTTCACGATACTGCCACCCCGACTTACACTAAAGATGGCATTTTTTTGGGCTATGTGGGCGCCAGCATAGATTTTACCGAGCAAAAAACCGCAGAACTTAGAGCGCAAGCAGCCGCGGCGCGTATCCACTTAATCGCTAACAATGTGCCGGCATTGGTCGCGCAGTATGAGATTAAAGATGGTTTTCGCTGCTCATTTGCCAACACCGCCTATGCGCGTACCTACGGCTTTACCGTTGAGCAGCTAGCCAATAAGGAGCTACACGAAATAGTGGGTATTGAGGCGTACTTGACTATTTTGCCCTATGTTGAAGCCTGCATTGCTGGTGATACTGTCAGCTATACGCGAACATTGAAGGCTGCTGACGATAGCACTAAAGTGATTGAAGTCAACCTCATTCCACATTTAGACGACCAAGGTAAGGCAATTAGCGCGTTTGTACTTATTAACGACATCACCAAACACCGTCGCGCTGAAGAACAAGCCCGCGATAGCGAGGAGCGTTTACGAAAGTTTTTTGATGCGACCTCAGAGGGCATTATTTTTTCTGAGCGCGGCTTGATTTCTGACTGCAATGGTGCCTTTGCCAACATCGTGCGCTTACTGCCAGAAGACATTATTGGAAGATCAATTTTTGAATTTGTGGCGCCAGAATCTCGCGACGATGTGTCGCGCAACGTCAGCAGCGGCTATAGCAAAACCTATGAAATTACCGCCACGCGCGGCGATGGTACACAATTTATTGCTGAAATTCATGGTAAATCGGGTATGGACACCGACAATAAGCACCGGATGACGGTCGTTCGTGATATTTCTGATCGCAAAAAGGCACAAGCCGATATTCAATTTTTAGCGCACTATGATTTACTTACCAGCCTACCGAATCGGGCGTTGCTCAATAGCAAGTTAGAAACCGCCATTACCGCCGCTGCACACGCAGGCGCAGTTTTGACGGTGCTGTTTATTGACCTTGACAACTTCAAAACAGTGAATGATTCACTTGGCCACCACGCTGGAGACGCCCTATTAAAGCGCGTTAGCGAGCGGTTGCTTGAAGTTTGCGCTACTAACGACATTCTGGGGCGCTTAGGAGGTGATGAATTTCTAGTCATCACCCCCCTCGACATCGTTGACGCACTGCCGTTTGCGCAGGGATTAGCCAGCGCCATAGCAGAGCCGTTTACCATCGAAGGCCAGACAATTACTGCCCATTGCAGCATTGGCATAAGCTGCTATCCGCGTGATAGCCTTTTACCCGATGACCTCATACGCTATGCCGATGCCGCAATGTACTTGGCAAAGAGCCGTGGGCGCAACAATGTGCAGACTTTCACAAGCTCCTTGCAGCGTGCCGCTTCGCAAGCCTTGGCGATCGAAAATGGGCTAAGGCAGGCTTTGCGTGATGGCGAATTTGTACTTTATTATCAGCCTGAGATTTCCCTTGCCACCGGTGCGCTACGCGGCGTTGAGGCGCTAATCCGCTGGCAACACCCGCAGTTGGGACTCGTTGCGCCGGACTACTTTATTCCAATTGCAGAATCGCGCGGGCTGATTGTGCCAATTGGCAAATGGGTGCTCAATACCGCATGTAAGCAAATCAAAAGCTGGAAAGTGCGCGGCCTTGAAAAAATTGTCGTGGCTGTAAATTTATCCGCAATTCAGTTTCAACAGCAATCGCTAACTGATGACGTGGCGCAAGCGTTGGCGGAACACGAAACGGCCGGCAACTGCCTTGAATTAGAGCTTACCGAGAGTTTATTCTTAGAAGATGTGGTGACTGCATCCAAAGTGCTTTATGCCTTAAAAGACTTAGGCGTCATGTTGGCTGTGGATGATTTTGGTACCGGATATTCATCTCTTTCGTATTTGAAGCGCTACCCAATTGATAAACTGAAAATTGATAAGTCGTTTGTGCGTGACATCCCAGGCGATGCCGATGATATCGCTATTACAACCGCGATTATTAATCTTGCGACCAGCTTAGAAATTACCGTACTCGCTGAAGGCGTTGAAAATCAGGAACAACTGACGTTTTTACGCGAACAGAGCTGCAACGAAGCCCAAGGTTATTTTATTGCCCGCCCGATGCCTGCAGAAGACTTTTTTAATTGGGCAATGCAACATAATCCGCAAAGCTTTGTCCAATAATTGCGTTTCAGGTGACGCGGTTTTCTCGCAAGGCTAGTTATCACCATCAAGTCGTACGTTTTAAGTTGAAAGCATGCATGAATAAGTCACGCCTAGCAAAATCCAAAAAGCGCAATATCAGCAACGCCAGCAACAGCAAACTAAAAATATCCGTGCCTCATGCCGCAGAAAAACCCCAAATTAATGCCTGTAAATGCCCTAAAATAGGGCATTTACAGGCATTCAATCAAAGACTTCGCAACACTAGCGCAGGTGCATGGTTGCGCATAAGCGCGGGCTTTAGTGCAGCGCTGCTCGCACCGGCACACGCGCAAGCACCGCAAAACATTGACGAAGTGATTATTACCGCAACCCGCGTCGCACAAAATGCTGATTCGATTATGGCGCAAACCACCGTCATTAGCCGCGAACAAATCGCGTCCGCTGGCGGCGCGAGCTTAGGGCAGTTACTACAGCGCTACGCCGGTGTTGAGCTACGCACTACCGGTACGGCAGGGCAGCCTAGCGGCGTTTTCATACGCGGTGCCAATACGTCACATACCTTGGTTTTAATCGATGGCGTGCGGGTAGGCTCCATCAGCAGCGGCATGGCCGCGCTGGAACACATCGCGCTAGATTTAATTGAACGAATTGAAGTCGTCAAAGGCGGGCTCTCTAGTTTGTATGGCTCCGATGCAATCGGTGGAGTGGTGCAAATATTTACGCGCGGACAAAAATCACCGCGTTTAAACGCAGAGATCGGCCTAGGCAACAAAGCCACCCATAGCTTTAACGGCGGCTTTTCAACCATTGAGGGCAATACTTTTTTAGCCTTTAACGTGGGCTTGCAAAAAGCCAACGCTGCATCAGCCACCAACGCCCGCGCACCCAGCTTTATTTTCAACGCCGACAAAGATGCCTATAGCAACACCAACGTAGTGTTAAAAGCCGCGCACACACTCTGGCAGGGCGAAACCATAGCGGCACAAATATGGCAATCACAGGGCAAGGCGCAATTTGACGCAGGATTATTGGCTGCCGAGAATAAGCAAACCCTTCGCGGCGCGCAGCTTGAAAGTAGCAACAATATTATGCCGTGGTGGCAATCAAAGGTGGTCGCCGCAACCACCAGTGACAGCATCGATATTGCCAGCCAATTCCCCGCTAATTTCGCCACCAAACAAAACCAGCTGCAGTGGCAAAATACCCTGCGAACGCCAGTAGGCACGCTATTGCTAGGTGCGGAGCAAAACCGGCAATCACTGACGAGCACTACCAATTACGATACCCGCAAACGCACCACACGCTCCATATTTGCCAGCATTGCTGAGCAACAGGAGTCGCAGTATTTGCAAGCGAACATAAGGCTAGATAAATTTAGCCCAGCAGCCGGATTGAAAGCCCAACAAACGACGGGGCAATTTGCCTATGGCGTTAAAGCGTGGCCAGAAGAATTGGTGTACGGCGCGGTGGCGCGCGGCTATAAATTGCCTACCTTTAACGACCTGTACTTTCCTGGATTTTCTAATGCGGCACTCAAGCCGGAACGCAATACCAGTACCGAAATTGGCTATAAATATTCGCGAAAGGGTACGCAATACGTGGATGCCCTCACCGCGAGTGCAGCGCTTTTCGACAACAAAATTGAAGACTTGATTAGTTTCGATGCCACAACATCTAAGCCGGAAAACATCAACCGCGCCCACATACGCGGTCTCGAACTCACCGCAAATGGCAAGTGGAAAGGGTTGGACTTGCGCGCAGCAATTACGGCACAGCAGCCGCTTGATGCCGAGTCCAAACTGCAATTGCGCGGGCGTGCTAAATTGTTTGGCAGCGTGGGTGTCGCAAAAGCCATTGGCAAATTTAGTGGCGGTGTCGACGTGGTTGCGGTCGGCAAACGCTACGATTCTGCTAACGAAGCACCAGAAAGCCAATTGGGCGGCTACGCCACTTTAAGCGCGCGATTGCAATACAATATCTCTAAACAATTTAGCGCTGAAATCGTTGGCAGCAACCTGACCAATCAACCCTATGAAGACAGCACTGGCTACAACACCTCGCGTCGCCAAGTGATGTTTAACTTAAAATTCTCCGCACAGTAAATTAGGCTATGGCTACATTAAACCCAATATTAGATTTTTCTGGCATGCCGCGCTTTGACACCTTTACCCCCGAATGCGTGGCACCGGCGATGACGCAATTGTTGAGCGAGGCTGACGAAGTTATTTCGCAGCTGTTATCAGCTAGCGAAGCACCCACATGGACCAATTTTGTCACGCCACTAGATGATGCGACAGAAAGGATTAGCCGCGCGTGGGGCATCGTGAGCCACTTGAATTTAGTGGCCAATTCGCCATCTTTGCGCGAAGCGTACAATCAACAATTACCGCTGGTAACGGCATTTTGGACTGCGCTCTCGCTTAACGAAGCACTATTTGCAAAATATCAGATAATACGGGCGTCTCCAGCCAGTTTGAGCTTAAGTTCGGCGCAGAATAAGACGCTTGATAATGTGTTGCGCGATTTTCGGTTAGGCGGTGCGGAATTAAGTGCAAACCTAAAGCCGCAATTTAAACAGTTACAAGAATCGCTATCGACGTTATCGTCGAAATTTAACGACAATATCTTAGACGCGACCAACGCCATTGCGCTGTATGTGGAAGACGAACACGAGTTGGCAGGCATTCCAGCCGACGTGCTGCACACGGCAAAAGCAGCGGCAGCGGCAGACAGCAAAGTAGGTTGGAAACTAACGCTGCACGCGCCTTGCTTAATGCCGGTTTTGCAATATGCGCATTCGCAACCGTTACGCGAAAAAATTTATCATGCCAACGTCACGCGCGCCAGCGAACTGGGAACGGCTTCGCTGGATAACACCGCGCTAATTTTAGAAATTGTTGCCAAACGCCATGAGCTGAGTGGGCTATTGGGGTTCGATAATTTTGGTGAATTATCGCTGGCGACCAAAATGGCGCAATCGCCGGCTGAAGTATTTGATTTTTTAAACAACTTGGCCGCCGCCACAAAACCCTACGCCGTGAATGATTTTGCGGCAATGGTAGCCTTTGCCAAAGCCGAACTCAATATGAGCACTTTAAACGCTTGGGACATCGGCTACGTGGCGGAGCGCCTACGCAGCGCCCAGTACGCGTTTTCTGAACAAGAAGTACGTCAATACTTCCCTGAGGATGCAGTATTAGCGGGGCTTTTCAAGCTATTGCAAACTATTTATAGCATCACGTTCAAAGCCGCAAAAACAGCGGTTTGGCATGATGCGGTACAGTTTTTTGACCTTTTCGATCGCAACCAAAACTTGATTGGCCATGTTTATCTTGACCTCTACGCTAACGCCAACAAACGGGGCGGAGCGTGGATGGATAGCCCTAGAAGCCGTCGTAAGCTATCGAATGGCATGCAGCTACCGGTCGCGTATTTAAACTGCAATTTTCCAGGCCCCGTGGACGGCAAACCGGCCCTTTTTACCCACAATAACGTGATTACGCTATTTCACGAGTTTGGCCACGGCTTGCATCACTTACTCACCCAAGTTGACGAGCTCGGTGTCTCGGGTATTGCGGGGGTGGAATGGGACGCCGTGGAGTTACCAAGCCAATTTATGGAAAACTTTTGTTGGGAACCGCGGGTGCTTGCCGACATGACACGGCATGTTGACTCCGGTGAGACCCTACCTACCACGTTACTCCAAAAGATGCTGGATGCGAAGAATTTTCAAGCGGGCATGGCGATGGTTCGACAACTAGAGTTTGCGCTCGTAGATATGCATCTGCATACGCACTTCAGCCGAGAAAAAAATGACGAAGCGACTGCAGGCACAGTGAATGCCCTAAACGCCCTATTAACGGCTGTTCGCAGCCAAGTTGCGGTAATAAACTATCCTTATTTCAATCGTTTTTTACATCAATTTAGCCATATTTTTGGCGGGGGTTATGCGGCAGGTTATTACAGCTATATGTGGGCGCGGGTACTTTCAGCAGATGCGTATGGCGCCTTCGAGGAACAAGGCGTGTTAAACCCAATAGTTGGCCAGAAGTTTTGGGATGAGCTGTTGGGCCGTGGCGGTAGTCGTCCTGCGATGGAGTCATTTGTTGCGTTTCGCGGGCGGGCGCCGACGATGGCTGCGTTGATGCGGCATAATGGGATGCCCGCATAGCCAATCTGAGGAAAAAGCCATGATTTCGAAAATTAATTTTACTTGCGTAAATTTGCTCGCCGCCACGTTGTTGGTTATCGCAAGTATGGTGCCCGTAAGTGCTGAGGCACAAGCGCCCAGCGCTACAGAAGCGCCCGTGAAGCTACAAACGCAAGCGCAGCAAGTATATCGTTGGCTAGATAAAGATGGCAGAGTGGTTTACTCTGACCAGCCGCCGCCGACCGACGCGAAGCAGCCGACAACAAAGCGCTTAGGGAGTACTGGCGCCAATAATGAAGAGCTCGGTTACGCTGTTACAGAAGCCGCCAGAAAAAGTCCGGTAACGCTATTTGTGAATAGCTGCGGCGAGGCTTGCGATAAAGCGCGCAAAATATTGTCTGATAGGGGCGTGCCACACACTACAAAAAACCCCGAACTGACCAAAGAAATTGGCGATGAATTGAAGCGCTTATCGGGCGAAATGAATGTGCCCTTTATGGTGATTGGTGACGCAGCGATGCGCGGCTTTGAAGAAAACGCATGGAATCTAGCGCTCGACAACGCAGGCTATCCGCGCCCCGGGGTGTTGACGCGTAAAACCAAGGCGAAAGAAGCCGCACCTGCGGCGCCAGTCAAGTCAGCCGAACCCAAAGCCTAAATGAAGCTGGTGTCATGGAACGTCAACTCGCTCAATGTGCGCTTGCCGCATGTTTTGGATTTTTTGCGCGATAACCAGCCTGATGTGTTGTGCTTACAAGAGCTGAAACTTGAATCCAGCAAGTTTCCCATAGCGCAAATTCAAGAAGCGGGCTACCACGCCGTTTTTGAAGGCCAAAAAACGTACAACGGCGTCGCCATTATCTCTAAAGTTGCTGCCACCGAGATCACCTACGGCATCCCGGATTACGCTGATGAACAAAAGCGCGTGATTGCCGCCACCATCGACGGCGTGAGGGTTATTTGCGTTTATATTCCAAACGGCCAAGATGTGGAGTCCGAAAAATACCAATACAAATTGGCTTGGTTAAACGCCTTACAGCCTTATATTCGCGATCAACTTAAGGTGCATCCTTACTTTGCGCTATTGGGCGATTACAACATTGCACCAACAGACGCCGACGTGCATGACCCCGCAGCGTGGGACGGGCAAGTATTGTGTACAGCCCCTGAACGTGCGGCTTTCCAGGCATTGGAAGCAATGGGATTGCGCGATAGTTTTAGATTATTTACGCAAACTGAAAGAAGTTTTTCATGGTGGGATTACCGCATGATGGGCTTTAGGCGCAATCTTGGCATGCGCATTGACCACATTTTACTAAGCCCAGCATTAGCCGAAAAATGCACGGCTGCCAGTATTGACAAAGCGCCACGTAAGCTCGAGCGGCCGTCGGATCATGCGCCAGTCATCGCCGAAATTACGCTATAAGTTCACGCGATGGTTAATTTTGCAATCGATGCATTAACTGGCGTATTTTCTCGCGCGGCATTTTTAGCGCAACTCAATACTACCGTTGCACATGCACTTCTAAATCGCGAAAAGCTCGCCTATATCTTCATTGATTTAGACCGATTTAAGCAGGTAAACGACACCTACGGCCACGACGTGGGCGACAAGTATCTGACGGCTGTCGCAGGCCGCATCAGCGCCGGCGTGCGTCCAGGCGATATTGTTGGGCGTATTGGCGGCGATGAATTTGCGATCTTGCTCAAAAATTTACCTGCGCCTTCCGACGCATGTGAAGCGCTGCTGCGCAGTATGTCCACTCGCATATTGGCGCACCTACGCGAACCCCTACTGATCGGCTCCATTAGCTTAACACCCAGTTGCTCAATGGGCATTAGCATTTATCCTGATCACGCCCAAGACGCACACGCATTGAGCAAACAAGCCGACACAGCGATGTATAGCGCCAAACAAGCGGGGCGCAATGATTTTAAATTTTTTACCGCCGCACACAGCATGAAGGCGCAGCAGGAAGCGTCAACCAAAAACTTTCTACAACAAGCCTTGAAACGGGGCGAGTTTCAACTGCAACTCTTACCAAGAACGTTGCTTGAAGATTTTTGCATTGATGAACAAAGCGCCGTCACAACTGGAGATGCCCGTGATAGTATAAAAAATGCGGCCGCAGCTGAAGAAGCCCGTATTACCGGCTTTAGCAGCCACATTACCTGGCAACATCCGCGCCGGGGCAAGCTCAGTCAAGCGCAATTCTTAACCCTTGATATTGACAATGAATTAGCCTGCGAAATAGGCGAATGGGCGTTGTTTCAGGCGCTACAAAACATGCAGTCGCACGGAACTTCGGCAACACTCTTTTTTAGCTTAAGTACCGCGCAAGTTTTCGCAAGCGAACGCACCTTAGCATTTATCGCCGTTCAGCGAGCGCAGTTTCCAAATGCCGTCATATGCCTAGAAATTTCGCAAACGACGGTTGAAAAAAATAGTGACCATGTACAGTGTTTTTCGTATCAACTTGCAAACCTTGGTGTGCAGTGCGCCATAAACCACGTCGCGCTCCACGCTAATTTATTTGCGTTAACCCAAGCGCTCACCATTCACTGCGTAGTGTTAGCGGCTTTAAATGGCAATATTTTGAAACTAAACCGCCATCAGCAAGCTTGCGTAGCCGGCTTCGCGGCATTTTGCCGACATCAAAACATTAGCCTTTGCGGTACAGCAAGCGCCGATGATAAAACCGGTGAAACACTAGCCAAGCTCGGCTGCAAAGCATGGCAAAGCGACGAAATGGCACAAACCGCAGCTATTTCTAGCGCCATCAGTGGCTAACCTATCGACGCTAGCGGTATCGGCCATGCGGCTTCGCTATAATAAGAGGGGTCGCGCACGCTGACCATCATTCATAGCATGCAAATCTCAAGACCTAAATCGTCACATCAATGGGAAAAATGAAAGCCACGGAATTATTCAACGCCGTCGCAACAGGCTTCGTTTTAGCAGCTGCAATCATCGTCTCGACACTCGCCGTAGCGCAAGCGCCTGCTACCCCAACAGCCGCACCCGCTGTCGCAGCGGTTGCTGCGCCGGCCGCTGTGGCTACCGCTCCGACTGCCGTAAAATTTGCCAGCACTGGCGATGCCATGGAAGGTAAAGCGGCTTGGTACGGGAAACGCTTCGCTGGGCGCAAAACTGCATCGGGTCAAATTTTCGATCCAGCCGCGATGACCGCCGCACACAACACATTGGCCTTCGGTACCAAAGTAAAAGTAACCAACAAAAAAACAACAAAACTGTCGTTCTTACCATTAATGATCGCGGCCCATCAACACCTGGCCGCATCATCGACGTTTCAGCTGTCGCAGCCCGCAAATTGGGCTTTGTGCGCGCTGGCACGGCGGCTGTGAAGTTGGAAATCACGGCTGAAGCGCCCCCCAAGAAAATGAAGGCTAAAAAATTGCTGTAAACTAATCTGCATTCATTGGGGCGCGTAACGGCAAGCCGCCTGGTTCGTTTCTTGTCCTTGTATTTTTTTGTAAGCTGCTCTCAAAAGCTATTTTTAAGGTGTGTGTCACATGATCCCATTTAATCGTCCTTTTCTAACGGGTAATGAAGTCTCCTATATCGCTGAAGCCCATAAATTAGGCCATCTCTCCGGTGATGGCTCCTTCACCAAACGCTGCAACGCATGGCTAGAGCAGCGTACCGGCGCAAAAAAAGCATTACTTACCCATTCTTGTACCGCCGCATTAGAAATGGCAGCGATGTTGGCCAACATGGTTGCGGGTGACGAAGTCATCATGCCGTCGTACACGTTTGTATCTACCGCCAATGCATTCGCACTGCGAGGCGCTGTGCCTGTTTTTGTTGACGTTGACGGTGCGACCCTAAATTTGGATGCATCCAAAATTGAAGCGGCTATTACCGCCAAAACCCGCGCTATTTGCGTCGTGCACTACGCCGGCGTTAGTTGTGATATGGATGCCATCATGGCACTTGCGGCAAAGCATAATCTACTCGTAATCGAAGATGCCGCACAGGGCATTATGTCAAGCTACAAAGGCCGCCCCTTAGGCAGCATCGGCCATATGGCGGCATTGTCGTTTCACGAAACTAAAAACATAATTTCAGGCGAGGGCGGCGCACTACTAATTAACGACCCATCCTTGATTGAGCGCGCAGAAATTATTCGCGAAAAAGGCACGAACCGCAGTCTGTTTTTTCGTGGGCAAGTTGATAAATATACGTGGTGCGATATCGGTTCGTCATTTTTGCCGGGCGAAATTACCGCCGCATTTTTATGGGCGCAAATGGAGCAGGCTGACGACATTACTAAACGTCGAATGGCTATTTGGCAGCGCTATCACGATGCCTTCGCCGGCTTAAGCGCAAAAGGCTCAATCACGCGCCCGCATGTGCCCGAAGGCAGCGCACATAACGCACATATGTATTATCTACTGCTTGAAAATTTGGATGTGCGCACCGCGTTCATCGCCCATTTAAAAGCAGCAGGCGTGCAATGCGTGTTTCACTATATTCCGCTACACAGCGCGCCAGCGGGGGAAAAATACTCTCGCGCCCATGGCGATTTGACCCTCACCAACAATTTAAGCGAACGTCTAGTGCGTTTACCGCTATGGATTGGCTTAGAGCCCGATCAACAAAAAGTGATCGATACGGCTCATGCATTCTTCGCCTAATATGCTTAAACAGCCCTTAACCACGCCGCCAGCGTTCGAATACACGTTTAGTGTAGTGGTGCCTGTTTATGGCTGCGCTGCGTGTTTAACCGAGTTGGTAAGCCGCATCAACGCAACGCTCACACCGTTAAATAAGCCGTTTGAAGTTATTCTGATCAACGACGCTAGCCCGGACGATTCAGCGCGGGCACTGCATGCGCTTGCAAATGAATTTGCGCACGTAAAAATAGTAAGTTTTTCACGCAACTTTGGTCAGCATGCGGCGATCACCGCAGGTATCGATTTTGCGAGCGGTGAGTGGGTAGCTGTGATGGATTGTGACCTACAAGATCAACCGGAAGAAATTCCCAAGCTCTACGCCCGTGCGCTTGAAGGTTTTGATGTGATTTGCGCGCGACGACATCAACGGCAAGATGGCCTACTTAAACGCCTATCGTCGTTGATTTTTTGGGGTGCTTTTGACTATTTGACCGATAAAAAGACAGACCATACCGTCGGAAATTTCGGCCTTTACCATCACCGCATCTTGGAAAATTTCCGCAACCTGCGCGAGCACAATCGCAACTTTCCGCTCTTCATTCGTTGGCTTGGATTTCGCACAACTTATGTTGACGTTGACCACGCCGTACGCGCAGAAGGCAAATCTAGCTACACCTTTAGCAAGTTATTGACCCTAGCGCTCGATAGCATGGTGTCGCATTCAAACCGGCCATTGCGTCTCTCGATTCAATTTGGCTTTTTTTTGGCAACAGGGGCCGTGATGGCTGGGGCCTACCTCGTTCTTCGCTACATCATTCACGGCGTGCCAGTGGCGGGCTGGACGAGCGTCATGGTTACGTTATTGCTGGTATCGGGCATGCTGTTTGCAAACTTAGGCATGCTGGGTTTATACATCGGCAAAATTTTTGATGAGACTAAAAATAGGCCAATTTATGTGGTGGGTGATACACAAAATTGTTGCGAAAATGCCCGGCGTCGCTAAGCGATGCTGCCGCAACAATTGCCTGTCAAAAGCGCCGTGTTAAGCATACAGCTACTGCGCTACGCCGTCGCTGGCGTTGCTAATAATGGCATCGCCTATGTTATTTACCTGCTACTTGCACACTTATTGGATTCACCCAAAATCGCGATGAGCATTACCTACGTCGGTGGCATGACCGTGGGGTTTTTTATCAACCGTAGCTGGGTATTTAAAAACAACAATGCGCAAGATGGCATCGCTTGGGCTGACGTAATTAAATACGTGATCGCCCATGCGGGTGGTTACGGTTTGAACTACATTATTTTGCATTATTTTGTGGATGTTATGGGCTATCCGCATCCAATTGTTCAGGCAGCATCTATTCTTGTTGTGGCTGGATTTCTGTTTACGGTATTCCGCTATTTTGTGTTTTCAGGAAAACCAAAATAACCACTTGTGAAGTTACTTGCGAGTGATGATTTGGATTTAGGACTTAAAGCAGCGGATCCACATTGCCATATCTTTGTGCGCCTACCGGCAGACTACGATTTGATTTGCGCGATGCCGTTCGGCTTGCTGACGTCCCTTGGCTTGCACCAACACCACAAGGTACTTGATATTGGATACTGATCATTACGCATCGCGCTTAAAGAGCCCAACCTAGTTTTGCGCTGATAACACCGCAGTTATTAGTGACGGCAACCAATTTGATTTCGTTTTTGCGCAATCCATTTTTAGCCACATTGGCATGGACCTACTAGCTTGCTGGTTTCGTGAAACCAACCGCCTATTGAAGCCCACTGCCGCATTGGCCGCTACCTTCCTGATTGATAGTGTTGACGCACATGAGCAATGCTGAATGTATCCGGACTGCGTGCGTTTTACTCAGGGCACCATGCCTATTTCGCCAGCAAACACGATTTAGAGTTTCATATTCTTAGCTGGCACCATCCTCAGCAAACTTGGGTTTTTTTACCAAAGCAGGATTTGATCGATCGTGGTTTTTGAGCCGCGACTTAAACTGGAATACCTACGTTGATTTTGGTCCAAGGCCTGTGTAATACGAGCTTCAACGTTCATTTTTCACTATCCAAATAGGCACGCTCCATTTCCAACATATTGCGCTTGCGATCTCTAAGCTTTTTTGCCGGGGCGCCAAAATAGACTGACCAAGGCTCTGTCGATTTTAAAACCATCGACATAGCACCCACCGCGCTGCCTTCACCCAAAACCACACCGGGGAATATCAAAGAATTTGTGCCAACAATGCAATGCCGGCCGATAACCACCGGCAGTTTTGTCTCGTATTTGTACGCAGTAGGAACAGTGGGGTTTGTTAAGCTACCGCCCGTGTAATCATCGCTCTGTGAAAACACGTGGCAGCCATAAGCCAGCCCAGAAAAATCTTCAAACGTGATGCCCTCAGTACCGCCCGCCACATTACAGAAAACCGCAAAGTGCACGTTCCGCCCGATGGAAACTTTGCCTGAAACCACGCAAAAATCATCTATACGCGCATGATCTCCAATCTCCATTTGATCGGTATTGTAAAGTGCGGCTTTGTCGCTAATACGCACGTTTTTGCCGATGCTTTTAAACCCTAGGGCTTTTATTTGCGTCGGCGTTAGAAATGCCATTCGAACTTCCTAACTAACACTATAAATTTTGGGCGCTTGTTCAGCATGCATCACGTCAGCGATTCATTTCGATCAAGAGCTGCCGACCCGTAAACGCTGGATCATTTGGCGCAATTAAAGCCCCGGAATAATACGCGGGCTTATGATAAAAAGACAGCGCATCACCGAGCTTTGCATCATTAGACTCAATCTTAAGCGTGAGCTTTCTACCAGAACATTTTTCTATTTGTCTTGGAAGCACAAAACTAATCCAGCCATTATCTCTTACACCAATGGCAGCCACGCTCAACACTTGCGGCGCATCTGCGCCATCGGCAAGGCTCAACTTGTATTGCGCCTTATTCTTGCGCACAAACGTGGCGGCAAGCACGCTTATAGACTTTAGTTTTCCCACAGGACAACTAATTGATTGTTCAATAACTTTGCCCACCGTCAGCTCCCCAAAATGGCCAATATTATCATAGTTGGCTTTTAATTCAGATTGAGATTCGCTAGGTGTATCTAGCCTTGCGCCAACTTGATTCTTGTCTTTACTGGCATCAACAAATGGCGGTATCAGTTTTTCAACATTGTCGACTGCAGTATTGACCTCTAATGCGAGCTGACGATTTTCAAGTTCCAATTTTTTTGGTAAGGTAATTTTTGCGTTGTAATACGGGCTTGCCGTATAGAATGTCAGCGCATTGCCTGGTACCGCGTCTATTGCCACAATACCGATTCGAAGTGTGCGTCCTTTACAGCGCTTCCAAGCACCTCTCAGTTTGAAATCAACCCACGCGTTATCTTTAATATTGGCCGACTCTATCAAAAAATCTTCCTTACCGTCGAGGGGGCCGCCGCTAAGCGTCACTTTATATTTAGCGCTATTAGTTCTCGCATATGTCGCAGCCCTTAATCGAAATGATTCAAATTCATCAACTGGACATAAAAAATGTTGCTCTACTGGGCTACCAACGACTATCTCACCTATGGGCGCTAAATTACTAAGTTCTGCCGCCAGTATGGTGCTTGGACGTTTTTGGTTGGCGTAGTAAGTTGCCAAAGCTATTGCCACGATAAGGGGAACCGCTCCAAGAAAGAACAACCCAAGGGTTTGTTTGCGTTTCAGTGATGTGCGATCCATGTGGCTATTAAACATAGAGAAATTTTAGTTTTGGTGGGCAAAAAAACCAGATGTCCTATTATACTAGGACTCCTAGCATTTCGTTTTGCGTCAAGTGTGCAACCATTTTAATTTAGGATTTAATTTTGAAAATCGTGTATGGATCTTGATGTTCAGTCGGCCATGGTATTCCCCACAGGAATAGATGAAGTAAGCTACGACGTAGGTGGTGAACGATGTGCCGATGGCTTGGCAGCGGAACCTACTACGATTAAACATGCCTGTAGAGAAACTTTGCGTCCAGTCGCGTCGATGCTGTTTTTTGCAATTCCAAAAATATTGGGTGGTAACTACGTAACGCAAAGTTATATTGCCCTAGCGTTGAATCTGCTTTTAATTTTACTTTGTGCATACTCACTCAAAACCGCGTTTTATCCCTATCGCCTCGCAGCGGAGGACAGAATCGCTAAAAACGCGGCCGCCATTGCAGCGTACGTGGGTACATTTATCGTTTTATTTGGTACATCGGTTGGCAAAATGACGGATTTGCCGTCGCTTGCTTTTTTCGTCCTCGGCATTGCCTTCTGCTCCCGTGCACTCGCTGGCTCCGCAATCAACAAGCCATCTTTGTTTTTTTATGCTGGATTGGCAATGGCAGCGGCAGCGTTACTTAAACCAAACTACTATTTGTATGGGCCTGTGGTGTTGGGTGGGGCGATAACCATTGATTTCCTCACCAGAGAGCGGCGGCCCGGGGTCTTGCACGCCAGTGTGTGGCGAAATCCAGTTTTTGCTGGCTTAGGTTTGAGCTTCGCCTTACTTCAATGCTTTTGGGTTTTGTGGCACACCGGCATTTTTTGGCCTTATGAGGTGGCGAGTTTTTCGGTTGTAAAAACCCCGCATTTATGGCCCTTCATCGGCCACGGCGTACCAAATGCTTCGCGGGAAATGGTGCTTCAGGGTGCTGCCGCGGTACCGACGTTTTCAATGGTGGTCCCCATGGACCAAGTTTCTCACGCGTTGGTGAAGCTATACGTCGGCATATTTCCACAGAAGCTGGAGCCATATTCGGTGTTTGAGCAAATTTTCCCACCGGCGCGTTGGTATCCGAGCAAACTCGAGCTAACCGGCATGTTTTTAAGCTCCGGACTATATTTATCCTACACCACTTGGGCAACCTGCTTTGGTCCGCGGCCGTTGCGATTTATCAACGGGATTAGCTTATTTTATGCCCTCTTTACCGTCGCTGTTTCGCACACAGAGTATCGGTATTATCTGTTGCCACGGCTCGTGCTATTTGCCACCATCATTTATTACGTAAGTTACGCAGCACAAACATGGTTGCAGCCTAGCACCAAGTGGCCGCGTCAAAAAGCGATAGCACCGACGAACTAGTCGACTACGGGTCGTTTTCAATCTACTAAAAGCTCTTAAAATACCTGAAATACGGACATCTTCGGCTTGATTCATTGCGCGAACCAAAATCACGCTTTCGCAGTTTTCCCATCTACTACGTCATACATCGCACGAGTTCAACTTCGCTACGGCCAACCGAAGAATTGCGTTCAATCCGTTCGTGATCGACTACAAAATTGCCTGCGACGATGCAGTTTAATAACGTAACGTGGGGTTTATTTTCGGCAAAACGGACTGCAAAGCGAGCGCCGATTTCAATATGGCCGGTGGCGATTAGTGTGTTGGGGTGCACGAATTGCTGGGCTTCGTTGGCATAAGTGTCGGTTAAGGCGCCAATATCATGCGCGTTGGAAGCCTCTAGCTGCCGCTGTATTAGCGCTCCGATTGGGTTCGCTTTAAAAGTTTATCCTCGCGTTCAAATACCACCACTTTTTTAACGCTTAAACGCAGTAAATATGCGCCGCAGCAGCGCCCAAAGCTTGCGCCAGAACAATGCTTCCAGCATCACAATGCGAGCAATCCATGGCGGTAGATTAGCGTCTTTCACTGACGATTCAATATTGGTTTTCATTTGCTCTTGGTTGCCAAACATAGCGCGATAAATTTCGATCATTAGCCTTAGCTCGATCAGCAACAACACGCCAAGGCCTACGTAGCGCAAAAAGCTAACTTTTGCCACTAGGTTATGCTGCGCTTCGGGGACGATGTGGCCAACCGCCCAAATACCAAGGCAACACAGACCGATCGCGCGGATGACGGCACGTTTACCGTCAGCGCGATAATAAACCAAATAAAGCAGCGGGATGATAATCGCGAAGTCGGCGAGCAATGCGGCCTCCATCAAGCGAGTGTTTTCTAACTTATCGAAGGCGAAGACCGCGAGATCTGAAATTACGATAAAGCTGGCGGCCATCACAAACCAGTGTCGGCGCAACCATTGAGGGATGGTGGGTAGAAATAGGCGCATAGTTTGCCTCCGTTTAGAGTTAAGTCACTCCCGAATTTTACCTTATTCTATATTTGAAAACGCCCTTTCCATGAACATAGTGGTTTTCAAGGGTTTTCTCTTATAGGCACCAATGTCTGCCCGAGTTGTTTGGCGAGGCTTTGGAGTGCGCGGTGTTTGTTTTCCAGTATTTTAGCTTCA
>JANNXI010000021.1:0-1904 GCA_031409495.1 Betaproteobacteria bacterium
CGTCCCCGCGTGACCAAGTGCCGCCGTCCACCACCGAGTGCACCCGCGCACTCTTGCCCACCCGCAGCAGGGCCACATGGCCGGCGCTGCCATCGCGCAGGGTGCAAGGCAAGCGGTAGGCGCTCAAGGTGGCAATGGCCGGGTTGAAGTGCGTGCGGCACTTGCGCTGCAACTCGTCGAAGGCTTCGGGGTTCTCTTGCAGGCCCCACACACGCTGTTGCGGTTTGTCGCCAGGCTTCACCTCCTTCGGGTCGGCGATGCCCACCACCAGCAGGCCGCCTTCGGTGTTGGCGAATGCGCAGATCGTCTCCAGCATCTTGGACACCTTGCCGGCACCGAGGCGCTTGAAGTCGAGGGTCTTGGACTCCGGGGAGTGCAGCAGCGCGGTGAGGCGGGTTGCGGCTTGAGCGGCGGGCAGGTCAATCATCCGTCAGTTCCTCTCCCTCGCCACCGACGCGGAACTGAAGGTCAAACGCACAAATGGCATCGACCTCTTCCGGCGTGAATCCAAAGCAAGCCGCGAGTCGATCGTCAATGACGTCAATGATGGCTTTGCATGAGCTGACGAAGTACTCGTCGTACTCAATGCGATCAGCTCGGCCTGACTGGCGCGAAGTAATCACCTTGCGCGCTGCGCCCTTTTTCAGCGCCTGCATTAGCTGTTTGCCGGCAGCCATCAGTTCCTTGTCGCACCAGGCCTGATCCGGGACCGGGAACGCAGAAACCAGCGCGTCCGTGACATGGAAACAGTCGCCGAACGCGACGAAGTAGGCGTAGAACAAGCTGCTGTTCAACACCGCTGCAGCAATTGCCGATCCTTGCGCGGTGTCGAAGTAGACCCACCGGCCGTGGGATGGCGATGTCTCTACGCCGTTCTTGGCGTAGAAGGGTAAGTGGGAAGTGGCCTTGATCCAATACTGAGCAGCTTCTTGGTAATAGACGAAGTTCTTCGTCGGGATTCGTGTTCGGTGACGCGCCATCGGATGGCCGGAGGAACCCAACACCTTACAAAGCGCAGAGATAACGGGCGGGTCATCGACCTTGGGCCACGCTCCCTCCGGCGTAGTTGGCCAAGCGTGCGCGACCAAGCGAATGCAGTCGATCATTTCCCGCCGCGCCGCCGTTGGCCACCGCTGATATCGACTGACCGCTAGCAACTTTCCTGTATGGACGCCCTTCTGCGCAATGAAGACAGTCGACCGACAGTGCTGCAAGCCTTCAAAGAGCTTTCCGGGTCGATCATCAAAGGTGGCGACCCATAGCCCGTCACTGGCTGTTTCTACGAACTTGCGCGCCACTTTCATTCGACTCGCGCTGGCCAGTGGAAGCTGCACGATGAAGCCAATGTGACTGTGGCGGTGACCGATCTGGAACGCGCGTTCAGTGCAAAGCGCATACAGATTTCCACTGTCAATCGTGTCGTATCCGACCACGCGGTAATCGTCCTTGACGGCCGCATACTCCTTCCACGGCGGGTTGCCCACAATGGCGTCGAACCCGCCCTGAGCCAAGAGCGAGTGGAAATCAACATACCAATGAAATGGCTTGTGGCTGGCCTTCCAAGCCTTGAGCTGTTTGCCCTTGGTCGGGTCTTTGCCGTAGGCACGGCACATATGGAAGTTGAGCATCTCGTCCAGGTCGGCAAGCTGTACCGCCAGCGCCTGCTTGTCCTGCGCTGTGACATGGCCGCCGCGCTGCACCTGCTGAATCTGAAAGTTCTGATAAGCCTCTTCCACCGCGATTAGGCGGATGCGGATGTCCTCCCACGCATCGCTGAACAGATTGCCCTGCGTCGCGCCCTTCACTGCGGCCTCGGTCTCGTCCGCGGTGGCGTAGCCCACCAGTGTGTTGCCGTGGCGGATGTTGAAGTCGATGTCGGGCAACGGCTCGATGCTGTCGCCGGG